>NZ_FMIF01000012.1:0-185832 GCF_900095615.1 Sporanaerobacter sp. PP17-6a | reverse complement strand
AATATTATATTAATTATAGGATTTTTAATGTTATTAGTTAATTGGCTTGCTACAATAACTGTCCCAACAGTTATAATCTTTTTATATGCTAAGTAAATACCCAAAGTCAATACAATGCAGTACATTGAAAATCCTGCAAGTATAGATATAGCCTGAATTATACCTTCTAGTACGGATATTTCTTGCTCTGTTTCTTTCATTTGTTCATTTTTATTTATATATATATCTGAAATTTGTTTATTTATATTATAACTTTTTATTGTTTCAATACCTAATATCGTTTCCTTAACCATAGATATAAAACTTTTAGTATCCTTTGAAAACTCACTTCTTAATAGAGATAATTTTTTATTGGTTAACTTTGGTATCAAAAGAGGTATAATTGAAGTTGCTATCGCAATTAAGGCAATATATATATTTATTGTAAATAAAGTAATTATTGATATGAATAATAGTAAAATTTCTGAAACAATCGATAAAATATGATTGAAATAATTTTCTTCAAGAGTATTGATGTCATTGTTTATTATAGATACATAGTAAGTGCTGGTATTATTTTGAAATTCTGTAATGCTTAGGTTGGATATTTTAGTGAAAACGTCTGCTTTAAAATCCAGCATTATTCCTTTGAGCAACTTAGCTTTAATGACATTGCCGATAAAATTAACCCCTACCCACAATATTAAAATTAAAAAAGATTTTACTAGAATATTAAAAAGACTATTAGTAAAATTATTGTCACTCAACAAATCAATAATATTACCTGCAATAAAAGCTACTCTTACACTCAATAAAGATGATAACAACATAACAATAATTAAAAACATATATAAAAATTTTCTTCTAAAAATATATTTTACCATACCACACATCCCTTATCTCTTTTACTTTGTATAAGAAGCTAAATAATTAATACTTTCTATTAGTTCATCAAATTTACCTTCACTCATATATCTTGCTATCTTATTTAATGTTTCTGTTGTTATGTCTACAATATATGAACATTCATTTATATTTTTACATGCACCAAAATTGCTTTCTTTTTTATACTGACCAATGCATCTAAAACACCAAAATTTTGCTATACAACATTCACATTTGCCTATTGAACATTTTTGTACACTTTTTAATTTATTTCTAATTGATATATAATCATCTGATTGCTCATATGATTTTTCATAATTCCTCAATATATTACCCATATAAAACTCTTCATCGCCAACAAATAATTGACAAGGATATACATTACCTACTTCATCAATAAATAATGACATTGTTCCTGCACCACAGAATTCATTCATACTTACTTGGTTAAAAAAAGCACTTAATGCATCATAAACTTCATTAATCAAGAAAAATTGTTTATTCATTATTTTATCAAATGTATATTCTACTAAATCCTTTACTTCCATTTCATAATCTTTCTTTATATTATCACTTAGCTTTAATTCTTCTATTTCAGTAAATACATTACCTATTCCTATAACTTTTACATGGAAAGCATTATACAAAAATTCACATATTTCCTTTTTTGAATACTTTAAACATGAAGGTTTCGTATATACTGCTGCTAACATACCTACGGAGCCTATATTATCTTGTATTTTTTTTATATTGTTTTCTATAGCCTTATAAGTTCCACCGCCAGTTTTATAAACTCTATTTAAATCATTAATTTCTTCTGGTCCATCTATGCTAATAATTGCTTTAATATCATTTTCTTTTAATATCTCCGTAAGTCTATCGTTCATTATCGTTCCATTTGTAACCATAGAATATTTAATATTTTTATTACTTATAGTATTTATTATTGTTTCTATAGCATCAATATTCATTAAAGGTTCTCCCCCAAAAAAGGAAATTTTTTGTACTGATGGAAATACTTTTTTTATTTTATTTGAAATTTCATATGCTACATTCTTTGACATTAAAGAATCCTTTTTTCCATAATTTCCGTATTTCGCATAACAATATCGACACTTTAAATTACATGTATTGCTTATACTAATTTGAATATTTAATATATTATCGCTATACTTACATGTTTTCTCTTTCCTATTTGATGAAAAAAAAGTATTCTTAATTAAATTATAATCTTTTAACTTTTCTATTTGGGAAGTATCCAAATTATTATACAGACTATTAAATATATTTATTGCATCCTCATTAACTTTATATATGCACAAATCTATAAGATCAAACAAAACGTTATCCTTTAAATATAATCCTACATCTTCGTAATACATTATTCTTATATCCCCCTTCTATTATTTAAATTAATAATTGTACTATGAGAAATTTCTCATAGTACAATTATCGTACTCTTATTACTACCTACATTATTATTTTATTTCTGCTTTATTTCCGCAGCTACCAATCAAACATCCACATGTAGGAGTAACAATTTGATTAACTTTATAATTCATTTTTTCCATACTATTTCACCACCTTTCATTTCCTATTTAAATTAATAAATAATTAAAAAATATTTAGCTAAATTTAGCCAGATATTTTTTAAAAGCTAAATTAGTAACTTTAAATATAAATAATTTACATGATTATATCTAAAAGTTAAATTTATCTATTTTGAAAATTTCGTTCTGTTTTTTTAATGCATGAAATTCTATAATTATATTCATTTATAAAATTTACTTATTTTTCATATTACTTCTATTACACCATGTTATAGTTTGTCCTACATCTTCATATGCTTGATATGTATGAAAATGCCTTAAAATACTCCAATTTATGCATAAACCATTGTATACAAAGTAAGAACTATAATAGACTAAACTTTTTATATTTTAGAAAGGATATTGCTGGATATCTTTTTGAATATAAAACATTTATAAACTCTCTTAAAAAAGTATATATTTTTATAAGATACTATGTTAAAATAAGCTAAAAAATTTATGAACTGCAATATGCTAATTGAAATAAAATATCTTCTATCTTATAATCATTTTATTTTATGGAACCTTCTTCTCTACTTATTTTTGTTTTTTTGAGTTAGATAATAAATAATGTCAAAATAATAACCATTAATAATAAAATTTTAAAACATTTTTACTACCCCTATTAGTTCTAAATGTAAATTTGATTACTTTTATAATATCAAACAAAAATCCTAATGTCAATTGAATTTTAAAAAAATTATTATTATTTTGACTTTTCAATATAATATGAAAAATATAAATTCTTTATATAGAGCAATAACTATGACCGCAGTCCTGGTATTCAGAATATACTCCGCTGTAAATTAGCTTTTCACTGCACATAGGGCAAGTATCAGGATCTTCTTTTATTGGTATGCTCAGTTTTTTGAGGTGCCTCTTTTTATTTAATAGGAAAAGCAGAACTTTCCCATTAAATAAAAGAAGTTAGAGTATAATCTCTAACTTCTTTTCAAATTTTATTTCAAGCCATATTTTTTCTTGAATTTCTCTACACGGCCACCACGTTCCGCAAATTTTTGACGACCTGTAAAAAACGGATGACATTCCGAACAAACTTCTACTCTTAATTCCTTTTTTGTCGATCCTGTCTTGAACGTATTTCCGCAAGCACAAGTTACCGTTGCTTCATAATATTTAGGTTGAATGTCCTTCTTCATTCCCTTCACCTCTCTATGCACAAATTCATACTATAATTTTCAGCTTTATTCATTATAGCATATACTTTTAAAATTTTCAACTAAATACATATTTTAAAATTTTAATAATAGGAAGTTAACTGCATAAAATAACCTTTTTTCATCCTGAAGTTTAATTAAAAGAAATAATAATAAGATTTCTGTCGAAACATTAATAAATCAAGGAAATTAGGACTTTCCCATTGGCATAAGATAAGTTTAAAATAAGTTCGCCAGACAGCACAGAAGAACCGTCCCCTTGTGTTAAATCCACATTTTATTCCTTATAACATCTATAAAATCTTCATTAGATTTAGTTTGCATTAAATCTTCGATTAAAGTTTCAGTTACATCCTGAATGGGAGAATTGCTTAATGCTTTTCTTATACCCCATATGGTCTCCAATTCTTTCTGACTTAAAAGAAGTTCCTCTCTTCTTGTCCCCGACTTGTTTATATCTATTGCCGGGAATATTCTTTTTTCCGAAAGTTTCCTGTCCAAATGTATTTCCATATTTCCTGTACCTTTAAATTCTTCAAATATTACATCGTCCATTCTGCTTCCTGTTTCCACAAGAGCAGTGGCAAGAATAGTTAAACTTCCCCCTTCTTCTAATTTTCTTGCTGCACCAAAAAATCTTTTGGGAATATAAAGGGCTCCCGGATCTAATCCTCCGGATAAAGTTCTTCCTGTTGCGGGAATAGTGAGGTTATAAGCCCTGGCAAGCCTTGTAATACTGTCCAAGAGAATAACAACGTCTTTTCCGTGTTCCACTAATCTTTTTGCTCTTTCAAGGACTATTTCTGCTACTTTGGCATGATGTTTAGGAAGTTCATCAAAGGTAGAATACACTACATCTCCGTTTACGGACCTTTTCATATCCGTTACTTCTTCCGGTCTTTCATCAATTAAAAGAACTATTATTTCAATCTCCGGATGGTTAATAGAAATTGCATTAGCAATTTTTTTAAGAAGAGTGGTCTTTCCCGCCTTAGGAGGAGATACTATCATTCCTCTCTGACCTTTTCCTATAGGCGCCAATAAATCAATCATTCTCATAGAAAGTTCATTTGAAGCTGTTTCAAGAACAATTCTTTCGGTGGGATATACAGGAGTTAATGAATCAAAATCCGGTCTGGAAACTGATTTTTCCGGATTTAAGCCATTTACAGATTTAACATAAAGAAGGGCTTTATACTTTTCTCCGGACTTTGCGGGCCTTGTAATCCCTAATATTTTATCACCGGTTTTAAGTCTGAACCTTCTTATTTGAGATGGGGATACGTATATATCATTATCTCCCGAAAGGTAATTGTCACTTCTTAAAAATCCATATCCGTCAACGTGGACTTCCAATATCCCCTCACTTAAATTTACATCATTCATCTTTTCTATTTCTTCCGTTATTTTTTCAGGAAAATCTTCCTTATTTATCTTTTTAATATCAGCTTCCTCTTTATCTTCAATGTTGTCATTTTTTTTGTCTTCATTGATTTTATCGGAAGCTGTGTTTTGTATAATCAAATTTTCAAGCTCCTCTTTTTTATATTTATAAGGACTTTTAATCCCTATATTTTTAGCTATTTCTCTTAATTCTAATATTTTTTTTCCTTTTAAATCTACTTGGGTCAAACTAACCGACACCTCCAATATTTTTTATGTGTTTTATGTATTTATTGTATATCTATATGGTGGAAAGCATATAAGAAGGAAAGAAAAAAGAAAGGGAATCCCGGAAAGCCCGGGATTTTATTTTGCATATTCCGGTTTCTTATCTAATCTATGTATTGCTTCAATAAATCTAATAGTCCCCGTTTCCGCTCTCATAACCATTGAATGAGTTTTTGCCATGTCATTTCCATAGTATAACACACCTTTTAACAATTCTCCATCAGAAATTCCGGTAGCAGCAAATACTATTTCGTTCCCCTTGGCCAAATCTTCCATGGTTAATACAGTATTAACATTAGCTCCCATTTTTATACATCTTTCTTTTTGAATATCATCCATGGGGTGAAGTTTCCCCTGAAATTCTCCTCCCATACATTTAAGGGCTGCAGCCGCGATTACTCCTTCAGGCGCACCTCCTATGCCCATAAGAATATCCACTCCCGAATGTTCAAATCCCGTAGCAATAGCCGCAGCTACGTCTCCGTCTCTGAATAATTTAATTCTTGCTCCAGCTTCTCTGATATCCTTTACGAGTTTTTCATGCCTCGGCCTGTCAAGCATAGTCACAGTAATATCTGAAACCGATTTATTAAGTGCCTTAGCCACATTCTTCAAATTTTCCTTTACAGGTGCATTAATATCAATTACACCCCTTGCCTTAGGTCCTACAGCAATTTTATCCATATACATATCCGGAGCATGAAGTAAGCAGCCTTTAGGTGCTACAGCTACCACCGATATGGAGTTGGAAAGTCCCTTTGACACAGCTATAGTCCCATCCACGGGATCTACAGCTATATCTACTTCAGGACAGCCCTCCTTGGCTTTTCCTATTTGTTCTCCGATATACAGCATCGGAGCCTCGTCAAGTTCCCCTTCTCCAATTACAACAGTTCCGTCTATATTTATAGTATCGAACATATTTCTCATTCCATTTACCGCCGCTTGATCCACGACATTTTTATCTCCTCTTCCCAAATATCTGGCACTTTCCAAAGCAGCCGCTTCTGTCACCCTCACAAGGTTTAAGGGCAAATTTCTATCCATCAAAATCCCTCCTTATTTCTTAACCAAACCTTCCCAATCTTTAAGAAATCTTTGGATTCCTAAATCTGTCATAGGATGTTTCACCATATTTAAAAATACCTTATAAGGTATTGTTGCAATATCCGCCCCTGCCTTAGCAGCTTCTATAACATGTATCGGGTGGCGAATACTTGCAGCTATTATTTCCGCCTTAATGTCATAATTACGATATATTTCTGCTATGTCCCTTACTATATTCATTCCTTCATTACTTATATCATCCATTCTTCCTATAAATGGACTTACATAAGATGCTCCTGCCCGAGCCGCAAGAAGTGCCTGGCTTGGAGAAAAAACCAAAGTCACATTAGTTTTTATTCCTTCGGATTTAAGTACTTTGACTGCTTTTAACCCTTCTTTTATCATAGGAATTTTAACAACTATATTAGGATGAATCTTCGACAATTCTCTTGCTTCTTTAATCATCCCTTCGCTTTTTAAAGAAATAACCTCCGCACTGATAGGACCATCAACTATCGACGTAATTTCTTTTATAACTTCTTTAAAATCTCTGCCTTCTTTTGCAATAAGAGATGGATTGGTAGTGACGCCACATATAACCCCCCAATCATTTATCTCTCTAATTTCATCAATATTGGCAGTATCTATAAAAAACTTCATTTTTCAACCCTCCTTATATATTTATTATACCATTTTCTTTAAAATTTTGAAAATTAGTTGTTCCGAAAAAACTCTTTCCATCAATAATTCTATACACAGCATAAAAATCCTTCCATAATTAATAGAAAATTTGTTTATCTTACAAAAAGTACAAGGAAAGGCTTCACCTTTCCTCAATAGTCCTATTTTATCCTTTGTACTTAATTCTCAAAATTTTTCTTGCTTCTTCGGGAGTAGCTATTTCTCTTCCAATTTCTTTAGCTATTCTTACTACTTTTTCTACTAATTCTCCGTTTGACTTAGCTAATACTCCTTTAGAAATATAAACATTATCTTCAAATCCTACTCTTGCATGACCACCCATAATTATCCCTACTACTGCCATGGGTATTTGATGCCTTCCTACTCCTGCCACAGTCCATGTTGACCCTTCAGGAATACTTCGCGAAATATATGATAAATCCCTTACTGTTGCATCCATCTGTACTCCCATCACAAAATCAAAATGCATGGGAGCAGATATATATCCCTGTTTATGATATCTGACCGCTAAATCTACCATTCCCTTGTCAAATACCTCTATTTCAGGTTTTACTCCTTTTTCGTTCATAACTTTCGCAAAATTTTTGATTGTATTTTCAGTATTTATAAATATTTCGTCTCCCCCAAAATTAAGGGTTCCACAATCTAACGTTGCCATTTCCGGAAAAAGCTCCACCGGTTGAAGTCTCTCTTCATCAGTCATTCCTACTGCTCCCCCTGTTGATGGTTGAATGATAACATCGGGGCATCTCCTTCTTATTTCCTCCATACATTCTCTAAATCTTTCTTTGTCTTGAGTCGGAGTCCCGTCATCATATCTTACATGAAGATGAATAATACTTGCCCCCGCTCTATATGCCGATTCTGCTTCCTCTCCTATTTCTTCGACAGTATAAGGGACATTGGGGTTATTTTCTTTTGTCACTTCTGCTCCACATATGGCAGCAGTTATAATTAGCTTTTCCATTCTACTGCTTTACCCCCTTATTATTTTCTCTTCTTATCTTTGGGTGTAACACAAGTTCCCACTGCCCTGCAAACAACTATAGGTTCTTTTAATACATCACAAGCTGAGTTGCTGATATCCGGCCTTGCCGCTATAACCTTTCTTGCTTCAAATTTCATTTTTCTCGAACTATTACCGATTTTAATTATTTCTCCGACTGCCTCAATATAATCTCCCGCAAATACCGGAGATAAAAACTCTATCTCTTCATATCCCGCGAAAAGACCTTCATCTCCATCCTGCCTGATTAAAAGTTCCGTTGCCACATCTCCAAACAATTGAAGCATCTTTGCCCCGTCCACAAGATTCCCTCCATAATGAGAATCTCCCGAACTCATCCTTAATCTTATCATAGCCTCACTCATATTTGTACCTCCATCCTCATAATAAACCCTAAAAGACAGTATTATTATATCATAATAAATTATTACTTTCTATACAACAAGATTACAAAAAGTTAAAATATATAAATATGGCTATTTTATCACCTTATGTCAAGTATCACCTATAAACCCCTTTATAATTATCAGGGAACTTATTGACACTTTCTTCATAGTGTGATATTTTACAGTTGTAAAAGCTTTAACAAACTACAAATCATTAATAAAGGGGAGATTTTAAAATGTCACCTATCATTGAGAAGTATATTGAAATTGTTAAAAAAAGGAATCCTGGCGAGATTGAATTTCACGAGGCAGTAGAAGAAGTCCTCGAATCTTTAGTTCCTGTCTTGGAGAAACATCATGAATTTGTTGAAAACGGTATCATTGAAAGACTCATCGAGCCGGAAAGGCAAATCACATTCGCAGTTCCCTGGATTGACGACAACGGAAAAGTTCAGGTAAACAGAGGATTCAGAGTTCAATTCAACAGTGCCATAGGGCCTTATAAAGGCGGACTTAGATTCCATCCTTCCGTATATATCGGAATAATTAAATTCCTTGGATTTGAACAAATTTTCAAGAACTCATTAACAGGGCTTCCTATTGGCGGAGGAAAAGGCGGAGCCGACTTTGATCCCAAAGGAAAATCCGAAAGAGAAGTTATGAGATTCTGTCAAAGTTTCATGACCGAGCTTCAAAGACATATCGGACCCGACATAGATGTACCGGCAGGAGATATAGGTGTAGGCGGAAGAGAAATCGGATACTTATTCGGACAATACAAGAGAATTAAAGGTAATTTCCAAAACGGAGTACTTACAGGAAAAGGAATCGGTTGGGGAGGTTCATTGGTGAGAACCCAAGCTACAGGATACGGCATTATATATTTCGTCAGAGAAATGCTTAAAGCTAATAATGAAACGATTAAAAATAAAAAAGTTGTCATTTCCGGATCAGGAAATGTGGCAATTTATGCATGTGAAAAAGCACAATATTATGGCGCAAAAGTTGTTGCAATGTCAGACTCAAACGGATACATTCTTGATGAAGACGGAATAAAACTTGATACAGTAAAGAAAATTAAGGAAGTTGAAAGAAAGAGAATAAAGGAATATGTAAAATATCATACTAATGCAAAATATGTTGAAGGCGGATGTATATGGGAAATCCCATGTGATATAGCTCTTCCCTGTGCAACTCAAAATGATATAAATGCAGAAAGCGCTCAAAAGCTTATCGACAACGGCGTTTTCGCAGTAGGTGAAGGTGCAAATATGCCATCTACTATTGAAGCCATTAAATTATTCCAGAAGAATAATATACTTCTTGCTCCTGCAAAAGCTGCAAACGCAGGCGGAGTTGCTACTTCGGCTCTTGAAATGTCTCAAAACAGCATGAGACTTTCATGGACCGCAGAGGAAGTTGATGCAAAACTTGACGGAATAATGACAAATATCTTCAAGACTTGCGACAAAGCTTCTAAAGAGTACGGAATGCCTAAGAACTATGTTGCCGGAGCAAATATTGCAGGATTCTTAAAAGTTGCAAATGCAATGATGGCTCAAGGTGTATAACAGTAATCTCGTTTAATATAATAGACCTGAAATACTCCTCTTCGAATAAGCAGATTGAAAAATATAAAAATCCGTTTATGTAAAGAGGAGTATTTTTGTTAATAAAATATGATTGTAACTATTTTGTAGTTTATTCAAAAGGAAAATTATGATAGAATAATCATATATAATATGATGGGAGGTGAATTCTTATTTGACAGAATTGATCAAATTGAATAATGTCCGGAAAGTTTACAGGATGGGAGAAGAAAAAATTGTTGCTCTTAACAATATAAATCTTTCTATAGACAATGAAAAGCTCGTATGCCTGTTGGGCACTTCCGGTTCAGGAAAAAGTACACTTTTAAATATGATGGCGGGGCTTGAAAAGCCAACAAAGGGTGAAATAATAATAAATAAAAAGCATCTGGAGAGAATGAACGAAAATCAGGTAACTAAATTTCGTCAACTATATATTGGTTTTGTTTTTCAATCATATAACTTGATTCCAACTCTCTCTGCCTTGGAAAATGTAAGCCTCCCTCTTATATTTCAGGGAATACCCAAATCAAAAAGAAACAAAGCGGCAAAGAAAATGCTTATAGAAGTGGGATTGGGAAACCGGCTTCATCACAGGCCTTCTGAGATGAGTGGAGGGCAGCAGCAAAGAGTAAGCATTGCACGAGCTTTTATAGGCCATCCACAGATTGTGTTTGCTGATGAACCTACGGGAAACTTGGACACGAAGACTACCATAGAAGTTATGGATCTTATGACTTCCATGGCTAACGAACAAAAGCAGACTTTAATAATAGTTACTCATGATGCGGAAATATCAAACTATGCTCACCAGATCATTTATATAAGAGATGGAAACATAGAAAAGATTATAGAAAATTCAAAAAATAATATTAAGGGGGACGCATAATAAATGAAAAGATTTTTTCATGTATTCTTAGCAGTACTGCTGATAATAACCCAATTTTACGCACCTGTATCGGCAGAAATAGATGAAGATACTTCCAAATTGATGCCCAAGCTCTCGATAATCAGTGACAAAATACCTACGGGGGATGCCGGAAGTAATATTGATATTCCAATAACCATAAAAAATACAGGTTATACTGCAAAGGACGTAGTAATCACTCCCGAAATTGATTCAGCCAGTCCTTTTACAATAAATGACCTGACATTTTCTCAGAGCTTAGATAAAATCGAAGGAGATCGTACTGTAGATGTAACCTTAAAACTGAAAATCGATTCTCTCGCTGCGGAAAAAAATTATCCGATTAAATTAAATTTTCAATTTACTAATTCTTACGGAGATCCCGGAACTTACAATACAGTAGTATATGTAAAGGTCATAAACAGAATTTCGCCGCCAAGACTTATAATAAGCAAAGTAGATATAGGATCAGAGAGTATTGCTCCCGGAGAAACAGTGGAAGTTGGATTCGACATAGCAAACAACGGAACAGAAGAAGCAAAAGATATCAAATTTTCTTTGGAAGGATTAAGTGACGAAGGGTTTGTTATGGGAGAAGGCTCCAACACTCAATACATTCAAAAAATCGCCGGAGGATTTCACGGATACGTTAAATTCAATCTTAAAGCCTCCAGCAAAGCTTCAAGGGGAAGCCACGGATTGGACTTAAAATTCAGCTATAAGGACAGGCAAAACCAAGCCTATGAAGATACCCAAAAGGTATTTATTAACATTGGAGGAAAAGGCGGATCAAATTCCAATCTTTCAATGGAAAATATTGTTTATCCTGATGAGGGAATTACTCCGGAAAAGAATTTTACTATAGGATTTGATCTTGTAAATCACGGGAAATTAGATGCATCTAATATTGTTGTAAAAGTCGAAAGTTCCGATCCTGCAATAGTTCCTAAAACCGCAAGTATCAAAAAAATCATCGGAATTGCCCCGGAAGGAACAGAACATGTAGACTTTGTCCTTTCCCCAACGAAAGAAGCTACAGCAAAAAACTATCCTATAAATATTACCGTTGAATATGAAGATGAATTAAATTTCGGAAAAGACGATGAAAAATATATGTTAACACAATATGTAGGAGTATACGTAGATAAAGAAGACAGCGGGAAAGAAAAGCCAAAACTTATAATAGATAAATACAGTTTTTCACCTGCATTAGTAAACGCAGGAGAAAATTTTGTAATGAACTTATCCTTTTTTAATACCAATAAAGATAAAGCCGTAAGAAATATAAAAATTTCTCTATCTGTAAACGATCAGACAAAGGAAAACGGGAGCAATGTATTCAGCCCCGTAGGAAGCAGTAATACCTTCTACATAGACTCCATAGCCCCTAAGGGAAGAGTTGAAAAGCAGATTACAATGTATACGGTCCCTACTGCCGAAGCAAAAACTTATACCGTTACGGCAACTTTCGAATATGAAGATAACGATGGACAAGAACTTACTGCCACAGAACTTGTAGGAGTCCCAGTCGTTCAAAAATCCAAATTGCAAACAGGAGAATTGACCATTTCGACCGAGGCCTTTGTCGGAACTCCGATTCCCATATCAATTGACTTTTACAATACCGGAAAAGTCACACTTTACAATACAATGGTTAAGCTCGAGGGAGATTTCCAGACAGAAAACGGCAATTACTACTTGGGAAATTTCGAATCGGGAGGAAGCGATTCTTACGAAGGAACTATTATTCCTCAAGCTACCGGCGAAGTAAAAGGAGCTCTTGTATTTTCCTATGAAGACAGCAGAGGAGAAACAGTAGAAGTCAGAAAAGAATTTGCTTTAAATGTTCAGGAAGCTCCTCCGGCTCCGAATCCTGATGAATTACCTCCTCAAGAAAAGCAAAGCAAGAATATATTTAAAACAGCAAAATTCTGGGCAATAGTCATACCTATAATATTAGCAATAATCGTAATTAAAATCTGGAGAAAGAAAAAGAAAGAGAAGGCTATGTCAATAGATGAATAGTTTAGATTTGGTTTCCATGGGAATAAGAAATTTATGGAGGAGAAAATTAAGAACTTTTCTGACGGTTTTAGGAGTAATCATAGGAACCAGCTCCATAATAGTTATGCTGAGCTTAGGATTCGGGATGAGAGAAGCCTTTAATAATCAGATAAAACAGATGGGAAGTGTAAACATTATTACGGTAAGCCAAGGCTACAATGAGATGTATTATGACGGCGGAGTTTCAGTCAGCTCATCAAGTTCAAGTACAGAGAAAAAACTGAATGAAGAAAGTTTGGCTGAATTTAAGAATATTCCTGATGTAACGGCAGTTACACCCATTGTAGAAGATCAAATAAAATTAGTAGACGGAAAGTATAGTACTTATATGTCGTTAAAAGGTATAGACCCCAGTTCGATGAAAGAATTTGACTTTAAAATCGGAGAAGGAAGACTGTTTCAAACCGGAGACCAAGATGTATTAATATTCGGAGGAGGAATGAAACATACCTTTTATGATGAAAACTCACGAAGGCGAAGAGGCCCCAACAAGGAGCCGGAAATAGATCTGATGAACGATAAGATTATAATGACATTTGATATGAACTACGGAAGGAAAAGAAATCCGAATGAATCGTCTTTGAAAAACCAGGATGGAGAAAAGAAAGTAAATTACAAAACTTATAAAGTAAAAACCGTGGGAATTCTTCAGGAAGGTTCTTACGATACCGACTATAACGTATATATGCCCATTGAACAAGTTAAAAAATTAATAAAAGAAAAAAATAAAGCCGAAGGAAATAAAACACAAACAAACGGGAACGAATATCAGACGATCCTCGTAAAGGTTGAAGATATAAGCAAAGTTCAGGAAGTACAGCAAAAAATTAAGGATATGGGATATGAGGCATGGAGTTTGTCGGACGCTCTTGAGAGTTTAAACAAGACTTCAGTTATCATTCAAGCAGTCCTTGGAGGAATAGGCGCCGTATCACTTCTTGTAGCGGCAATAGGAATCGCCAATACAATGATCATGTCCATATATGAAAGGACAAAAGAAATCGGGGTCATGAAAGTAATAGGCGCATCTTTAAGGGATATCAAAAAATTATTCCTCTTTGAGGCAGGAATGATAGGCCTCTTGGGGGGAACCGTAGGAATAGTATTAAGTGAAGTGCTGTCAATTATAATCAATAAAGTAGGAATAAATTTTCTTCAAAACAATATGGGGGCAAGCGCCGACACCCGTATAAGCATCATCCCCATATGGCTGATATTTGCAGCTATGGGATTTTCGGCTTTGGTAGGATTGATGTCCGGATATTACCCAGCTAAAAAAGCAATGAATTTAAGCGCTTTGGAAGCAATAAGAACGGAATAAAAAATACCTCAAAAATGTTGAAATAAAAGCATTTTTGAGGTATTTTTTAAACTCCCTTTAAACCTTTATTTTGCCAATACTATTTTGTCCGCTACAAAATATCCCTTGTCCATATAACCTTTCACAAGAACCTTATCTCCTCCGGTTATGTCGTTTATACTCACAGACTTTCCGTCCATATCCTTAATTGAAATATTAGAAGATAAATTAACATTTAGAGATTCTTGGCTGCCGTTTATTTTAATTCTTAAAAATCCTGCGTCGGCATTTATATATTCAACTTCTCCCATATATTCATTATTCAAAGTTTTCTCGTCTACGTCCACCGATATAATTTCATCGCTTTCCAAAACCAATTTGGCATGATAGCCTAATCTTAAATCATATATTTCACTTAATTTATCCTCAATATTGACGGAAACGTCCTTGGAAACATAATAAGTAATTTTTTCTCCCTCTGAATTAACTATAGTAATTTGAGGTTCTTCTTTTATCAATATTTCACTTATTGTTCCTTCATTTTCTCCTTTTACGGATTTAGCATCTATTCCTGTAACTTTTCCATAGGTCAGAGAAATATTAATCTCGTCTCCTCTTCTTAATTCACTGATATTTGCACTGACAGAGTTTCTTTTTATTGAGGCATTATCTTCCACAGTATATTCAAGCAGTGACTCGTCATCTCTTTCCACCGTTATTTGAAAACCATCCTCAAATTTTTCATCTTTAAGTATTCCCTTTACGGTTCCTGATTTGGTTTCAGCCGAAATACCTACAACCAAATTATTCAATACATGAATATCAACTAAATCTCCTTCTTCCAATGAATACAAAAATCCTTCTTTTCCGTCTAAGGATACCTTTGTATCATTAGATAAGTAAAAAGTCTGAGACTTGGTATTTCCGGAATCATCTTTATATTCAACAACCATACTGGGAGAAGCACCTAAATCAATGGATTTTATAGTCCCTGACAATGACTCATCAGTACTTTCGTTCTTTACGGAATCCAATTTATTTCCGGCAGATGCGGTAATTTTTACTACCATTCCTCTTTTAATATCATCTTTGGTTCCGGTTTTGCCATCCAGCATAATTAAAGTATTAGAAGTAAATTCGTAAGAATCCTTCTTATTCCCCGTATCAATTATAAGAAATTCTCCTGTATTTTCAACTACGGTTCCGCTGATTCCGCTATCGTCGTTCTGAATTTCGGAATTATTCCCCGGAGTCACATTTATATTGCCGTTATTCATTTCATTATAGGCAAGATATAGCATCTTAGCCAAAACTCCTCTTGTTATCTCCTGATTGGGATTAAATTTCCCCCCTGCATCCCCTTCCTTATCGATTATTCCCTTTTCTATAAGAAGGTCGATATAAGGTCTGGCATTAACAGGTATGGTTTCCGCATCCTTATAAGATAATTTAAAAATTCTTCCGCTTGTCTGGCCTTCAATTCCCATAGCTCTTACAAGATACAGGCATACTTCCAATTTTGATGCGGTTTTTGGAGCCCCGTTACTGAAAAACTCCTTTTCTACAATATCTTTGCTTACAATTCCTTTATCCATAATTACCGACATATTGTTCTTTTCATCTTCAGTAAGGTTATAATTCTTTAGAAATTCTTCGTATTTTTCTCGTGCCGACGTAATTTCACTTTGGCCGACATAAAGAAGTTTTGAAATCATCACTACAGCTTGTACTTTATTTACTTTATCGTTAGGTCTAAAAGTACCGTCGTCGTACCCACTCATAATTCCTACGTTAACCATTGTGTCAATATATTTCTCTGCCCAATATCCTTCATTTACATCGGTAAACATCATATCCCCGAAGGCGGTATTGGGAACAGAAATTAAAGATATGCTCAAAACTAATATTAGCGCAATAATATTCTTCTTCATTAAAATAACACCCTCCCTTTCATAAAATATACCTTACAAACTCTCCTATATCATATATTTCTTCATGGAAGATATATTTCCTTCAACAAAAGAATATTTTCTTAATTATCTCTATGAGAATTTTCCTTAGAAGCTTTAATAAAATCTCTAAACAAAGGATGGCATTTATTAGGCCTTGATTTAAATTCAGGATGAAATTGAACGGCCACAAACCAAGGGTGAGCTTTGAGTTCTACTATCTCCACCAATCTCCCATCAGGAGAAGTTCCGCTTATAACAAGCCCATTTTCTACCATTTTATCTCTGAATTCATTGTTGAATTCATATCTGTGTCTGTGCCTTTCATATATCAATTCATCTCCATAAGCGTCCATTGCCTTTGTGGATTTAACTAATTTACATGGATATGCTCCCAATCTCATGGTTCCTCCCAGGGAATCTATATTTCTCTGTTCCGGCATCAGATCTATAACAGGATAAGGAGTATTCGGGTCTAATTCGGAGCTGTGAGCGCCTTTGAGTTTCAACACATCTCGTGCAAATTCAACTACAGCCATCTGCATTCCTAAGCATATTCCCAAATAAGGTACATTATGTTCTCTCGCATATTTTGCCGCATAAATTTTTCCATCAATTCCTCTATCTCCGAATCCTCCCGGTACAAGTATTCCGTCGGAATCTTTAAGCAATTCCTCACAATTGTCCTCATTTACATGTTCGGAATGAACCCAATTTATCTCTACTTCAACTCCGTTAGCTATACCTCCGTGTCTTAATGCTTCCGCGACAGATAAATATGCATCCTTAAGCTCCACATACTTACCTACGAGAGCTATCCTTACTTTTCCCTTTAGATTTTTTGCTCTTTTAACAATATCCTTCCAATCTTCCATATCAAGTTTGCCGCATTTGAGTCCCAAACGTTCTATAACCAGTTGAGAAAGGCCTTCTTTTTCGAGCATCAAAGGAAGTTCATATATAATATCGGTATCAATATTCTGAATAACTTCTCTTGGCTTTAAATTACAAAAAAGAGCTATTTTCTCTTTCATTTCTTTAGAAATGGGTTTTTCCGTTCTTAAAATAAGAACATCAGGCTGGATGCCGATACCTCTTAATTCCTTTACGCTGTGCTGGGTGGGCTTAGTTTTTAATTCCCCTGCTTTTGAAAGATAGGGAACCAAGGTAACATGGAGATACATAACGTTCTCTCCTCCAATTTCACCCTTAAATTGTCTTATAGCTTCCAAGAAAGGTAAACTTTCAATATCTCCTACAGTACCACCTATTTCGGTGATTACTACATCCACTTCTTCATTTTTAGCTGCAGCTCTGATTTTCTCCTTTATTTCATTAGTAATATGAGGTATAACCTGGACAGTTCTTCCTAAATATTCTCCTTTTCTTTCCTTATTTATCACAGACCAATATATCTTACCTGTAGTCACATTGCTGTTTTTATTTAAGCTTATATCTATAAATCTCTCATAATGTCCCAAGTCCAAATCAGTTTCCGTACCGTCGTCCGTTACAAAAACCTCTCCATGCTGATAAGGACTCATTGTTCCCGGATCTACGTTTATATAAGGATCAAACTTCTGAATAGTTACCTTCAGGCCCCTGCTTTTAAGCAATCGTCCCAGACTTGCTGCCGTAATCCCCTTGCCCAAGGAAGAAACAACTCCTCCTGTAACAAATATATATTTCGTCGGCATCTCATCATTTACCTCCTCGTAATTTTATACTATAACTATAGTATTTTATATCATTAAAAATAATATGTCAATTAATCTGTCACTCAATTGTAATATTTCAAAGGCCTATTTTATAGTATAATTAAATTGAAATCAAAGAGAAAGGAGATGTCTGTTAATGAAAAAATATTTATCAATATTCTTAGCAGCCTTACTTATAGTTTTATCTTTTTCTCCTGTATATGGCGATTCTTCCACAGATGATCTATACGAGCAATCGGGAGAAATCCTCAAATCCGCAGGAGTACTTACAGGGAATGAAAAAGGAGATTTAATGCTTGAGGATAATTTAAAAAGGCAAGACTTAGTAGTATTGATATCAAGACTTTATAAGCAGGAAAACACTGCAAAAAAACACAAAGGAGATATTACTTTCAAGGATGTAAACAATAATTTTTATAAACCATATATAGCCTGGTCTGTTGAAAAGAAACTTATCGTAGGAAATGCCGACGGTACTTTCGGATTTGATAAGCCTGTAACAGTACAACAATTTCAAACAATACTCTTAAGAGCATTGGGATATGAGGAAGAAGCACAAAATTGGGATAACGTGCCTACCATAGCTGCAGGACTTGGGCTTATGGAAAATTTGATTACTACTTCAACGGAAAGTTTAAGCCGTGGATTAATGTCTGCAATGACAATTAATGCTCTCAACCTTACGAGAAAGGGAAGCAGTTCGACTTTGGCCGAAAGTTTGGACATTACTCTTCCCGACATATTCACCGTAACCGCTTCGCCGACTATAGACAAAGATACAATAACAATAGAAGGGAAAGCTAAGGGAGCCGATTCCCTAAAACTCCAGCTAAAACCTGCCTCCGATACCATGACTTCCGAGGAAAAAAGTGTTGATATATCATTAAAATCCGACGGAAGATTTTCCGTAACCGTCCCCGGATTGGAAAGCGGAAACTGGAGCTATAGATTTACAAACGGCCGTTATTATACAAAATATGAAGATTTTACAATCGAAGATATCCCTTTTGAGTTTGCTGGAGCAAAAGCAGATAATTTGAAAGAAATAACCCTTTCCTTTTCAAAAGCCATTGATAAGGAATCTTCCCTATTTTTAAGCAATTTTTCCACTAATGGCGGAAAAATTAAAAATGTAAAACTTTACAATGATAATAAGGATATTGTTTTAACTCTTGAAAATCCTATGACCAACAATAAAGATTATAAAGTAGCAGCATATAAAATAAAATCTGCTAAAGGAGAAGAATTGTCAATAAAAGATACTGCTTTTACCGCAGCCGATAATTCCATACCTTCTGTAGAATCTGTAAATCAGCTCGGAAATAAGGGTATCAAAATATACTTCTCTGAGCCATTAAAAAGTGTCAAAGCTTCAAATTTTAAAATTGATGATAAAAGTTTTGTAGGAAAAGCAGAATTAAACGACAGGGTTGTGACTCTTACCTATTATTCGACTTCCAACGCCCTTGAAGAAGGTCAGCATGTTCTGACTACATCTGAATTGTATGATTTCGCAGGATATAAATCCGTAAACGAGGATGTTCCCTTTGATATAATAACGGATGATGAGCCTCCTGCTATCACAGAAAAAAGAGCAACATTGGAAGAAGTAATAATTACTTTCGATGAGGATATAGATCCCTCTACCGTAAGTAAAACCAATTTTTATTGGAAATCCGGATCTTCAAAAAAATATCCTTCAGATGTAAAAGTAGTAGATAATGAAGTAATCCTTGATTTTTCCTCAAATAAACTTCCAAATTATGAAACAACTTTATATATCACCTCAGTGGGAGATTACTCGGGAAACAAGTTGAAGGATGAAGAAATAAAAGTAACTCCGGTAATAGATAAGACTCCTCCGGAAGTAGTAAGTGTATTCCTTGAAGAAGATGGAAAATCCATAAAGGTTTATTTCAGTAAAAATGTCAACGCAGGGAACAGAACTTATTATATCTTAAAGGATAAGGACGGAAAAAATATAAGCATTAAGAATATATCCGGTTCCGGCAGAGAATATGTTATAAACCTGTTTAATCCGCTGCCAATAGGAAGCAATACATTAACCATTCAGGACGTTGAGGATACCACCGCATTGAAAAATGTGATAAAAACCTATACTACTACAATAGAAGCACCCGACCTTATAAGGCCGAAAGTTGAAAGCTATTCGGGAGTAGCAAACCAGATAATGCTGAAATTCTCAAAGGAAATGGATATGGCAACAGTGGATGATCCTTCAAATTATCTTATTACCTTTAACGGAAAACAGATTTATATGCCGAAGGATACCGAATTTTCATTAATAAATGACAATCAAACAGTTCTTGTTACTCTTCCCGATACTATAGACGGAAAAGAAGTAAAAATAGGTACATCAGGAAATCTAACAGGACTTCAAATATCGAGATTAAAAGATCTTAAAGGAAATTTCCTTGATCCGGACGTAGTGAATTTAAACTTTGAATACAGCAGCTCTGGAAAAGCAAGAGCAAAGGATTATTACAATAACATTCCGGGTAAACAAGCAGTACTTGAAGACTCGGATATTATAAAAATAAGGTTTAATCAGCCTATTATATCTGCAAGCCCTGATGATTTCTCCATATCTGAAGGAACAATAGATGATGTGATATGCGATGGATCAGATATAGTAACTTTAAGATTGAATTTCAGAGATGAAACCACCATATCATCAAGCGCATTAAGAATTAAAAGCGATAACGATATGGAGACATTCATAGACACGGGAGTAGAAGGTGGAAGAGTATATATATTGGATAAAGTTTCTCCTCGTGTTGAAGAAAATGACGGTTATCTGAATGTGTCAAGCAGCAACAAAATCGAACTTCCTTTCACGGAATCATTGGACAGCGAATCTGCAGCATTATTCAGAAGAGACTTAGAGATCACAAGACTTAGTGACGGATATGTATTAAGCGAAAGAGATTATACAACAAGTCTGAAATCTTCCGATCCCAGTATAGTCCTTATAACCATAGATAGGGATTCGTCTCAAGAATCCGTTTATTCAATTGCTATCAAAGACACTCCTCAATATATAATGGACAAAGATGGAAATGTCCTAATAGAATCAGGAGAATATTATACAGATAGGGACTTCTAATAAAAATCCTCTGAAGAAAAATCTTCAGAGGATTTTTATTTGTCCCTTTTCTACACAATATCAAGGGGTACCTTCTTATGTGGTTTTGGAAAAAAAGTATCTAATTGCTGAAGGTCCTCTTCAGTAAGTTCAACGAAATTTGACTGGGCATTTTCCAATACATGCTCTTTAGTAGACGATTTAGGTATTGCTATTACATTATTACTGCGCATACACCAAGCTAAAAGAATCTGCAGAGGCTTTACTCCATATTTTGCTGCAATATCCCGAACCGTAGAATTTTCGGTCAATCCTCTTCTTAATTCTCCTGCCTTTGCCATAGGACAATAGGCCATTATAGGCATATGGTTTTCTTCCTGCCAACTTAAAAGATCATATTCTATCCCTCTTGATCCTAAATGGTATAGTACCTGATTAGTTGTACAATGCTCCCCATTCCCCAATTTAAACAATTCCTTCATATCGTCTATATCAAAATTGGATACACCCCATCTTAAAATTTTTCCTTCCTTAATCAGTTTTTCCATTCCTTCAATTGTCTCTTCCAAGGGAATACTTCCCCTCCAATGGAGAAGATAAAGGTCCAGGTGATCCGTATTCAGCCTTTTCAAACTATTTTCGCAGCTTCTAAAAATATTTTTTAATCCTGCATTATGAGGATATACTTTTGACACGATAAATAACTTATCCCTTATTCCCTTTATTGCCTCCCCTACCAGAATCTCAGAACTTCCGTTTCCATACATTTCTGCGGTATCAATTAATGTCATTCCTAATTCTACCCCAAATTTTAAAGTTTCTATTTCACTTTTTCTCCTTGCCGGATTTTCTCCCAGATGCCAAGTTCCTTGACCTAATCTCGGCACTAAAGCTCCGTCAGGCAATTTCACCCGATATTTTAAATTATTATTCCTGATATTCTCTATTCTTTCAGAATCGATTTCCGCCATAAAAAGTTCCTCCTTATATTAACCTTACTAATATTCTTACCCATTTATCATTCTATTACTTATAGATGACTATACCAAAATTCAATCTTTATTTCAACTATCCCAAACTTTGTAATTGAAGCCTTAACCCTTATATGTTATATTTAAATTGATTAAATATTTAAGGAGAATACAATGTTTGGATATGTAACCCCATATAAAATGGAACTTAAAATAAAGGATTATGAAAAAATAAAGGGATATTATTGTGGATTATGCAAGGTTCTGAAGGATAATTACGGAAATATTATAAGGATTTCTTTAAACTATGATGTAGTATTTATGGCGATATTTCTTGATGCTTTCAATAAGGATGAACCTCAATATACAAAAAATAATTGTATACTTCATCCGATAAAAAAGCGAATATTCGTAATAAACAATGACGCTTTGAACTACGCCGCTTCTATAAATATTGCCTTGACTTACTATAAGATATTGGATGATATAAAGGATGAAAATTCTCTTAGAGGGAAATTTCTTTCACCGATTTTAAAAAGATACCTTAAAAAAATTCCCGCTGAATATCAAAATGTAGAAAATATGATTGCCGACAAATTAAACGAGCTGTATGCTGCCGAAAGTAAAGGCAATTCCTCAAATTTAGACGAATTAAGCCATCCCTTCGGAGAACTGACGGCATTGTTGCTTACTTCTTATGTGGGCAAAAAAGATAATTATGAAAAAATATATAATTTAGGATATAATTTAGGAAGATGGATCTATATAATTGATGCTTTTGATGATTTGGAAAAAGATATAAAGGAAAATAAATTCAACGCTATTAACAGCGTGATGAACGGAGAAAAAATTGAAGACAGAATAAATTTCGTATTAACATCTTACGGAAGGGAATGTGCGGAAACCTTAGACACTCTTCCTCTATATAAAAATCAAGATATACTGTATAACATATTCACTTTTGGACTTTTAGAAAAAATGGACCGGGTATTTTTAAAAAAGAAAAACGATAAGGAGGAAAAAAATGAAAAATCCATATGAAGTATTAAATATAAAAGAAGGAGCAAGCGAAGAAGAAATAAAAAAGGCCTATATAGAACTGTGCAAAAAATATCATCCTGATAAATATTCCAATAACCCTCTTAAAGATCTGGCGGAAGAAAAAATGAGGGAAATTAATGAAGCATATGATTACCTTATGGAGAATAAAAATAATAACGGATATTCAAATAAGAAAGAATACACAAACGATACTCAACTCTTCAGAGAAATCAGAATGGATATCCAAGGAAGCCGCCTTAAAGAAGCTGAAGAAAAATTAAACAGTATAAACAGCAGGAATGCAGAGTGGTATTTTTTAACGGGAGCTTTATATCAAAGAAAAGGCTGGTATGACGGAGCATACAGTAATTTCCAGACTGCCTATTCAATGGAACCGAGCAATATGGAATACAGAAGGGCTTTTGAACTGCTGAACACGGCAAATAACAATTACAGACAGCCTTACGGCCAGAGAGGCAACAATGACCTTTGTCAGATGTGTACAACTTTGTATTGTATGGATTGCTTATGTGAATCTATGGGGGGAGATTTTATAAGATGCATGTAAAGGACAGAAGCAAATTTATATCATATGGAGGAATATTGACGGCTTTAGGCGTAATATTCATATATTTAGGCAGCAGCTTAGCCTTCAATAAAATATTTTTTCTTATGGTTTCATCCTTTTTAATTCCCACAGCAATAATACTCTTAGGGACGAAAGGAGGAGTATACGTATTTATTTCCACATTTTTTTTAAGTTTATTTCTGTCGGGAATACGGGGAAGCACCATATCATACTTAATTTTTTTCGGACCCTACGGAATTATTAAAAACCGAATAGAAAGAATAAAAAAATTACCCGTTGAAATATTAATTAAAACCCTTTATTTCAGCCTGTCTTTATTCTTATTATATATTATATCCAAATTTTTTATATCAGTTCCGGTACAAGGAAAAATAGGCACTCCTTATTTAATTGTATTAGCTGAAATATGTTTTGTAATCTATGATTATATTTTAACCATCTTTATTTTTAACATAAAAAAACACAAAGGAATCTTAAATCTAAAATCCAGAAGGTAATTAAATAAAAAATTAAAATTGCATAAAAAGAAAGCCCGAAATAACGCTTATCAACGCTTTTTCGGGCCTTTTTCTGTCTATTTCAGAAAATGTTTGTGTAAACTGCTATTATAAATTTATTTTGTTACGCTCCTCTTTATCTTTGCCTTTATGGAAGCTCAGGCTCCGAAGGAAGTTCTGCTTCCGGAGCTTCCAATTTTTCGATTATGGATTCGGCATTTATCAATACATTTATGTTTTCCACCAATTTTTGATCTTCGGTACTCAATGCATTATAAGCTGATCTTGCCGATTCAACAGTAGCTTTATCTTCCAAAGTAATCTTCCCTGCTTCGGGTATCTTATTGATTAAATCTATTACACCTTTCACGTCACTTACCGCTTCGCCTTCCGTTCCTTCTTCCGTCCTCGTAATCGTTATCGTTTGTTCAGTTACATGGCCGGCATAATCTGTTAATTCTATCGGAATAACATTATCTCCGACCTCTAATCCTTCAATAGCTACAGTAGTAGTTTCGTTTATAGGAACTACATTATCCGCCAAATCTTCCATTCCATTACGATAGAATTCTTCACTTCCCCATACAAGTAACCTTAAATATGGGAAGTTATCTGCCATATTAATTGTCAGATTTACAGTGTCGGAACTCGGGTCTCTGTCTTCAATAGTTACGTTTAATTCCGGAGGATTAGTATCCACATAGAAATATCTTGAAATGGACAATCTTCCTCCTCCTGAAGAAACAGCCTCAACCTGTACTGAATTATAACCGTCTTCAAAAGTCATAGCTTTGCTGTATTCATATCCCGGGCCGGTTTTTTCAATTTCTCCCGTATCCGGGTTTGTTACGACAACATTCTCATTCCACCTTACTTCGTCCGCTTCTTCCCCGTTAAGCGTGACTGTCGGATTCGTTACATTAAATACCGCTCCCGTAACCGTTATTTCGCTGTTCTTATATACATTAAGCAAAGCCGGATAAGTTATATATATTTCGGGAGTCTGATGGTCCAAAGCAATCGAACCTATTGCTCCGTTAAGAGCATAGTCAAAGGCAACTATCTGTACCAAAGGATTATTTTTTCCTCTTATTAATTCTCCTATCGGACATTCATATGCATCCTGTCCTTCCTCCACTGGGGTAAATTCTACCGCCTGTTGTCCGTCAATCCATACGGTATATCCTCTGAAGCCTGACGTAGCATCTTCTGCTTTAAATCTTATATTTCCTGTAGTTTCGCTGTAAGAAATCTCTTTGATTACAGGTGCTGCCGTATCCACATATACAGGAATGTTTTTCTCCTGCCATTCATCGGTATTCTGCAGCTTGGATTTTATCTGATAATAGTAAAGCCCGTCTCCAACTATTCCTCCCCTTGCTATTCCGTTCCAAATCCTGTCAAGGCTGAAGGAATATTCGGGATTTACGCCTCCGTCTATATAAGTCTTTCTTACGAAATTTTCAGATTTAATCGTCGTTAATTTAGTTCCATTCTCTTTCAAAATATTATACTCTACTTTTTCCGCATTCCTCAGGAATGAAATCACAGGCGTTACAGTATCCGTGCCATTCATCTCACCCATTTCTGTTCCCGGACTTATAGCAGCTTTTCCCGGAACCATGAAATAAGTCTCCGTATCTACCATGCCTGACATCCCATAGAACGGGATTTCTCCTAAATCTTCAAACCCGTCTATTATGCTCGGTTCGGTCCAATCCCCGTAGAATCCCACATAGGGTACACTAAGAGTCGGATGAGTATCCGTTACTTCTGTTAGGGTTACAAATCCTTCTACGAACATGTTTCTGTATGCATTCTGGTCTTCTGAGAAATCAACGTTTATCGTAAATTCCGTTGAACCGTTAGCAGGTACAGTTACAGTCCCCGGAGCATCTACTACTGCATCCATCTCCACTGTTCCTAAAAGGTTATATTCCGTACCTTGATAATTCAGTATTTCATCGGTCAATACACTTGTATCCACTCTATAAGTTACTTCATCATCAGACAAATTGGTTGCTCTTAAGGTCATAGAGAAGTTTTCACTGTCAAAGTCCTTCAGTTCAACCTTTGCTTCATTTGTTGAAGCATCTGTTACAGCAACAGGAGTTGATACCGCTCCGTATAGGTTCATTAACCCTGCTCCCTGCCTTCTCGGTGAATAAACAGCATCATATTCATCTATCAAAGGCTCTGCCGTATTCATAAGAAGTACCTTCGCAAGTCTTGTCTGTTCCCCTAAAGACAATCCTTCATAATTTTCCGATATATACTGTCTAACCAATGCGGAACCTCCCGACACATGAGGTGCTGCCATACTTGTTCCGCTCATAGTCCCATACTTGTTATCCTGAAGGGTTGAATAGATCTGTCCCCCAGGAGCTGTAATCTCAGGTTTTATCTCAAGAGTAGGAGTCGTTCCCCAGGAAGTGAAATCGGACATCTGCCCTCCCACAGGATTAGGAACACTCATTACTTCATTAGTAAACTGAATTCTCTTATCTGCCAATTCAGCAAGAGCGGTTCCTCCGCTGTTTCCTATAAATACGGCAGGAATTGTCTGATTTGCCGGTGTCATCATGCTTACCAAATCTTCTCCGCCTGTTGCATGGTTGTAAACTATGATTCCCTCAGCTCCGGCATTTTGAGCATTAGTTATTTTCTCCGTAAAAGGATTTTGACCACGTATAACAAGAGCAACTTTTCCCTCCAAATCCTTGCCTTCAAAATCTTCGGGCAATCCAAAACCGCAGTCAACATATTCAACTTTGTTATCTCCGAATACATCTACAGGATTTATATTTCCGGCAACCATCATGGCAATCTTAACTATACTGCTTTCGGATGTCTGAACAGCATTGGATTTTTGCAATCCCTTTACAGAGTAATCCCCTTGGGCAGCTTTTAGGACGTTTTTAGGTACACCAGTACCAGGCATCTTAGGATTATCATAATACGTTACAATATCTTCTCCATCATAATCTTTAATATTTTCTTCCCCATAAATGGTATACAACAGTCCATCGTCTTTATAATAAACTTTAGTTTCATCAGCTCTTGCTGCTTCTACAACTATTTTCTGTGCAGCAGTATTGTCATCCAAAAAAGTTCCGCTGTAAGCATTTTCTCCCACTATAACCGAATCATCAGGAAGAGATTGGTCTTCTTCTCCTTCTGTTTCATAGAACAAATAGGGAGCCGTCATCTTTAAGTTCTCAACGGAAGCAACCGATATCGAATCCTTTGAAAGACTCGGCGCGCCTACAACTCCTATGTCGGGATTTGACTTTATGGGGTTATCGTATCCGTAGCTTATATATCCCGAATTCCCTGCGGATATGGAACATACTATTCCGTTATTGACAGCATTGGTGATAGCCGAATCTACAGCACTTTCCGGTACATAAAATGAAGCTGCGGAGCCTAAACTCATATTCAATACGTCTGCTCCAAGTTTTATGGCTTCATCTATAGCTTCAAGATATATATCATCATAAGTAGTTGCATAAGAAGGGTCGTTACTGAATACCTTCATTGCAAGAAGCTGTGATTCCGGCGCTATTCCTTTGATTCCGCCGTTTTCAGGATCTCCGTTGGCACCTGCGGTTCCTGCCACATGCATACCATGTTGGGAAGCTCCAGCTCCCAAATCCAATATCTCATCATTTTCATCATAGTAATTATATCCGTAAGGAACTTTTTCGGTGAAATATCTTCCTTTAAGTCCGTTATCAGATATAAGCCCTCCCACCGTTCCTTCATCAAGTTTCGGTGTAGTCTCATCACTCAATACCATGTCGTGATGCCTTGGGTCAACTCCTGTATCAATAATCGCTATAACCGTTCCTTCCCCTTTATATCCCAGATCCCAAGTTTCTCCGGCTTTAACCATACCTCCGGAATTGTTCATATCCGGTTGTGGTCTTTCATATTCTTGGGAAATATATACGTTTTTAACTCCCGGAGTTTCTTTGATACTCTTTATATCACTTTCCTTTACAAATCCGGCAAATCCGTTGAATGCCGTAGTAAACCTCGGCATTTCTTTTTTTGCGGCATCCTTATCTTCAAAATCTATCTTATCTTCGATGGCTTTTATTACTTTATCTTGAGAAGAAATTATACTCTTTTCTATTTCCTTCTTCTCTTTCTCTCCCATTTCTTCAAATCTCTTTCCCTTGTCCGTAGCGCGTACTACAGCAGGGTCATCTTTAACCTCTACAATTACCCTTACATCTTTGTCGCCTTTTTCTCCAGTTTCCTCAACCTTTTTATCTTTGTCAATTCCTGCTTTATACATCTCTGCCGGAACTTTTTTATCCTTTTCAACAACTGTCTCTTCGGAGCTTACAACATCCTGACTTTGGATTTCATTCTCCGCAAAAGCAAAAGCAGGTACCACCATTACCAATACAAGAAGAATTGACAATATTTTTTTAATATTTTTCATGGAAATCCCCCTTTTTTTACCATCCACCAAATTCATGAACGTTTAGTTCTCTACTTGATTTATCCAACAACTCACCATTTTTACCGTATATCTCAATATCTACGGTCTTATATTTACTATCTTTATTATAATATATATCCTCCGTCGTATTCCCAATATTTACAGGCCCAACCGTTTCTTCACTTCCATCAAAATATCTGAACTTTACAGAGAATTGTTCTGCCTTTTTTATTCCTTTAACACTAACAGATACCTTTCCAATATGTCTTACTCTGGATTCATAAAATTCAGCCTCTATCTTCTTTTCTTCCGGTTTTGAAGGTTCATCTTCTCCGCCGGAATTGTTTCCGCCGCCTGAGTTTCCTCCGCCGGAATTGCCTCCTCCTTGATTTACAGGTGCGGGAGCTGCTTTAGGCAGAGTTTGTCCTTTTTTTATCACCGAGCCGTTAACGGTTACGTCCTCTCCGGCTATTAAGTTCTCTATCTTTGAATCACTTTTTACTGCAACGTTTTTGGATAATACCTCTAATTCCTTTATATTCGTGCCCTTAAGTTCTAAATTTACTCCCTCTCTATCCACAATGATTTTGGATATAGTCGAATTTGTGAAAACAACTGTGCCTTTTGTTCCCCCAAGAATAATTACACGTCCTTCAACCTTTATATTTTCCCCTTTAAAACTGTTGACACCGGCAATATAAAGATCCCCTTTAACGACTGCATCTTTTAAATTAATTTCACTGCCGTTTACTATCATATTCCCATTTACCGTACCGGTATATACCTGAGCAGAACCGTATATCTTTTCACACATGTTATTAATCACCTTTGCAATTTCTGCTCTTGTAATAATATTCTCAGGTTTAAAACTGCCGTCGGTATATCCGGAAATATATTTGCCTTCCTTCATTCCCTTTAAATAATCAGCCAAATCCTCAGATATCCCATCCTCATCGCTAAACCCAAGTTTTATGTTACTATCATCATTTTTAATTCTAAAAGCTTGTCCCAATACTTTAACTGCTTCTCCTCTGTTAATCGGTTCATCAGGATTTTGAACATTTTCTGCATTTAAGTTTAATATACGGTTTACGATAATATACAGTTCTCCCCGGGAGATGGTTTTATCCGGTTTATATGTTCCGTCCGGATACCCTAATATGATTTTTTCTTCGATCAATTTAAGAATTTCATCCTTTGCCCAATGGGATTCAATATCGCTTAACTGTGCAAAAGAAATGTTCCCAATCCCAATTATCAGTATTAAAACCAAAAATACTGATAAAATCCTTCTCTTTCCACTCATTGGTAAACCCCCTTCTGTTTAGTTTAATTTAAAAATATTCCCTCCCTTCTTTTTTTGAAGCCCACTTTACGGAAAATTCACACTAATATATATTATAATTTCCCTGTGGGTTATAAAAAAATACTTTCCCGGATATTATAAATATTCATATTTATTATAATGTTATGCATTTATATCGTTTTGGAATTATAAAAATAAATTATTCAGGGAAAGTAAATTATCTTTTTATAATATTATAACTCCATAGCATAAAGTAGTCAACAACTATATTTTATTAATATAAAAAGTTTAAATATTATGTTGAATCATTTTTTTATTTAGAAAAAATTCTTAGATGATAATGTATAAAAATGCAGAAGAATGTTTTTAATTGATGAACGATGTATTATTTTGAAAAAATATAGAATATTTTGATATATAAATTACAATTAATATCAGTCAATTTTTATGGTTGGTTTTTTAATTTACGAAAAAAAGGGAGTATCGCTAACTACTTATTCAGTAGTTTTGCGACACTCCCTTATATAAAAGACATTAAAAACTATTTATTAAGATATCTCATAAAGATAGTGGCAATCTCCGCTCTGCTGGCATTGTCCTTCGGGTTGAGCATACCGTTTTCGTCACCTGAGATTAGACCCTGTTCCGCTGCCCATCTCATTGCAGCTAATGCATAATCTGAAATCTGGTCTGCATCTCCAAATTTGTCCAGTGCGAAATTGCTCTCAGGACTGTTGTTGCTTCGATATAGGATTACGGCAATCTGTTCTCGTGTCACCGCATCATTCGGTCGGAATGTCGAGTCTTCAAAACCGTTGACGATTCCGTTTGCAGTCGCCCAGTTCACCGCAGTACTGTACCAATTACCGGACGGAACATCCTTAAAGGAATTCTTGCCCTCTGCTTCGGGAGAGCCGGCAATACGATACAAAATCGTAACAAGCTGTGCTCTGGTCAAAGTCCCTGCAGGAGAGAATTCCGTTTCGGAAATACCGTTCATATAGCCTTTCTCCAGCATAAAGCTGACAGCTTCGTAATACCACATATTGCTGTTCAAATCCGTATAATCAGAAGCGGGATTTAAATTTGTATCTTCTTTATCTTTGTTATCTTCTTCAGGCGTTGGCTTTTCAGGATTAGTAGGAATACTCGGAGTTCCCGGATTGCCTGGATTGCTCGGTTTATCAGGCTTATCTGGCTTATCTGGTTCGTCAGGTTCGTCGGGTTCGTCTTTTCTTTCCAATCCATTTATCGCCTTTATCAGAGTCCCCAAAGCTTCATCTATTTCTTCTTGACTTGCTTGTTCATTCTCATTAACTTCTATTGCTTTATCCAATGCAGCTTTTAAAACTGCCCAGGATTTTTGAGTATATTTGCTTTCATTTAATCCTTCGGCATATTCTATCTTTTCAGCTAATTCTGTTTTGTCAGGTTTTTCAGGAGTAGGAAGCTCGTCTACTATACGTTCCTCACCTTCAATAGTACCTTGGTTGTCAATAATTCCTCCCTTAACTACCACATAGTAGCCTTCGGGTATGATTAAGGTACCTTCAACCTTGAGTTTTCCTTTTATGGTCACATTTTTGCTTACTCTAACTGTTTCTCCCTTCGGAATAACAGAACCATCATTTGATAGGATATCCGTTTTTCCGTCCCAACAAATAGTCGGAATATTTTCAAGGTCATTGAATGCAACCAGCATATTTCTCTGACTGTTTAAAACTACTTTAATTTCCGCATCTGAACGGAAAGCGCTCCAACCCGTAGAGTTCAAACCACTGCCGATATTTACTTCAGTAGGCCCTAAAGGAACGAATTTCTTTTGATCGGAGTCATAAATTTGTCCTTTAAATCCATCATTACCAATATAGGTAACCGAATTCGGAATATCAACACTGTCCATGGGGACACCTGAGAACGCTCCGGCTCCAATGGATTCCACACCTTCTGGCAGTTCAATTTCCTTTAATTCCGAGCAGCCTTGGAATGCATAATTATCTATTGTTTTAAGTGTTGACGGCAAGGTAACGGATTCAAGTAATACATTAAATGAAAATGCATATAATCCGATGCTTTCAACACCTTCCGCCACATTTAAATATTTATATCTATTACCTGCAAAAGAAGCTGAACCCCAATTTTTTAAACCGGAGGGGATAGTCAATGTATCTTCTTCCCATTCTCCGTTCACTAAGTTATCCCAACCCAAATACGATAAGGAGTTATTAACGGTAGTGAGATTTTCAGGAATGTTGATGTAACTGAGCGCATGAAGCTGGTCAAAAGCACGTTCTCCCATATAGGTAATAGTATTCGGCAGGTAAATTTCATTTATATTGTATTTTTGGAAAAATACTCTGTCATCAATTGCCGTTACCGTATAGGTCAGTCCGTCTCCTTCGCACGTAACTGTTTCCGGTATTCTGACAATGTCAGATACGATATTTTCGTCATATCCTGTTACCATAACTTCGTCCTCAGATATAGGAGTATAGGTAATACCGTCTAATATAAATTCAGAACCGGAATAGAAGGTAAAGGGACTGCCATCCTCATTTACAATCTTTCCTATAAAACCGCTTCGTCTCAAGGCTATACCGGCAGAATTGCTGCGAACCACAGGAACTATATCGGAATCATCAGCCATAAGTGCACCGGTCAGTACCCCGGGCCCTACGTAAGTAACACCGGAACCAAATACGACGGATTCCAAGTTCCAACACCAATAAAAAGCTCGAGCCCCAACATATTCCACCGTGTCAGGAACGATAATGTTAGGACAGTTTAACAAACCGGCATAAGCAAACTCACCGATAACCTTGCATGATTCGGGAAGTTCTATAGATGTTAGGCCTGCTGAGTAGAAAGCCCCAAATTCTACTTCTTTAACACCTTCAGGAATATCAATACTTTTTAAACCAGTATCTCCATAGAAGCAATAAATTGGGATTTTCGTTACACCCTTAGCAATTTTCACATTATTGAGTTTAGTACAATTACCATATAGCAGTTTACCAACCTCTGCCAATGATGCCGGAATATTAACACTTTCAAGATTCATACAGTTGAAGAAAGCACTTTCTCCCGTACTTTTCAATCCTTCCGGCAGCTTAACCGAGGTCAGACCAGTTCCACTAAAAGCATTTTTCCCTATTGTTTTTACCTGAGATGGTATGTTGGTATTCAATTTAGCACAATAATAAAATGCAGAATCATCAATTTTTTCTATACTATCCGGTAAAGGCATATCTGAAAGATTACTGCACGTATAAAATGCATAGTGTCCGATATTCCATATTGTATTAGGAAGCTTTACGGAAGTAATGTTACTGTTCATGTAAAATGCATTACTACCTATAGTAGTAACCTTAAAATCGGTTTCTTTATAAGTAACCGTTTCGGGAATAGTTACTTCCCCTTCCAACGAAGGATAACTTGTGGAATAATCATTGGGACGAGTTGGGTCCACAAGAAGCTGCACGCTGTCGGGACCCGTAACTTTATACCAAAGTCCTTCAAACTCAAAGGATTCGTTCAGATAAGGAGCTTCTCCAAAGTTGTTTCCAGGTTCCTCGCCTCCACCGCCTTTTCCCACAGTCACAGTACAGGTATTGCTTAAGCTTGACTGAGCCGTTGCGGTAATAACCGCTGTTCCATCTTTAATACCGGTGACTACGCCGTTTTCATCTACGGTAGCCACACTTTCATCGGAAGAAGTCCATGTGATAGGCGAATCTGCCATACGTTCAGGAAGAATTGTTATACTAAGCTGCTTGTTTTCCCCTACTTCTACCGATGTGTCCTCCAACAAAATGCTCTGAGGGCCTATGTCTATATAAACGCTGCCACTGTTTAAGGCATAATCATAGACAATCAATTTCAAGCGACCGGGATTCAGGCCGTACTCGGCAAGGAACTTGCCTATGCCTGTCAGGTCAAAGGAAACTAATGTAACAGCACCTTGTTCGTCAATATCCTTGAATTCATCAATTTTGCCGGTAAGCAGCACCTTGTTGTTTCCGTCACTCACATCAACTTTACGGACATAATGATCATCCGTTACTCGGAATTCCAACCATAACTTGTCTTCATCATCAGTGTAAAGCCGGAAATCGCTCATTGTCGGTTTCTCTCCGTCAAGATAGAAGGTATATTTTTCTTCCTGTTTTCCTTCCTCACCGGCCTGTCCCACTTCACCGGAAAAAGTATATTCATAGTCATGACCGACAGGAGCATAATCTCCGTCATACTGCTCTGTTTCTTCATTGTAATAACGACCGTTCCAGCCTTGTTCCAAAATATTCACAGTAGTAAATTGTCCCGCAGCAGCATAATAATATGTTTTACGTACGCTATCATTGCCGATGCCCCATATTTTATCGTTTTTTGCGGGATCGGTAATTTCCAGAGAAAAATTCTGAAGGTTTCTTCTCAGAGACACTACTGTCGCCAAATTCTGTGCACCATTAAGCTTCGGTGAAAATGCCAACTTGCTATAATCAAAGGTTCCATCGGCATTTTGACCGAGGTAATATCCTCCGCCGGCTGATGTACTATAGGTAGCAAATAATGTAGGAGTAAGCAGATAATCTCCTCCAGGATTGACTTCAAAAGCGGGAGCTTGTTCCCAATCTCCATAGAATCCCATATAAGGAACAGTAAGTTTTACTCCGTCTTCAGCAGTAGGAGTTAAATACACGTAACCTTCAACATAATTTCCGTTTTCAAAGTTCTCGTCGATATAATTACGCATTTCCTCACTTAGTGTAAGCGTGAGCTCAACTTCAGCCGTACCATCAGCAGGTACAGTAACAGTTTTATCTCCATCTACATCATAATTTATGCCTTCCTCTAAGCGTTTAGAGTTCTGATCTATAAATTTCACACCATCTTGTTCAGTTATATCTTCCATTAGAGAAACAACATTAATAGTATATTCAAGTTCTTCATTAGAAAGATTTTTTACTTCAAATCTTAATGTGTATACACCTTCGTCACTTTCTCCCATTTCAATTTTAGGACGGTCACTGCCGGGAACAGTAATATATGCTTTAGTAGTAACAGCATTGTACACATTTGCTATGCCGGCACCTTGTTTACGAGGTGAATACTCATTTCCTTCATCATCAATAGTGGGAACGGCGGTACTCATAAGCAATGTATCAGTTAGCCCATGAAGCTCATCGCTATCCGTAATTTCACGGTCTTCCATGAGGTACTGACGCACTAAAGCTCCCATACCTGCCATATGCGGAGTAGCCATGGATGTCCCGCTCATTGTGTCATATCCGCCGCCGATAACAGAAGAACGGATATTGCCGCCGGGAGCTGCAATTTCAGGTTTCAAAGTAAGATCCGGTGCCGGTCCCCAACTTGAGAAAGAAGACGGATCATTAGCATCGTCAGCTTCAAATTTGTCACTCCAACCCTTTCCAAAAGTAATCGTCTTGTTTTCTGAATCGATAAATTTCTGACCGTCATTCTTGGAAATACCAACCATAGGTATAGCAGGATCTTCCGTAACGCCTGGAGTTAACGAGCCGGAAACATTGTTATATATTATTATGGCAACCGCACCGGCTGCTTTGGCATTATCAGCCTTGGTGGCAAAGGTCATGTTATCACCGCCACGCTGTACCAGTGCAATCTTTCCTGTAACATCAATTTCGTCATAATCCCCGACATCACCAAATCCGGGAACTACCACATATGCATTGGTATAAGTATTTTCATCGCCGCATAATGCTTCCGCTGCATCGTATCTTGCATTAGTATTGGCATTTACAGCATCACTATAAGGCATATGATTTTCTTCGTTAGCATAGTCCTCATATTCAGAATAATAATGATTCTCCGGTACTATAGAATTTTCCGGTTCTACTGGACTTTCAGGTTCAACAGGATTCTCCGGTTCTACAGGATTCTCCGGTTCTGCCGGATTTTCCGGTTCCGCTGGATTTTCCGGTTCTACAGGATTTTCCGGTTCTACAGGGTTCTCTGGATCTACCGGATTTTCTGATGCCACCGAACTTTCTGCTTCTGCGGGATTTTCTGGTTCTGCCGGATTCTCTGGTTCTGTAGGATTCTCTGGTTCTGTAGGATTCTCTGGTTCTGCTGGATTCTCAGGTTCTACGGGATTTTCTGGTTCTGTTGGATTTTCAGGTCCTACAGGATTTTGTGATTCTTCTACTTTATCAATATTATCCAAACTTTCGGTATCATTATCTATCTCACCAATTCCCAATATAAAATATTTATAAATGGATTTAACATTTTGCACACTGGCAACGGACAATGCCGCAAAGGAGGTAGACGGACTTCCGACCATAGCACTATCAGGGTTGTTCGCTATAGGCAGACTGTTGCCGTACTGATTCCCATAAGCACTGGAATAATCATTGCCTGCTGCAATCATCAAATTGATGCCGGCCTCATCACAGCGAGAGTAGGCATCATCAATTGTCGAATCTCTTCTTTCGGAAAAACCCGCTCCGGAGCCAAGGCTCATGTTGATGGAATCCGCTCCAAGTTTAACTGCATCATCCAAACCTGCCAAAATAATATCATCAGAAGTGCTGCCGGAACCATCTCCGAATACTTTCATGATCATCAGCTGAGCCTTAGGTGCAACACCCTGCAAATTTTCACAGTCACCTGCAATCGTACCGGCCACATGGGTACCATGATCAATATCACCGATAACATTCGTGTCTCCGTCAGCATAATCATAACCATACGGAACCTTGGCATTAACATAACCCCCGGGCAGCGACTCTCTTTCCACTAATTCGTTAATTTCATCTTCTGTATACTTGACTTCTTCGGGCATAGTCATAAAGGCTTCATGGTCTGTATCAAGCCCCGTATCCAAAATAGCTACTGCAGTTCCTTCACCTTTATATCCCACATTCCAAACATCATCTGCCCCAATCGTACCTACACTGTCTGCCATAGACGGAGTATATTCTTCAAAGTCAGTCTTAGGCAACGCAAAAGTAGCAGCCACAAAGATGTTTTTCACTCCAGAAATTTCCATGGCTTTCTCGATATCGCCGTAACGCATCTTCATAGAAAAACCGTTCAGAACAGTCGTATAATCATATCCTTCGGAAGATGCGGTAAGGGATTTTTTTACACCATTAATGGATTTGATTTGGTCTCGTATATTCTCATGTTCGGCAAGAATATCATTTTCTATGTTCTTACCATTTGATGAAGCAGCAAATGTTTTAATGTTGCTTGTCCCCGAATCACTGATCATATAGTCAACCAAAGGCTTACTCTCCAGTTCCACGATAACCGTTACTATGTCATCATCTTTATATCCGGTATCGGAAAAAGGAATTTCATCGGAATTATCCGCCAAAATCAGGTCGTCGGCTCCGATAGTAATTTCTTTATCCACGCCTTCCATATTCACAGTGTCCGTAAAGGGAACTATAATAGGATCATCTTCGGTTCCGGACCCTTGTGTTACATTCTGTAAAGTATCTTCTTTCGTTTCAGACGTCCCCGGTAAACCCTTTGAAACATCTTCTTTCGTTTTAGACACCCCTGGCAAACTCTGCGGAGCATCTTCTTTCGTTTCGGATTCCTGTATCGAACTCTGAGAAGCATCTTCTTTCATTTCAGATGCCCATGCCCAACTCTGTAAGGCATCGGTCATCGTCGATGCTACAACCATGAGTATTAAAAACAGGACAAGTACTTTTTTTCTTAGCTTCATTATTTCACTTCCCCCTTGATTCTATTTCTTGAAAACCATTTATTATATTAATCCAACATACCTCCTTTCGTTTCAGCCTAATTAACTTATCACACAACTCTTTGCAGTTCTTATAAATACTGCATTTTTATATATTGAAATGACCAGACTCTCTCTTTTTAGGTGTATATACATATAATAAGCTGGATATAATTCACAATTATTTTAAAAGAGAAAATCTTGCGTCAATTTCATTCAAAAATTAAATTTTTATTTTTCTATTATTCTCTTTTTGTTAATGTATAAATATATTTTGTAGTTTTAACCTGATTTTCGTGGATGATTTTGAATTCATATTTTGCTATAATTTATAATGTGAGAATTGTTACAAAATTCGACATATTCGTCAATTTCAATACCATACTATTAGTTCCGATTCCTTTAATCTTCCGTTTAATTAATATGATAATAATCGGGTATAAAAAGAACAACCCACTTTGAAGCGGTATTTTCATAATTTTACAACTACTTTTTAACCAAAATAATCTGGAACAATTAATTTCATTTACGGTTTCAGATTACACCACAGCTACACAATAAAAAACAGCCTGAACCCTAATATTTACACAGGATGCAGACTATTTCTTACTTCTGACGCAAAAGCCGGGTTATAAAAAATCTGTCAGAAAATTTTTTCAATGTCAGATATATCCTCATAGTCATTCATTATAATATTTTTAAGTTTATCATGTCCGAAAGCTTCGCATAAAATAATGGAAGTATTAAAGGATTCGATGTATTCTTTTTTATTCAAAATATATTCGGCAACTCCTTTTACATAATATAACACGTCTAAATTATTTAGATTCCTTGATTTTTGACAAGCCTTAATACCTGCAGAAGAAAATTCCAAAGCTTTTTTAAAATCCTTGTCTTTTACACAAATTCTTGCCAAATTCCAACATATTTTAGGATATACCTCATCATTGGAATCTGCCGCTTTAAAACAGAATTCCATCATTTCACGGTGTTTTTCTTTATTATCCGATAAATATAATACGGAAGAAATATTCATGAGTATTCTTATTTCCATGGAAGAATATACAAGTGATTTATAATTACTTAAATTAAATTTTGGGTTGGTTATTTTCATTGCTTTAATCAATTTATCAAAAACTTCATTACTATCATCACCCTTATCATTATATAAAATAGCAGCTTCGGTAATGAGGCTTAGCTGTGTGATAAGATTCTTATAATATATGTTATGTATATAGTTTAAAAGTGTATTTAACTCTTTAAGCTCGTTATTCATTGTATCAAAATCATTTGCATCAAATTTTGTCTCTAATCTGTTTTTAATTTCATAAAAATAAGAATAATTATATACTCTGTATTTTAAAAACAGAGTATTCAAGTCTGTTTTATATATAGATGATAAAAGGTCCAGGGTTTCAAATTTCGGTATAACCTTGCCGCCTTCAATTCTTCTGATGGTTTCAATATTTATTCCTGATAACTCCGAGACATTATTTTGAGTTAGTGATAATTTCTTCCTTATTTTTCTGAGAGTTTCACCGAATGAAACAAGATATGTATTCATATTTATATCCTCTCCTAAGAAAAATGTCTATATTGCTGACATGAACCTCCACATAAATTTTGACAATCTTAATTCTTTTTAATATTTATATTAAGAATAGTTTATTATTTTCGACTTGTCAATGCCTTTCTTGCCTACAATTTACCCATCTTTTATATTAAAAAATTTTAAATTTCAATTTTTTTGATGCTTTTAACATTTAGTTTCATGTGTTAGAATTTGATATGGAAAGAAGCTTCCATTATATAGTATATACTATTTCTGAAATGTGATATAATAAATAATAAGATAATCAATAAGGGGGATGTTTCAATGTATTCTAACAATGAAGTTGATAATTGGGTTAAGGAAATGGCTGCATTAGCAAATCCAAAGGATATTGTATGGATAGATGGCTCTATATCCCAAAGAAAGCGTTTAATAAATGAGTGTTTAAAAAGCGGAGAATTGATTGAACTTAATCAAGACAAACTTCCAGGTTGCTATTATCATAGATCTGACATCAATGATGTTGCCCGTGTTGAAAAATGTACATTCATATGCACAAAATCAAAAAAAGATGTAGGCCCTACAAATAATTGGATGGATTCCGAAGAAGCTTATAAAAAATTAACAAACTTATTTAGAAATTCCATGGAAGGTAGAACTATGTATGTTATACCGTATTTGATGGGCCCTTCCGACTCTCCCTTCAGCAAAGTGGGAATAGAATTAACAGACAGTAAATATGTTGTTTTAAGCATGGAAATAATGACAAAAACCGGAAGTATTGCAATGGATACCTTGAAGAATTCGCCTGATTTTGTTAAAGGACTTCATTCAAAAGGAAATTTAGATCCACAAAATCGTTATATCTGTCATTTCCCCGAAGATAAAACCATTTGGAGTATAGGCTCGGATTATGGAGGAAATGCTTTATTAGGGAAAAAATGTTTTGCTCTTCGCATTGGAAGTTATATAGGTTATCATGAAGGATGGATGGCAGAACATATGCTTATTATGGGAATAGAAAATCCTCAAGGAGAAATTTCATATATAGCAGCAGCTTTTCCGAGTGCCTGCGGAAAAACAAATCTCGCAATGCTCATTCCCCCTGACATATTTAAGGGATATAAGGTTTGGACTGTGGGAGATGATATCGCATGGATGAGAATCGGAGAAGACGGGAGACTATGGGCTGTCAATCCTGAAGCTGGATTTTTCGGAGTTGTTCCCGGAACAAGTATGAAATCAAATCCAAATGCAATGATGACCATAAAAAAGAATACCATATTTACCAATGTGGTTCTTACCGAAGACAAAGATGTCTGGTGGGAAGGAATAAATCTTTCTGCTCCCGAAAAAGCCACCGATTGGAAAGGAAATCCTTGGTCGCCGGAAAGCGGAGAAAAGGGCGCTCATCCAAATTCAAGATTTACTGCCCCCGCGAAGCAATGTCCGTGTATTTCTCCCGAATGGCAAAATCCCAAAGGAGTCCCGATCTCTGCAATAATATTTGGAGGAAGGCGTGCCAAAACCGCCCCGTTGGTATATCAATCCTTTGATTGGGAACATGGAGTATTTGTCGGCGCAACTATGGCTTCGGAAACGACTGCGGCAAGTACAGGAGACGTAGGAGTCGTAAGAAGAGATCCTATGGCTATGCTTCCTTTCTGTGGATACAATATGGGAAATTATTTTTCTCACTGGTTGGAAATGGGTAAAAGGATAAGTAAACCTCCTCTTATATTCAATGTAAATTGGTTCCGTACCGACGATGAAGGTAATTTCATATGGCCTGGATTCAGAGACAATTTCCGAGTACTTCTTTGGATTCTCAATCGATGTAAAGGAAAGGTGGACGCTATAAAATCCCCTATCGGATATCTTCCGAAGGCAAAAGATATCAATATATCCGGAATTGAAAACAAACTTTCGGAAAAAACCCTCGAGAGTCTCTTAAGTATCAATAAGGAGGCTTGGGATAAGGAAATAAAAGATCAGGCCGCATGGTTTGAAAAATTCGATACTTTACCTGAGGAAATTAAAAATCAATACAAATTATTGGTTGAAAGACTGGAAGCCAACTTGGCTACAGCAACATCGGCTAAATAAATCAAATAGAAAAATAAGCCACATATTTATAATATCGTGGCTTATTTTTGATGTGCCGCCATTTTGCATTTTTTTATTATATCTACATATATATTCAATCTTTCTAAGAACTCCTTATAGGTCACATCCTTACCAAATATAAAATTATTATATACCAAATCCCTTCCTACTATTTCTAAAGCGGAAACTATTTCATCTTCCGATACTCCTTCTATATCTATATCATCTTTTATCAGTTCACTAACTAAGCATTCCATATTTTCCCTCCTTTTTGTCTCATTCAATATTTTATTATATACAATTATATCTATATAATCAACAATATCTTCTTTTTGTTGCATATAGTTCAATACTATCATTTCCCATGGTAATATGGTTTTGAGGTGAATTTTATGGCTTTTTGCGACAGACTAAAAAATTTAAGAGACGAAAAGGGTTTATCTCAGGTTGAGTTAGCCAAAATACTTAATATCAGCAGGCAATCTGTGGGCAACTATGAAAACGGGTTAAGATTTCCCAACGACGAAAAACTCATTATTAAAATAGCTGATTATTTTAATGTTTCTATAGATTATCTTTTTGGAAAGACAAATATAAGAAATTTTAATATAATTATAAAAGAAGACGAAGAAACATATTGCAAGAAGAATTCAGCTCTTGAAAATTTGTTTTATGAGCTTGACAAACTCTCTCCCGAAACTATAAAGAAAATCACCTATACAATTAAATTGTTCAATAAAAAAAATACCGATTGAAACCTTAGCGTTATTTTTATCTTATTTCGTCAAGTTTAACCTCTTTTTCAAGTCTTCTAAAAAAATTTCGTATGTTACATCATTTCCAAATAAGAAATAATTATATACCATATCTTTTCCTACCTTTTCTAAGGCAGCATTTAAGTCTTCAGATGATACTTCCTTTAAATTCAATTTCTGTTTTATTATTCTATTCATTTCATCCTCCTTAAGTATATTATTAAGTATAGTTTATCAAATAAACTTGCATTATATATATAATTGTCATAATTGTCACAAAAAAATTTCCTTTTATACTTTTTTAAAATATAAAAGGAAATTTGTAACTAAACCTATAATTAAATTATATACTCGCATGTATCTTCTTCATCTTTAAGAAATCCTATATTAGTGACCTCTCTCACTTTTATTTTATTTCTCTTAACTATTCTCCCCGGAATTCCAACCACCGTTGAATAGGGAGGTACATCTTTTAATACCACCGCATTTGCGCCTATTTTAGAACCCTTCCCTATGACAATAGGCCCCAATATCTTAGCTCCCGCTCCAATCATCACATCATCTTCTACCGTAGGATGCCTTTTTATTTCCTTTTCATTTCCCGTCGCCCCCAGAGTAGCTCCGTGATACATCGTCACATTATTCCCCACTTCGGCAGTTTCTCCTATTACTACTCCCATTCCATGATCTATAAAAAGTCCATTCCCTATTTTAGCCCCCGGATGGATCTCAATCCCGGTTTTTCTCCTTGCCTTTTTGGAAATCATATTAGCCAGTATATATCTCTTTTTCAAATACAGTTTATGTGCAATATGATACATAACAATAGCATAAAGTGAAGGATAACATATTATTACTTCAAATAAATTTTTGGCCGCCGGATCTTTGTTCAATATATTTTTTGCTTCATCTATTAGCAGCATAATTCTCACTCCTCTAAAATTAAAATAAAAAAACCTCTCCCTCCATATAATTCAGAGGCAAAAGGTTCACTTTCACGGTTCCACTCTGTTTAGAACAAATCCATCTCTTTCGGGCACATTCATACCCTATTTCTATAACGGGAAATACCGTTTAAGCCTACTTATTCTTCGGTTAAAAACTCCTTGGTGCACTTCAAATGCAAATTCCATGGATTTCTTCCACCAATGAAACCCTCTCTATAATGGTTTAAACATTCTACTTACCAATTCATAGTCTTTTACTCGGATTTAATGATTTATATTTATTATATTATACTAAAGCCAAAAATGCAACTCCATTTATCTGTTTTTTAATCTGTTAATCAATGTTTTCATTTCACTGACTTTTAATACTGTGCACAATATCATATATACAATTATCGCCATTCCCACTGATAAAAAGAGGCGAAGAAATTGAGACATCGTTGTATCTGAAACAAATTTCCCCAATCCTGAATATATTCCCCAGGATGCAACTCCCATAATAACAGATGCTAAAAAGACTTTAACAAAACATGTAAAATATCGTGTAAGTCCAATTCTCCCTATCTTCCTTCTAAGTTGAAAAAATAAAAGTATGGAAGTAACGGTTGCAGAAATACTTGCAGATAAGGCAAGTCCGGAATGAGCCATATATTTTATAAGTATAAGGTTCAAGATAATATTCAATCCCACGGAAACCATTCCATTAATCATAGGGGTAATCATATCCTGCAGGGAATAGTATACTCTCGTCGCCATAGTTCTCAAAGATAAACCCAGTAGTCCGAAAGAATAACACACAAGGGCCTGAGAAGTCATCAAAGTTGCCCTTTCGCCAAATGCTCCCCTCTGGAAAAACAATTTTACTGCCGGCTGAGCAAATATTATTATTCCTATGGTTGACGGAACCGTAATTATAATAATTATATTTATTCCTTCGGCCATTATTTCCTTTACCTCTTTCATCTTTCCGTTATTAAAAGCATTTGAAAGCATAGGAAAAACTGCCGTAGCTATTGCCACTGCAAAAGCGCTTACAAATATGTCGCTAACCCTTGATGCATAGTTCAAGGCTGAAATGCTTCCGGCCCTGAGACTTGAAGCTAAAGTCTTATTAACAATAGTATTTATCTGATCTATAGACGAACCTATCAGCACGGGTATTGTTAAAATAATAGATTTATAAAGGTACTTATCCTTTAAATCAAATTGAAAGGACCATTTGTATCCTGATTTCTTAGTTGAAGGCACAAGGACTAACCATTGAACAAATATGGCTATAATCCCTGTTGCCATAAGCCCTTCTATTCCGAATTTATAAGAAAATAAAAATAAAAATATAATATATATAATATTAAAAGGAATGCCATTGGCTGCGGGAGCAAAAAACTTTTCGTCGGATTGAAGAAATCCCGAATACACATAATTAAGTCCTAAAAATATTATTATTGGGACTCCTATCCGATTAAGTTTTACCGCAAGGTCAAATTGTTCCCCTTTAAATCCTTTTGCAAGTATACTAATAGTAAAAGGGGATAAAAAATATCCTACAACTGCAAGGATTATGGTTATAAAAAAAATGACATTTACCACATTGTTCATGTACTTAAGTTTTTCTTTTCTGCCCATTTTCCCCTCTATTTCAGAAAAAATGGGTATCAAGGTAGTATCCAATGCATCCCCTACAATACTCATGATTATAACTGTTGCTGTCATGGATACAACGTATGTATCTGTTTCCCATCCGGACCCAAATTTAGAAGCCACGATCATTTCCCTTATAAAACCTAAAAATTTACTTATAAGAGTAAATATGGCAATAATTGCTGCTGACTTTGCTGCTTTTTTGGTGCCTCTCACTTTTTTGACCCCCGATCCAATATTAAAAGGCCATAACATACATAAAAGTATGTATTTGACCTTTTTTTTAAAACTTATTATTAAAAAACATAAAACTGTTTATACGTCACAAATTTTAATATTTAACTAATTTGCTTTTACCAAAAGCCGTTTCGGTAATTCCGTTTGCTACTTTAAAATTGTAAGGAGGATCCCCTATATCCTTTTTATCAATTTCTATAACTATAGTATTATAAACAATGACCTGCGGAACAACTGCACCTGCTTTTGGCGGTTTAACAGCTAATTCTATGCGAAATACTCCTTCATTTTCTTCTACTATTTTGTTTACAGTCATAGAATATCCGGGAGTAGGAAATGTCTTTATCAATGTAACTTCCACCTTATCTTCAAGTTCTTTTACCTTTACGGATTCCGAGCCATTATAGCTTTGATATGAGGAAATAATCTTAAATGGAATACCTCTCATAGGTACCAACACTCCTTTCACTCTCTGAAGCAATATGATGCATTCTGCCTGAGTAACACTGCCATCCGGATTGAAAACATCTTTTGACCTGCCGTTCATTATTCCCTTATCATATAATGTGTAAACAGAATATCTTTCTTCATCAGTTAAATTGTTCACGTCCTTAAAAGGCGTTTTACCTTCATTGTCTTGCTGAAGTATTTTATTGTATACAAGCTCTTGTGCTATAATATAAGCAACATTCCTTCTACTCATGTCATTTTCTGTCTTTAATTCCTTATATGTATATCCATAATCTTTGAGCAGAAGCTTAAATGAAGATATAAAATCATCTTTCTCCATAGGTTTGTCGGGATCTAATTTTTCATAGTTATTTTCTACTAAATAAGGAAAATATATTTCCACGAAAGTTTCTTCGATTTCATTATTACACCAATGGTCGTCCAACACATCTTTCATATCAGCAAACACATTCAGGCTTACGGAAAAAATCAAAACCAAAATGATAGTAAAGCTAATTACCCTTTTCAAACCAATCACTCCCCTTTTTATAATCCATAGGAAAATCCTATTTTCATTAATTTATATTTTCCGTAAATGGATTTCAAGAAAGACTTCCTTAATTTATGTGCTTCAATAGAAGCCTTTTTTATAATTATATAACATCAACTCATTTATTTCACCAACTTTTTTGATATTTAAAAATTCAAAAACAGTCCTATTTTTAATAATATACCCTAATATAACAGGAGAAAAACAGAAAATTTTCAATTTATATCAATAAAAAAATTAAAAAAGCCAAGGGAACGTTTTAAAAGGGGTGGGATTTCACACAAACGTCTCCTTGGCATATTCAACTTTATTTAGTTATTATAGTGCTCTTCTATATATTTCCAAAGTATCTTCATAATTTAACGGAACAAAGGAACCTATTGTACCTCCTTGATAATCTGTAGCTTTTTTGGCCATATTCTCCAAATTTTCTTCTCCTATTCCTACCTCTCTTAATGTAGACGGAAGCCCTAAAGAAATGAAATATTCTCTGGTTTTCTCTATTGCCCCACGGGCTATCCCATATTTATCATTTTCTTTATCAATATCCCATACATTTATTCCATATTCAGCAAATTTATCAACAGTTTCATCATTTAAAACATACTCCATCCAATAAGGTGTAAGTATCGCCAGGCCTATCCCATGAGTAATATCATAATAAGCACTTAATTCATGTTGTATAGGATGAACGCTCCACATAGACTCCTTTCCATAGCTTAAAAGCCCATTTATGGCAAGACTTGAAGACCACATGAGATTTGCCCTTGCTTCATAGTTTTTCGGTTCCTTTACTGCCACTATTCCATATTTAATGCAAGTCTTTAAAATAGCTTCCGCCATTCTGTCCTGTAAATATGCTCCTTCCGTTCTGCTGAAATAAACTTCAAATATATGGCTCATTATATCGGCCGTTCCTGCTGCTGTCTGCCTCTGTGATACCGTAAAAGTATAAGCAGGGTCCAATATTGAAAACTTCGGAAACATATTATCATGAAACAAACCTAATTTTTGATTAGTTTCCAAATTACTTATTACGGCGTAATTATCCATTTCCGAACCGGTAGCAGCTATAGTCGACACTGTACCTATAGGAAGTACCTTTTCTATTTTTCCCTTCCCTATTACAAGATCCCAAGGATCTCCATCGTAATAATACCCTGCTCCTATAGTCTTAGCACAATCTATTATGCTTCCCCCTCCTACCGGAAGTAAAAAATCTATCTTATTTTCTCTGCAGATTTTTATGCCTTCTCTGACGCTGTCTATTCTCGGATTAGGTTTTACACCATTTAGTTCCCAGAACGGTATATCCTCTCCCTTTAATTGATCTATAACTTCGTCATAGACACCGTTTTTCTTTATGCTTTCTCCTCCATATACCAAAAGTACCTTTGTTCCGTATTTTTTTATTTCTTTTCCCAAGACTTTAATCTGACCATTACCGAAAAAAATCTTTGTAGGTATAGAATAATTAAAATTTAGCATTGGATCATCTCCTTCCATAATAAGCTTCTGACATGAACAGTTCCGCTTCATCATAAGTTGGGATCTTTGGGGCAAATCCCAGTCCGCCTGAATTCATTCCCGAATAAACTGCTTCTTTCATGGCTTCTAAATAATCTTTTTCATTTATATTCATCTTGCCGAAGCATTCCGGTATTCCAATGGATTTATTTAATTCTATTATCTTTTCAGATAAGAATTTTCCGCTGCTTTCCGGTCCTTCCTTATATCCGAAAATTTCCCCTAATTCTTTATAGAAGGGATGATCTCCAATAAACTCTACTGTATAAGGTAGAAGTACTGCACAGGTCAATCCATGGGGTATATTAAGTTTCGGCCCTATTTGATCAAAAGTATGAGCAAGTCCTGTTCCTGAATTATTTATAGCTACTCCTGACAAATAAGAAGCCAACTGGATTCTTCCCCTTGCTTCCTTAAATTTTTCCGTTCCCGGATTTTCATTGACCGATATTGGAAGATATTTAAATATATCTAAAATAGCAGTTAATGCAATTCTTTGAACTAAGGGATTATTTGCTTTATTGACTCCGGCCTCAAGAGAATGAGTGAATGCATCCATTCCGCTGTTTGCGGCTACATGATTAGGCATAGTACATACCAGCTCATCATCCAATATACATAAAGAAGGTATAATATTTTGACTTATTATTAACCTCTTCTCTTGAATTTCTTCCTCTACCATTACAGCACAAGATGTAGTTTCCGAACCGGTTCCACTTGTAGTCGGGACTGCTATTAATCTTGCCTTATTCCCTAAAACCGGTACCGGATTTGGTAAAAGAACATCTTCCCACTTAAGGTCCGGGTATTCATAAAATATCCATAAAGCCTTAGCACTGTCAATTACCGAGCCGCCACCTAAAGCTAATATACAATCCGGTTTAAAATTCATCACGTTCTTTAAGGGTTGGACAATGTCACCCATAGAGGGTTCATTTTTTATATTAGCAACTACTTTGCTTTCTTTCCCTGATTTTTTTAAATCACTGATTATATCATCTATTATATTCTGTTGACTTCTTCCTCCCATTACAATTGCAATGCGTTTTTCTTCAATATCGTTCAGATATTTTAAAGCATTTTCTCCCAAAATAGTATTGGCGCTATTAAAAGTTTTAAAATTCATGACTCCACCTCATCATTTAATCCTTTTATTTTATTTATATATATAATAAAATATATAGTAGTCTGTTTTTTATTTTTGTAAGATTAGATGAATTTCTTCATCTAATCTTACAATCCTTTTTATTCCTGAGTAACTATTATTCTGTAAGAATCCGGTCTAACAGCATGTTCAAATGCTTTTTGGGCTTCCTCTAAAGGATACTTAGCGGAGATTAATTTTTCCGGATTTATCAGTTTCTTGGACAATAATATTGATGATGTTTGGAAAGATTCAATAGTCGGACTTACAGCTCCTATAATTTCTACCTGTGTGCTATGAATCCAATTAGGACTCACTTCTATAGGCTTATCCGGATGAATAGAACTGTACATTATGACTCTGCCCGATTTGCCCGTCGCTTTTATTGCTTGTCCAGCAACTGCGGCAATTGCAGTAGTATTAAATACCACATCTGCTCCTCTTCCTTCTGTTAAGCTCTTAACCTTTTCTATTAAATCCTCTTTAGTCGGATCAAACGTTATGTCTGCTCCAATTTCTTTTGCTAATTTTCTTCTGTTTTCATCCGGTTCGCTTACTATTGTTCTTGCTCCCTTTAATTTGCTTACCATCACATGAAGCAATCCCATTATGCCTGCTCCTATAATAACCACATCATTTCCAAGTTCTATTTTGCTTCGTTCAACACTGTTTACTACGCAAGCCAAGGGTTCAGTAAATGCTCCATATTCGAAAGGTAAATCATCAGGAAGTTTAAATAATTCTCTCGGAGTGGCAACCAAATATTCTCCCAGTCCGCCTGGGCCCCAGATTTCCTTGTTTGGATCTTTGCCCGGTTTTCCTATACATAAATTTTCTTCTCCTTGTCTGCAGTAATAACAGCTTCCGCATGAATATAAAGCTCTGACCGCAACTTTCTGACCTATTTTATATTCTTTTTCATCTATTCCTTCTCCAATTTCTTCAACAACGCCACTTATTTCATGCCCTCCAAGAAAAGGAAGCTTCATATCAATTACTCCTAAAAAAGCTCTTTGTTCCCAAGTACATAAAGCATTGGCCTTAATATTTACTAAAACTTCGCCTTTGCCTGGCTGAGGTTTTTTTATTTCCAGTATCTCTGCCTTTTTCTTACCGGTTATAACCGCTGCTTTCATTTTTTCCATAATAAAATTACCTCCTCGTCAATTAGAAATCAATCAATTGTTTTACATAATATTGAATTAATCTCTGCCATAATATCCTCTATAAATGTGGGATTACCGCTGGGTATCCTTATTATACAGTGGCATATATCTTTTAACCTGCCGCCGCTTTCTCCGGTGATCCCAAGAGTTTTCGCTCCAATTTCCTTAGCTTTTTCCACAGCATTTAATACATTCAAAGAATTTCCGCTTGCTGTCAATCATATAACCAAATCTCCTTCTTTTACGTAAACCTCAACCTGTTTTTTATAAATATTTTCAAACCCATAATCATTACATAGTGCCGTAATCAATGAAGCATCTGAAGAAAGAGAAATTACCGGCCTACTTGGCTTTCCCGATTTAAACCTTCCTATAAACGCCGATGCCATCTGCTGGGCAACTCCTGCACATCCGCCATTTCCAAAGACAAACACTTTATTTCCTCTTTCAAATGTTTCTTCAAATTCATTTATTAACCCCATTATGTCTTTGGAAAGAGTACTTTTAGTTTTTTCTAAGACTTCTATATTTTCCTCCAATGTTAAGAGTATAAACTTTTCATTATCCATATTTACCTCCCGCCTTAAACTGCTCTCTTCCTTTGAACTATATACACACCGGCCATTATCAACAAAATCCCAAATATCATTAAGCCGTTTATTTCCTCTTTCAAAAAAATTGCGGCCAGCAATGGTGCTATGGCAGTCTGCAGAGAACCAATTGTTGTCACAATGGCTGCTTGTGTAAAGACCATAGCCTTTGTCAAAGCTATAATTGCTACGGCACAAAATATACCGGTTAGCATTAGCTTTAAAAATGTAAGCAGACCAACTGTAAAATAGAAATTCATATTTCCATTAAGAATTACTAATACAAAAAGTATCAATTGAGCTGACGTCAAACTGTAAAACATTACGGTCCACTCCGACAATTTCTCTCTTGTAAGCAAATATCTTTGAATTAATCCTCCTATTGCGAAACTTACTGCAGTAATTAAAGATAGAATTATCGATAAATTTAAATTTTCAATATATATATTGGAACTACTTTTACCTAAGGTTAATACAACTGTTCCTAATACACTAATTACCATTCCTATAATCATAGGAATATTTATTATTTCCCTTAGGAAAAAATAAGCCAATATTGAAATCCATATTGCCTGAGTTCCCATTATAGGTGTTGAAATAATTACTCCTCCATATTTCAATGCTGAAATCAAAGTGGCATTTCCTAACACGTGAAAAAAAATACCAAGGAGAATAAGAAACAAAAAAGCGTTTAGAGAAATCTTCTCCCTTTTAAACTCTGTATTCTCACCATGTTTTCCTTTTATATAAATTATAGTAGCAATTATCCAGATAGGTAAAGATTTAAGGGCAACTCCCACGTATAGAGGAGCCTCTGCCATGGTCCATGCCTGAACTACGTTTGATAATGCATAAGAAACTGCAGACACTAAGGATAATGATTCTCCCATTCCTATTTTAGATTTTACAATCATTGATTAATCTCCTAAAAATAATTTATAATATTACCAGATCATGAAGGGAATCTTGCGGATCCCCTTCTTTTTTATATCATTTTTACTGCTTTTTCTACTGTAACATTTTCGTGAACAATAGCGGCTATTGCAGCACATATTTTATCCGGATTCGGATGTTTCCAAATATTTCGGCCTATTATCACACCGCTTGCTCCTGCTTCCAATGAGTCCTTAATCATTTGGAACAAATCTTTTTCTTTCTTTGAAACTCCTCCGCCAAGAACTAATACCGGTTTATAACAACCTTCTACTACCTTTTTAAAGGATTCCTTGTCTCCCGAATAAGCGGTTTTAATATAATCGGCACCTAATTCTGCTCCTATTCTGCAGGCAAAAGCCAAATTGTCTCCTGTCCTGGAATCTTCTGCGGGTTCAAATCCTCGCGGAAGCATTTCCGCTCCAATAGGTAAGTTATATTTATTGGCTTCGTTTATGAGTTTTGCTAAACCCTTTAGAGTTATGTCTTCATTTGACGCTCCCGGAAATCCCATTGCCAGCATTGAATCTGCTCCGATTTTTATAGCATTTTCCACCTGATAAATTATTTCCATACTTTTATCTGTCGATTTAGCTAATTGGGATGTTCCTCCGTCTGCTCTCAAAATTAAACCGATATTGCCTATTTCTTTCTGAAAAGTAGTTGCTATGCCATAGCTTGTCAGTAAAGCGTCTATTCCTCCGGCAACAGCTTTTTTAATGATTTCTCCCGGATTATTCAGCTCCGGAAGAACACTCATGCCATTACCATGGTCCATAGCTAAAACTACGGCCCTGCCATCACTTTTGAATATATTATTCAGTCTTCTTTTCATCTTGTTACCTCCTATATGCTAAAATATTTTTATTAAACTTCCCACTGCTCCAATTAATATAAGATAAAGCATTATTTTTATTGGACTTTTGCCCTTTTCAAGTAACTTATATACACCCAAAGTTAGCAATAGAGGCAATAATCCCGGCATAATCTTATCAAAAAGGTCTGCTTGAAGAGCTACCTGTCCTTCTCCTATCTTCATTACCACGGAAGTCGACAAAGTTACATATTTCCCGGTAAGAGCACCTATTACAGTACATCCTAAAATTCCTGCTCCTTCAATAACATTATTGAATATTCCTTCTCCCAATATTTGTTCTACTGCACTTTTACCTAATTTATATCCTCTCATCCAAAGGGTATAGCTTATCCATATGATTATTGCAGATATAAGTACCGTATATAAAATCGGACCCATCAAATTCCCGTCTTTTGCTATACCAATTCCGAGAGCAAGAAGTATAGGAGTTATTACTCCCTGAGTTATTGTATCTCCTATTCCGGCTAATGGTCCCATTAGTCCGGTTTTAACGGAATTTATCGCTTCATCAGATATTTCTCCCACTCCATTTGCTCTTTCCTCTTCCATAGCTATTGTTATCCCATGAACCATTGTACCTACATTTGGTTCTGTATTAAAAAATGCTAAATGCCTTTTTAAAGCTGATGCCTTGTCCTCTTTCTTATCATAAAGTCTTTCAATTATTGGATTCATTGAATGAGCAAATCCTAAGGACTGCATTCTTTCATAGTTATAACAGGAATGGGAAAACATCATCCATCTTATCCAAGATTTCTTTAAATCCTTCTTTGTAACTTGTTTTCTTTTCATATCTTGGCTATTTAAAGTGTTATCTGACAACTTCGTTTCCCCCTTTCTTTAATTTCATATAGATGAAAGTCAATACAACTCCAAACAATCCTACAGCTATAATGTCTAATTTTAAATATACTGTCAGTAAAAATCCGAGAAAATAAAATACCCTATTATCTCCTTTAAAGATAGCTTTTAAGTTCATTGCAATTCCCAAAGCAGGCATCATTCCACCTATTACAATTAAACAATTTAATACGTTTGCACCCAAGAAATCAATTGCCGATTTTATAGCTGTCGGACCATATAAGGCCGCGAAGAATACCGGAAAGAAAGTTATGATAAACAAGAATATTTGAGGCGGAACTATATCCATAAAGGCTATTCCTTTAGTATTTCCTTCCTCCGCATACTGATCGGCTTTATGAACGAAAAGTGCATTTACAGTCATTTTCGCATACCAAATCAATGTCCCTAACAATCCTATAGGGACAGCCAACGCTACAGCCGCTTCCGGTTCTATTCCCGATGCTATCGCTATAGCCGTACCCAAAGTGCCTGCCAGGCACGGATCCCCCGGAAGTGCTCCCCCTGCGGATATAAAGCCAAGGTACATCAAGTTTATGGTAGCTCCTATCATTGTACCCAAAACAGGGTTTCCTAGTATTAATCCTACGAAAAATCCATTTACTAAAGGTCTGTACATAGTATAATAGCCTACTCCAAACAACCATGTTGAATTTCCAAGATAATAGACAAGTCCGATTAAGATAGCCTGAAAGATGCTGATTTGCATAAATTATCCCTCCTTTTTATTTTGCCCTATTTATTTAAAAGCCTTTTCTATAGGCATTGGGCGTTCATCAGGAACAATCTGAATAGTTACTTTAACTCCGTTTTTCAGAAGTCTTAAAAAAGTTTCCTTTTCTGATTCTGAAATAGATACATTTTTATAAAGCTTTTTTCTGCCAGGCGCAGCTCCCATTCCTCCAACAATGATTTCATTTATGTCTACACCTTCGTTAATAACTCTTTCTACGCTTTCGGGTACCTTTGCCAATATTACTATTCTTCCATTTGAATCCTGAAAATTTTTAAGATCATCTGCTGCCTCTTTGATATTATAAACGCTGACAGATATCCCCGGTGGTGCTGCCATCGTAAGCACTTTTTTCATGAAATCATCCTTTGCGACGACATCGTCTATAATTATTATTCTTGTAGCCTTAGTTTGTTTAACCCATGCGGTCATTACTTGTCCATGAATTAAACGATCATCAATCCTTGTTAATACAATATTTGCCATAAATATTCCGCTCCCTTTCCATTTAATTTAAACAGCATCAATTTAATATAGTAAATTTATGATTCAATCCCCCTTTGCAATATTCTATATAAAATTAACTTCTGGCCATAATTCCGTTTAAATCTTTAATACCTTCCTTCCCTGCATCAAAAACCTTTTCCGCTACAATATCGATATCATTACATTCGTCCCTCAAACAGAAAAGCTCTAAAAGCATAGGCAAATTAACTCCCGACAACGCCCTAAATTCTAAATTCTTCATATTTAATAGAGTAGCATTCGACGGACTGCCCCCAAAAACATCGGTTAATACAAGAGTTCCATCTCCTTCATCTAAAGAAATTATATTTTGATATATTTCCTTTTGTAATACTTCAACATTATCTCCGTAATTAAAGCTTATAGTGTTTATCTTTTCCTGTTTCCCCACTATCAGCTCCGCACTCTTAAGCAATTCCACACTAAAATTTCCATGAGTAACTATTAAAATCCCTATCATGTCTTCCCGCCTTTCCAATGCTATAAAAATTAATTAGATTTTTGATTTTACAGATTATAATTGCAATTTTAATACCAATTTGTATGTCAATTAAAGACTCCCTTAAGAAAAGGGATAAAATACACAAAAAATAAATTTAGAACCCTCAGTTAATAAAAGAGGATTCTAAATTAGGGGCTTCTGTGTTAATGTTTAAAATATATTTATATTCAAAATTTTATGGTAGAATATCTATGCCAACGTTTTCTTATGTGTGTCAAATAAATCTATTATATAACCTATTTCTGTGTCAGGAATTATTAGCCCAAAATATTGTTCTATGATTTTCATTGACTGTTTGATAATTTCATAATCTTTCCTTTCTTTCTGTATTAATTTTCTTACATTTTTATATACAAGGGGACTATCTATTAACAGCCTTTCAATCATACAACTGCAATGAATAATATAGCCGATTTTCATACTGTCATCTGCTTCAATATTTTGTTTATCTATTATATAGTCAAAAGTCTGTTTAACTATATCGTAGGCCTTAACAGGATTTAAGAACGTTAAGGTTCTTTCCAAAATTTTTATATAAATATCCTTCTCATTTTCAATAACTACTTTCTCTCCATCAGAGTAATAGGTTTGTATGTTTTTATTTTCGGAATGTTTATCTTCCAGTACTATTTTGTTTAATTTTTCTAAGCCTTCGCCTACTATTATTTCATCCACAGGGATAAACGGAATACCGGCCTCCGGATTTAAAGAACCCACTATGGCCAATATTCTCTTGGATTTGTTATTCAATTCCCTTACGCATTCATTAAATTCGCTCATTCCAATAGGAATCAGCTCTATTTTCTTATCCTTGATGATAGGCATGTTATTTTCTATTAAATTTGCTATTTTAATCGCGCATCCCTTTCCCGATATACATACGGTTATAACAACTTCCTGCTGAGCATTTAATTCTTCCACTATATTATCCACTACATTTCTGCCGATATAGGGACAGACCGAATCCATTTCTTTTATAAGCTTTTTCAAAGTCATATCGGGAGTCATACACTTTCTTACAACTTCTAAAGCTAAAGGGGTGGAAACCATTTCAAAAGAATAGGTGTTTATTCCGGTTTTTTGGGTTATTATCTCAGAAAACGCAGTTAAGCTTCCCATATCCACCAGAAGAACAACTCCCTTACCCTCATCTATATTTCTCACCATCTCTGCAGTTTTTCCCAAGATATCTTTGACCTTTGCATCTAAAGGCATATCTATGGCTCTGCAAACATTTACACCAAGAAGTTCATTAACTACTTTTGCTATACTTGTGGCAGTACTGTCGCCATGAGATAATACTATGCAGCCAATCTTCTTTCTGCTGCCGCTGCTCTGGGAAAGAGTCGCCAAAAACATAGTTAAAAATCCTGCTTCCTGAAAAGGAATATTGATATTTAACTCCTCTCCAACTATTTTTGTCATTATCTTCGCTATTTTAAACTCTTGGGGATTATTTAGTGTTATCTGCTCAACATCTTCACTGTAATCCAAGTTACCGTTTTGAATTTTTTCTATTAATGCACTAAAGTGAAGGGCTAAACCTATAATAATATTATCCTTGATTTTTCTATTCAATTTTTGTTCGGCAACACTCGCTGCATCTTTAACAGCATTGTATACTCTCGGGCTCACTATCTTGAACAATTCTTCTTTGTCCGGAATTCCCTTTTCCGTATCGGATTTGTTTAATAAATTTTTTAGATACTCCTCTACTTCGGAACTCAATATCTTATTTACATCTTCTAATGAATAGCCATCTTCCAGATATTTGTTGTATTTTTCGGCTAATCTTTGATATAAATTATCCGATATCTGATAATTATCTATTAAAGCAAATTTTTCTTTTTCATAATCCGTGAATATACTAAAATTGTCTGCTCCAAATTCCATTAAATTTACTATTTCGTTTCTTCTTTTTTCTCCATTAAGAAAACCATTGTAAATATAATCGGGAAGTATAGGAGTATCAATCTCTATTTCATTCTTGCCAAAGGTTTTGTATTCCAAGAATCCCCTGGCACATAAAAGCTGTATATCCGCTTTTAGTTGTCCTATATTCCCATGGCAATCATATAACAAAAGAGCTTCCATTACATTTTTATAGACCTTTATGGGAACTTGAACATTCCTTACTTCTTCTTTAAAAAAGCATTTTATAAGCTCATATCTTTCAGATATAGGTCTTTGGGACAAAGACGGTAGATTTATGAGCATTGGGATCCTTCTTAAAAAGGTTTTCAAAAGAGCCGAATTGATATCCTCCGTTGTCGCACCTATTATCAAAACATTTGCCTCTCTGAAAGTTTCGGTTTCTCCCAGTCTGCGGTATTTATTCTTATCCATCAGTATAAAAAGCATTTCCTGCCCTTCAGGAGTCAATCTATGGACTTCATCCAGCAGTATTATGCCTCCCTTTGCTCTTTCTATCAATCCTTCTTTATCCTTTTCCGCACCTGTAAAAGCACCTTTTACATGTCCAAAAAGCTGAGACAAAACAAGCTGTGGATTTTCTGCGTATTCTGCACAATTAAATACAACAAGCTGAGCATCTTCCTTTATTTTTCTTACGGACAGAGCGTACTTATACATCATTTCCGCAAAAGTAGTCTTCCCTACTCCTGTAGGTCCTGTAATCAAAGTATGAAGTCCTTTAGGAGGATAAAGCACCGCCGCCTTAGCCTGCTTAATCGCTAATTCCAAACTCCCCTTTGAGCCAATCATGTTGCTGAAAGGATCCTTTGAATCTTTATTATTATCCTTATTCGAAATAACATTCATAAAATCATCATAGGAACTGAAAATCGTATTTGTTGAAAAATTCTTGTTGAATAGATCTTCAACAATATGCCTGTCCATAAAATAAACAGGCCTTCCTGTAATTTTAATAATCTTTCCTTCTTTAATCAAACAGTTTAGTTCTCTGCTGACATTTGATCTGTCTATATTCGTCATTTCCGCGATTTCTTCAGCCTCATAACCTTTAAAGCCTTTTTTTATCTTTTCAATGGTTATATTTTCTGAAAGCAATACCAACGCATTATAAATCTTCTCTTTTCTTGTCATGTTTTCATCCTTTCCAAAGGTCTCATCAGATAGAAAATAAACAGCGGAATTATTAATTTTCCAACAAATAAATTGTTAGGCCCCAAATTATCAAATTTTTACTCGCCGAATTTACCGTTTACAAGCTTTGCCAGCCCTTCAACTGCTTCTCTTTCGTCAGGTCCATCAGCCTTAACTGTAATCCTGTCTCCTTTAAAAGCTCCCATATTGAGTATACTCATTATACTTTTAGCTTTATACTCTTTTCCGTCTTTCTCCACCAATATTTCAGATTTATACTTTGCTGATTCCCTTACAAACAAACTTGCAGGTCTTGCATGGAGCCCCGCTTCATTTTGTAATGTTAATTCTTGTTTATACATGTCACAATCACTCCCATATTCTTTATAGTATTAATTTTAAAAACTAAATATTGATAAATTTAAACAAAAAACCTTATAAATATACCTATTATAATATTATATCGACAAAATTATTATCTAATAATATAACACTTTTGTCAAATACTCATCAACATTTGTTACAATATTATTTATGACAAATTTATGAATGATTTTATCACCCCCTTTGCTATATAATATTTTTTTATATAAAAATTAATTTTTCATTTCTCCCAAATAAGCTTCCTGTACTTTAGGGTTGTTAAGAAGCTCTTTTCCTTCTCCTTCCAATATCAATTGCCCCGTCTCGAGAACATATCCATAGTCTGCAATTTCCAATGCTTTTTTAGCATTCTGTTCTACAAGTAAAATGGTATTTCCTTGTCTGTGAATTTCCTTTATTATTTCAAAAATATCTTTCACCAATAAAGGAGCAAGGCCTAAGGAAGGTTCGTCCATCATCAATAGTTTGGGCCTTATCATAAGTCCCCTTGCTACGGCAAGCATTTGCTGTTCCCCGCCGGAAAGGGTTCCTGCTTTCTGCCAGGATCTCTCCTTAAGTCTTGGAAACAGTTCATACTGTCTTTCAATATCCTTTTTAATCGTTTCTTTATCGTTTCTTGTATATGCTCCTAAAATCAAATTCTCTTCAACAGTCAAGTTTGAAAATACCTTTCTCCCTTCCGGAACAAGAGATATCCCCATTTTAACTATATTTTTAGTACTTTTTCCTAAGAGTTCACGGTCATCATATTTTATACTTCCTTTTTCGGCTTTTACAAGCCCCATGACAGCTCTCAAAGCAGATGACTTTCCCGCGCCATTGGCTCCGATTAAGGTAACTATTTTATTCTGTTCAATATTTATGTTTATTCCCCTTAAGGCCCTAATTCCACCATAACTTACATGAAGATCCTTTACCGACAGCATTATTCCACCCCCAAATAAGCCTGAACAACTTTAGGATTATTTTGAATTTCCCGAGGACTGCCTTCGGCTATAGAAATGCCATAGTCAAGGACAAGTATTCTTTTACATATCCCCATAACAACCTCCATATGATGTTCAATAAGAAATATAGTTAAATCAAATTCATCTTTAATGCTCTCGATAAACTTCATCAATTCTTTAGTCTCCTGAGGATTCATCCCCGCTGCAGGTTCATCAAGAAGAAGTATCGAAGGATTCGTAGCCAGGGCTCTTGCGATTTCAAGCCTTCTTTGTTTTCCATAGGGCAGAGAATAGGCTTTTTCATCCTTTTCCTTCGTAAGCCCAACCCGTTCAAGAAGGTACATAGATTTTTCATACATTTCCCTTTCTTCTCTGGTATAGTTAGGTAATCTTAGAATGGACGAAAATATATTTGATTTAATTCTCAAATGATTCCCTACAAATACATTTTCAAGGACAGTAAGGTCTTTAAACAATCTTATATTCTGGAATGTTCTGCAAATTCCCAGTTTTGATATCTGATCCGGCCTCAACCCGGTAATATTGATTTTCGATTTATCCTTAATAAAAGTAATTTTACCCTCTGTCGGTTTATACACTCCCGTGATTACATTAAATACAGTAGTTTTCCCTGCCCCGTTGGGACCTATAAGCCCTACAATCTCACCCTTTGTCAGTTCAAGTTTAAAACTGTTGACAGCCGTAAGTCCCCCAAATTTTACAGTCACATTATCTATTTTAAGCATAATCATTCACATCCTTTATTAGCTCTCTTTTAACAGTCCTTCTTTTCGGAATATTACTACTGCCATCAAGAGTACTGAGAAAACAACCATTCTCATCCCAGGTATTCCTTCAAAGCTTACAAAGCCTAAATTTATAGATTCATCCAAAAATCTCAATGCTTCCATCATAATTGTAATAATGACAGCTGCAACAGTAGTTCCCTTAATGCTTCCGAGACCTCCCAGCACTACTATCAGAAGGATATTAAATGTAAGGGGAAACCTGAACATATTTGGGTCAATAGTCCCAAGAAGATTTCCTAAAAGCCCTCCTCCTATTCCTGCAAGAAAAGATCCTATAGTAAAAGACATAATTTTGTGTTTAAAAAGATTTATCCCCATTGCCTGAGCTGCTATTTCATCATCTTTGATGGATTTAAATGCTATTCCATAGCTTCCCTTCATCAAATATTTCAACAATAATATAGTAAGAATTGCCATTCCCCAACTCCACCATACATTAGTGGTTGCGGGAATCCCCTTTAATCCTAAAGCTCCGTTGGTTATACCCTGCAAATTTGTAAACACAACACGAATTATTTCAGCAAATCCTAAAGTTGCAATCGCCAAATAATCATCTGTCAACTTTAAAACAGGTGCCCCTATAAAAAATCCCATCATTGCGGATACCAATCCTCCCATAAGAAGAGCCTGCAGAAAAGGCCATTCTACATTCGCCAAAAATGGTACTATCGGCTGCATGAAAAAATTCATTTCCTTCATAGCGGGAGGCATAGTAAGCAGAGCCGTAGTATAAGCGCCTATTGCCATAAATCCTGCATGACCTAAGGAAAAAAGTCCCGTAAATCCGTTAATAAGGTTCAAGCTTAATCCCAATACTACATATATACCGCACAGATTCAGTATTCTTAATTTATAAGGGTCAAGAGTTTTATTCAATATATATAAAATTACTAAAAATATACATATATATAAAATTGAATTAGATTTTTTCTTATACTTTTTCTTATATTTCATAGGCTACACCTTCTCCGTCATATTTTCTCCCATAAGACCTGTAGGCTTAAGAAGAAGTATTATTATAAGGAATACAAAGGAAAAAGCGTCCCTGTACCCTGTAAGCCCCGGAAGAAATGCCACAATCATTATTTCGCCCAATCCTAAAATGAAACCTCCTATTACTGCCCCTGTAATATTTCCGATTCCTCCTATTACTGCTGCAATGAAACATTTAATCCCGGGCATCATTCCCATTAGCGGCATTAACTGAGGGAATTTGGTTCCCCACATAATTCCTCCTACTGCTGCAAGAAAAGACCCTATTAAAAAAGTTACAGATATAATCTTGTTGATATCAATACCCATAAGGCTTGCCGCTTCATAATCCTTAGATAGAGCTCTCATTGCCATTCCTGTCTTAGTCCTCTTTGTAAAATAGTTGAGCAAAATGAGAAGAACGATTGTAATTGCAGGGATAATGAAAGTAACTCCTACTATAGATACTCCCCCTATTCGTACTACTGAGTTAAATATTGAAGGGGTAGGAAAAGCCTTAGGTCTGCCTCCAAATACTACAGTCCCTAAATTCTCTAAGAAGAACGATGCTCCTATAGCAGATATAAGGACCGTAATTCTCGGCGAATTTCTAAGGGGTTTATATGCGGCTCTCTCCAATAAAACGCCCAATAATCCTGTTATCACGGCAGATAAAATAAATACAAGCCACCAGGGTATAGACGTAAATACAAGGCCATAATAAGTTATATACGCCCCAAGCATAAATATATCTCCATGAGCAAAATTTATAAGTCTTAATATTCCATATACCATTGTATATCCTATAGATATCAATGCATATAAACTGCCTAAGGATATTCCGTTAGTTAAATGCTGTAAAAAATCTTGAATACTCATATTCATATTTACTTCCCCCAGTATAGTTGTTATGGTTCTACCGTGGTCAAATACTTAAATTCTCCATTTGATACTTTTTTAATAACCGCACTCTTTACTGCATCTCCGTTTTCGTCAAGAGTTATATTTCCTGTAGCTCCGACAAAATCTTTGGTCGATGCTATAGCATCCCTTATTTTTTCGGGATCAGTGGAATTTGCCCTCTCTATAGCATCAAGAATAACCATATAAGCATCAAACCCTAATGCCGAGAAAGCATTGGCATCTTTATTATATTTATTTTTATAAGCCTCTAAAAATTTAGTAGACATTTCGGTTACAGGTGCTTCGGCAGTAAAGTGAGTACTAAATACCGCTCCCTCAACAGCTTTCCTACCGATTTGAATAAATTCCGGAGCTTCCCATGTATCTCCTCCGAGAATAGGTATTGTTATTCCGAGATCTCTTGCCTGTTTAATTAAAAGAGCCGATTCCCCATAGTTTCCGGGAGCAAATATTACGTCAGGATTTAATCCCTTAACATTTGTAAGCTGAGCTGAAAAGTCCTGATCTCCCGAATTATATGAAGTAACGTCTACTATACTGTTATCATCTCCTGTAAGTTTCTTAAACGCATCAACAAAATACTTACTTAATCCTACCGAATAATCCTGAGTTACATCCTGAATAATTGCCGCTTTTTTAGCACCCAATTCCTTAAATGCATAATTTGCCATTACCGTTCCTTGGAAGGGATCGATAAAACATACTCTGAAATAATAATCATTGTTCAACGTGACTAAAGGATTGGTCGGTGAACAGCCTACCGCAGGTACCTTAGCATTCTTAACTATATCTCCTGCAGCCATTGACAAAGAACTACCGTAACTTCCTATAATTGCTGCCACTTTATCCTTTTCAATCAACCTTGAAGCAGCGTTTGCGGCTTCTACTTTATCGCTTTTATTATCCACAACAACCAATTTTACTTTTTTGCCTAAAACTTCCCCTCTCATTTCATTCGCAAGCTTTATTCCCTCTACCGTCATCTCTCCCCCAGCTGCGTTTCCTCCTGTCATCGGTTCAAAGACTCCTATCTTAATAACATCCGAACCTGAATCCGAAGCCCCATCATTTTTCTCATCCGAGGAATTAGAGCAGCCAAGAAGGGATGTCGATAATAATGTTACCACTAATACTAAAATTAAAATTTTTTTTAACATTTTACTCCTCCTTCTTAAAGATAATTACAGACACGTCCTTCCGACATGTCTTACAAAAAATTAAAAATAATTTTACTATAGTTCAAACTAAGAAGAATTATTTCATTTTATTAAATATTCTTAATAAAGAGTATATTGTGATTTTAATAATTTGTCAATTTAAACTGTTAATCTATTAAATAAACAGGATTTTTGATTTCTTTAAATATATATTCTCTATACACCTTGTCTAATGATTACTTTATTTTAAAAAAAAGACCTGTAACACTAAATAGTTAGTGCACAGGTCTCTTTAAAATTAAAATTTTCCAAGCTAAAGCAAATTTACCGCTAAATCAGCCGCTACTCTTCCGTTATTGTATACCAGCTGAATATTTGACTTCAAACTGTCTCCCCCTGTTTCCTCCTTCACTTTGGAAAGAAGAAACGGAGTTACCTCTTTACCTTTTATTCCGTTTATCTCCGCTTCTTTCAATGCCTTCTCTATAGCTCTGTTAATCCTTATGTAATTCATTTCATACTTTTCGGGAATCGGATTACCTATTACTACTCCTCCCTGAAGTCCTAAATTCCATTTTGTTTTAATAATATTCGCTAATTCCTTTTCATCGTCTACTGTATAATCTACTCCAAAGCCGCTCTTTCTTGTAAAAAACGCAGGAAATTCCTCTGTCTTAAATCCTATAACGGGAACTCCGTATGTTTCAAGATATTCAAGAGTTAAACCTATATCAAGAATGGACTTTACCCCTGCGCACACAACTGCAACATTGGTTTTCGCTAATTCCTGCAAATCCGCCGAAATATCAAAAGTTCTTCCGGCCCCTCTGTGAACCCCACCTATTCCTCCTGTGGCAAATACTTTAATCCCCGCAAGATTGGATATAATCATTGTGGCTGCTACAGTAGTGGCTCCGTCAAGCTTTTCGGAAACAACATAAGGAATATCACTTCTGCTTACCTTCAGTATTTTTCTTGACTTCCCAAAATATTCTATTTCATCTTCCGTCAGACCTACTTTCAGTTTCCCTTCCAATATAGCAATAGTTGCAGGAACTGCTCCCCTATCTTTTATTATCCTTTCCAATTCCAATGCCGTCTCCACATTTTGAGGATAGGGCATCCCATGAGATATTATGGTAGATTCCAAGGCAACTATAGGCTTATTATTATCCAATGCATATTGTACTTCTTCCTCAATTTCCAAATATTTATTTAACATAATATGCCGTACTCCTTCCACAAACATTTCCCGCCCTACACTTATTACAGATTCTCCTTTTTAACATTACTATTAATAGAATATCATAAAAAAAAGCAGGAGGCAACTTTCTCCTGATTAATTCAGTTTCATTATATTTTATGAGATATTTCGATTTTTAAAAGAAATCTTAGAGTAAAATAATTCATTTTGCAAAAATTTTATTAGTTGGCCACTATCCCTTAATTGTTTATAAACTTCTAATTTTCTATTTTATAAAATTAATTCCTATATCTTTCCATATCAAGAACATTTAAATTTTCAATTAAATAAACTTTCTCATAATATTTTCCTTTTTTATTACCATTAATATCAATGACCATATAAAATTCATCATTATATTGTTCCGCTGAATTAGAGTACTTTTTTTTAATACGTTTTTCCCATCCTTTTAAATTCATCAGTTCATAGCTAGAAATTTTATATATTCCGAATTGTTCCTGAACATTTAAAACATCATCAATAAACCCTGATGGCGGAGTCTTGGTTTTATATTCTTCATCTTTCAAAGCAGATTTACTTTCTAAAGTAATAATTGTTAATCTTTCACCATACCATCCCGATTTACTCTTCGTATAATCTTTAACAACATAGTTGCTTAGCTGAATATCCGGTTGCCATCTATTTAAGATGTCATTGATACTTTTGTCAGTTTTTATTGATCTAATAAATTTTATAACAAATACTAATATTATAAAGCACAACACTATATATATAATGCTTTTATTTCGTTTATTTACCATTCAATCACCTTTCATTTTATGTAGCTAAAATTTCCACAGAAAGCATAGTGTACTGCATTTATAACTTCTGATTTAGCTGCTGAAATTGATAATGATGAAATGTTCTATATTATTATACATAAAAAGATATCATCCTTTCTTTAATTTATTTGTTTTGACAACATATATTTTAATAGGATGATATCTTCTTTTCAATTATATATATAAATATATTCTATTTCCATACTGTAATTTTATGCTAACCTGCTTTTCATATCCTTATTTTATTATAGTACCGCTTTTCCCTACCAATGCCTCTTTTGCTTTCCCGAGGGATGCTATTATGGATTTCCTACCCGGTTTTGATTTAACAAATTTTACTGCCGCCTGAACTTTCGGAAGCATGCTTCCCGGGGCAAATTGTTTTTCTTCAATATATCTCTGCGCTTCTTCTACTGTCATGGTTGACAGGTCTTTTTGATTCGGTTTGCCAAAGTTTATTGCTACTCTGTCTACTGCTGTCAGGATCATCAGCACTTCTACGTCTAAATCCTCTGCAAGTTTTTCTGATGCGAAATCCTTATCTATTACTGCTGCTACTCCTTCAAGGGTATTATCATCTTTTTCTATTACGGGTATCCCTCCGCCTCCTACTGTAATTACTACTTGTCCGCTTTCTACAAGTCTCCTTATCGTTTCTATTTCTACTATTTTTTCGGGCTTGGGAGATGCTACAACTCTCCTGTAACCTCTTCCTGCGTCTTCAACCATTGCGTAGCCTTTTTCTTTAATTATCTTTTTGGCTTCTTCTTCTTTGTAAAAAGGACCTATTGGTTTAGTCGGATTTTGAAATCCTTTATCGTTCTTATCTACTACAACCTGAGTAACTATTGTTGCAACAGGTTTTTTTATTCCTCTTTTTACTAATTCATCTCTTAGTGCTTGCTGAATATGATAGCCTATCATTCCCTGGCTCATAGCTCCGCATACGTCAAAGGGCATAGCGGGTGTAACTTGGGCTGCATATTCATTCTGAATTACTATCCTTCCTACTTGAGGCCCATTTCCATGGGCTATTATGATTTCATTTCCTTTTTCAATCATGTCAACTAAATAAACCGCTGTGTCTCTTACTACTTTTAGCTGGGTTTCTGCTGCTGCCGGCACACCCTCTGCCTGCAGTGCATTTCCTCCCAGTGCTACTACTACTTTCATCAATATTACCTCCTGCTGCAATAATCTATTTCAATTATATATTTATATTAGTCTCCTAATGTAGCTACCATAACAGCTTTTATTGTATGAAGTCTGTTTTCTGCTTCGTCAAATACAACTGAATGTTTTCCTTCAAATACTTCATCTGTAACTTCCATTTCATTTAGACCGAACTTTTCATGTATTTCTTTCCCGACTTTGGTCTTCAAATCATGGAATGAAGGAAGACAATGTTCAAATATTACTTTTTCGTTTCCTGTCAGTTTAATCATCTCGGAATTTACCTGATAGGGCTTTAATAATTTTATCCTTTCTCCCCATACTTCATCAGGTTCTCCCATCGATACCCAAACATCTGTGTAAAGAACGTCTGCATTCTTTACTCCTTCGGCTACATTGTCGGTTATAGTTATCTTTCCGCCGCTTTCCTTGGCTACTTCTCTGCACTTGTTCAGTAAATCCTCTGCGGGGAATAGTTTCTTCGGTGATACTATTCTGAAATCCATTCCCATTTTGGCAGCGCCAATCATTAGAGCATTGGCTACATTATTTCGTCCGTCTCCTGAGTATACAAATATCATTTTATTATAAGGTTTGTTCAAATGTTCCTGAGCAGTCATAAAATCCGCCAATACTTGGGTTGGATGATCGGCATCTGTAAGTCCGTTCCATACCGGAACTCCTGAATATTTTGCCAAATCTTCAACGGTTTTCTGAGAAAATCCTCTGTATTCAATTCCATCATACATTCTTCCTAAAACTCTTGCAGTATCAGGGATAGACTCTTTCTTACCCATTTGGCTTCCTGTTGGCCCCAAATAAGTTACATAAGCTCCTTGGTCCTGAGCCGCAACTTGGAATGAACAACGAGTTCTCGTCGAGTCCTTCTCAAATAGCAGTACAACATTCTTCCCTTTTAACTTCGGCTGTTCTGTACCAGTATATTTAGCTTTCTTTAAATCCTTAGCCAAGTCAAGCATATATTGGATTTCTTTTTGAGAAAAATCCATTAAAGTCAAAAAACTCCTGTTCCTTAAATTAAACGACACAATAGCATCTCTCCTTTATATATTTTTATTATATATCTTCTCTTATAAGGGGCATACTCATACATCTTGGACCCCCTCTGCCTCGAGAAAGTTCGCAAGACGGAACAATATGAAGTTTAATTCCATATTTATCAAGAAGTTCATTGGTTATATAATTTCTTGAATAAACCACAACTTCTCCCGGTGCAATAGCCAAAGTATTGGAACCGTCATTCCATTGTTCCCTGGCTGCATTTATCGGATCCCCACCGCCACATCTTATAAGAGTAATTTTTCTGTTCAAATATTTAGTCAATATCTGTTCAAGGGTACCGTTTTCTTTATTTACTTTCAGCCCATTTTCCGATTTCTCATCTTTTGTTATTTCGTATACCGTTAAAGGCCCTTCGATTCCGGGATGAACAGTAAATTTATCATAATCTACCATAGTAAACACAGTGTCCAAATGCATAAAAGCTCTCTTCTTCGGAATATGGAATGCCAGCACTCTTTCAAAAGTAGTATTGGAATTGAAAAGCTTTTTAGAAACCTTTTCAATGGAGCGAGCATCAGTTCTTTGAGAAATACCTATAGCTAATGTTTTTTCATTTAATATCAGCTCATCTCCCCCTTCCAATGAAGTAGTTTCGTTTCTGTTATACCAAAAAGGAATATTCATATCCTTAAATTTAGGATGATGTTCAAAGATATATTTTGTAAATATAGTTTCCCTGTTTCTGGTTTGGGTTCTCATATGATTCAAAGTGACTCCATTTCCTATAGTTGCAGCCGGATCCCTTGTAAAATATAAATTTGGAAGCGGGTCACATATGAAGGGATAAGAATCATCAATCATATCGGAAAGAGATGTTCTCTTATACTTCGGTACTTCATCCTTTCTGATTCCAGCCATCATTTTATCAACCATTTCCTTATTGGAAAATGTATACAGATATTCCCCTAAAGCCTCTTTTAACCCTTCACTTTCAATATTAGCTTCATCTATAAACTGATTTACAAAATTGAGTTTAATCTTTTCATCATACAGAGACTCTGCGGCCAATTCAGCAAGATAAAGAACTTCAACTCCGTTATCTCTTAAAGTTTTAGCAAATGCATCGTGTTCCTCTTGAGCAATTTTTAAATATGGAATATCATCAAACAATAATCTCTCCAAAAGATCGGGAGTCAGATTTTCCAATTCTTTCCCGGGCCTGTGAAGTAAAACTGACTTCAATTTTCCAATCTCAGAAGTAATGTGTAAAGATTTATTTTCCAAAATTGTCCCCTCCATTTATAAGTTATTCTTAATAAATTTTGTCGATAGATGTAAAATTTACAGCTTGATTATATATTACGGAAATATCTCTGTCAAACGTCTTTTCTCTGTTTTTATAGCTTTTACAATTGAATTTAAGAATATATATTCAAATTAAAAGGTTATATATTCAATTATTTGGGAAATGGTGGTGACGTTTTCTTCTTATAAATATACCTACAATTTATTTTTATGCAATTGATGTTACAAAAATTTAATACTTGGTCAAATTTTGTCCTTTATAAAAATAATAAGTTAATCAGAGGAAATACGTTTAATATTTACTTATATTTTAATTTTATCACAAGGAAGTATTTCTTTCAATGATTTTTTAAAATTTGAATAAATTTTCAATTTATTTTTGGAATAGGTATTAAGAACCACAAATTATCGTTATTAAATAGTAACATACTACTATTATTCCTTTACTATGTAAATAATGTAATTTAAATACTAAAACTTATCGATAATAATAATATAAAAGTAAAGGAAGTGATCTGATGAATACAAAAACGGAATCTCCTTATGAGCCATCTACCCATGAGCAGATTAAAAAATTTAAAGAAGTTACTATCCTGAAACTCAAGAAGGCAAAATTTGAAAGTGAAAAACAAAAATTTATAGCATCATTAGGAGCAATTTCTTATGAGAAAGTAAAAAAAGGAGAAATTACAGATCCGGACATTATTACAATCTCTGATCATATAATAGAATTAGATAAAAAAATAGATGAAATATCCGATAACATATCCAAAAATAAAAAATCATTTTATAACTCATAGAGAAATCCTGCTTAAATGAATTTCAAAAAAGGCATAAACTTTAAACTTAATGTCAAAGTTTACGCCTTTTTGATTGAAAATTAGGTTTTTAGTTAACCGGTATCAATATTTTTTGCCCCGGAAATATTAAATGGGGATTCTTTAGCTTATTATATTCAGCAAGTTCCTGCCATGTTTTCCCGAAAGATTTTGCTATCCTCCACAGCACATCACCTGGTTTAACCGTATAAGCTTCTACTTTTAAAATAGGCCTTTCTGTCGGTGCCTCTTCTATTGCCGGTTCTTTTTCAGCTACTATTCTGCCCTCCACTTCAGGCGATATTTCTCCTGATTTTTTAATATAATTAACCAATATTTCATTAAGCGCTTCAAATTCCCCTACATTTTTCTTATCTTTAAACATTACATACTGATCTCCGCCTGCTGCCATGAAATCGTTAGTAGCCAAAGTATATGTCTTGTCCGGATCTATGGGTTTGCCATTTATATTTACTTCCCATACTCTATGCCCGATTTCCTTTGACGGATCAAACTTGAAAGTCATTCCGGCCACTTGAGGAAAACCTCCGAGAGTTTCAGGATAAGCGGAAACTCCATTCTCTAAAGCAGCAACTATATCTTTCCCCTGTACTTCTTTAACTACTAAATAATTGCCGAATGGAAAAGTTTTAACCGTATCTCCCCGTGTAATATCTCCTATATTGATAGTCGCCCTTATTCCTCCTCCGTTAGTCAAGGCAACATCAGCCCCGCTTACATCAAGCATTGCATCTGTCATCAAATTTCCCAAATTAGTTTCTTGAGTCCTATTTGTTTCCCTTTCTCCGTCAAGAAGAACCGTTGTTTTTCCTATTACTTCTTTAAGAATAGGTTCATTTTCCTCGTTTATTTCATCAATTATAGCTTGTACTTGTTTATCCGGTTCTAATTTCATTCCTTCTTCTTTAGGAAACAAAGTTGCTTCTTTTTTAGTCAACTTTCCATCGGTAAATTCCAAATTAACTATTCCAAGATTTTTATCGTATTCTCCCGTTTGAACAATCAGGGTGTTATTAACCTGAAGTCCTTCTTTCAATTCGCTGTGGCTGTGACCGTCCACTATTAAATCTATTCCGTCTACTTCTTTCGCCAGCTTTTCGCTTGTATCAACACTGGATTTATCTATTCCCAGATGTGTTACCGCTATAATCATATTTACATTTTGTTCTTTTAATTCTTTAACTATTTCTTTCCCGACTTCAACAGGATCTAAGATATTTATTTCTTCAGTATAAACAGGGTTTGCTTTATATTTAGTTTCGGGAGTGCTTAACCCGAATATCCCTATTTTAATACCATTCACCTCTTTTATAATATAATCCTTTAATGGTTTAGGTGAACCGTCCTTTTTCTCTATATTTGCTCCCAACATTGAAAAATTAGCGATTTTAGAAAGTTCTTCAATTCTGTCATATCCATAGTTGAAATCATGATTTCCCAAAGCCATAGTATCATAACCCATTTCATTCATCAATTTAATTATGGATTCTCCCTCTGACAACGTAGCTATTGGCAGTCCATGAAGAGTATCTCCTGCATCAAGAAGTATCAAATTTTGATTTTGTTCTCTTAATTCTTTAACCTTTGCGGCAATTCTTGCAAAGCCCATACCATCGTTATCCCCTGGTTCCACTCTTCCATGAGTATCATTTGTATGAACCACTGTTATGTCCGTAATCTTTGACTCCTCAGCATAGGAATTATAACCGGGTGTTATAAATATTCCTACAATTAGCATAAAGACCAACATCAAACTGAAAACTTTTCTACCTTTTAAACTCATCACTAAATCCCCTCCCTTTTGATATCTAAATATTTCTACAATAAAAACAAAAATCCTCTTAAAATTATAATTGGTATGTTAATTAAATGTAAATTTTTATATAAATTTTATTTTATGTTTCTACATATTTCCCGGGAAAAAAACAATAAAAAAATAACTTAGCCATATTGCTAAGTTATTTTTCCCTCAAAAAACACTTTCGACATAAGGGTTCATAATCTTTGTCAGCACCTATCTTTATTCTTTCTTTTCCTCCGGATTTTCTATGGCTTATCCACGCATCGCCTCCGCATTTTACACAGACGGCATGATGTTTATAAAGATAATCCGATATGGGCATTAATTCCTTGACAATTTCAAAGGGTTTCCCCGTATAGTCCATGTCCAATCCTGCCACAACTACCGTAATCCCTTTTTTTAAAAACCCATTTATGCTCTCTACTATATCGTCTATCTTTCCGCCTAAAAATTGAATCTCATCTATCGCAATCACATTAGGATTAAATTCACTTAAATATTCATTTATTTCCTCAATGTTTTTTACCGAAATAGCATTTATAGATGTATGGTCATGAGTAACTATTTGGCTTTCAGAATATCTGTTTTCTATAGCAGGTTTAAAAGCGACAGTATTATATCCTGCAATCTTAAATCGTTTTACATCATTTTCCAAATTTGATGTTTTTCCCGAAAACATTGATCCTGTATGTACAATAAGTTTTCCACTATATTGATGCAATCTTAAACCCCTCCTTCAACTAAAAATAATTATAACATAAAATATAGAGATCAGTTATAAGAAAAAGAAAGGGCAGAGAAAAAATTTCTCGCCCTTTCCTGAATTGACTACTTAAAATATATCCTTAGGTTCTACAGGATTTATAGGATTAGTTGGATTACTTGGTAATGTGGGTTTTATCGGTTGCCCGGGTTTCACAGGTTTCAACGGATTTCCTGCTCCTCCGTCAGGTGCAACTACATTAACTCTACCATTTGCAGTAGCAGTTAATGTAGTTCCGTCAGTACCGGTATATGTTACTTCTACTAATATACCGCTCACTACCGTATTATTAGGAGCTGTCCATGTCCCCTCATAATACCCCGGTGATACTTCTCTCATGGAAACCATAACCGATTTATTAACATTATAGCCTGGGAAAGCCATTCTGAAGGATGCTGCTCCTCCTTCTCCGCTTCTGAAGCTTACGGTCAATGTTTCTCCCCATTCTAATGTAACATCCTGTGATGGTTCTAAATCTACTATACCTTCTTCTTCATCTTCTCCTATATTAACTCTTCCGTCTGCCGTAGCGGATATCTTATTTCCTGCGATATCTGTAAATTCAACTTCAACTATAAGCCCGCCTGCTCTTACATCCGGTGCTGTCCATGTTCCTACATAGTATCCCTCTTCTACTTCTTCCATTGGAATCATACTGCTTTGAGTTGAAATTCCGCTTGGGAATGCTACTCTGAAATATCCTGCTCCGCCTGCTTCGCTTCTGAAGCTTACGGTAAGAGTCTCTCCTTCTGTCAGATTAACATCTTCCGAAGGTTCCAAATCAGTTATAACGGGCAGTTCGTTTCTAACGATAACTCTTATTGAGCTTTCGATAATATTGCCTGCCAAGTCATATGCTTTTACGTTGAATATATTTTCCCCTTCATGGATTATCTCTTCAGAATGGAAAGCTCCTTCTACAACCGGAACAACCTTCCCGTTTATTTCCAATCTTCCGAAATGAGCATCTGTAACAGTTCCTACTATATCCACTACTCTTTCATTTGTTATTAACCCATCTGCCGGTGCCGTAATTATCAATTCCGGTGCAACTTTATCTTTTATTACGGTCTTTCCTGCTGATGGTTCGGTTTCTCTGCCGTCCATTTCCGAAGTTGCCGTAATTACACTTTCATCTTCGGTCAAGGTTACTTCCTTCGAAAATACCTTATTTACAGCATTTACTTCGTCAATTTTAACTCCATTTGCATATATGTTTACTTTTCCGTCTGCTGTTACTCTTCCTTCTACTAATATGGTATCGGTATTTATATAGTTAACATCTTCCAAATTAGTGATTTCAGGAGTGTCAACGGAATATTCCATTCTTGCTCTTATCATCAATCCGCCGGCTATATCTTCATCTGCTAAAGGACTGAATGTATCTCCTACATACAGATATGATCTGTCTGCATAGGGGCTTGCTTCATCTATTCCTGTTCCAGGTGAAGAAGTTCCTATTACAGCCTGATAAGTTGCTACAAAGAAATCTCTGTCCGTTGAGAATCCAAATTCCGATAAATCAATATAGTTCCATTCTCCTCTTACTATATCAACCATCTTAGGCTGAATATCAAGTTTTACAGGATTTCCGTTCTCATCAGTATCATACAAGGTTACTCCTATTTGATTTCCTCCCGGACTTGGCCAGTCGGTTCCCCAGAAGAATATGTTTGCTCCTTTTACTTTTCCGTATTGAGACGGAGTCACTCTTATTGCCAAACCGTTACCTGCTGCATTTAATACAAGAGCATTTTCTGCCGTTCCGTCATCGTAAACTATTTCTTCTTCATAGCCTACGAATCTCTTCAACGGTACCTCTATCTCGGTAGTTTCATTTCCTGCTACTGTTACGCTTACTTCTCCCGGTTCAAATCCGTCTGCTATTACCTTAAGAGTATAATCTCCAACGTATACGTTCGGTATTGTAAACTCTCCGTTTTCATCGGCAGTAACAACCGGTACATTCGGATCTTCTTTAACTCTTATAGTTGCAAATGGTGCCGGATCGTGAGAATATCTATCAAATACTCTTCCTACTATAGTTCCTTTAGGCATTTCTTCCAATACGAAGTTATTCTTAACTGTTTGATCTTCTTCCAAATGAACCTGAGCTTCTGCAGGATAGAATCCATAAGCTTCTGCTCTTAATGTCCATGTGTCGTCCCCTTCATTAACAGCATGTTTCAATTTGAACTTTCCGTCTACAGGATTAGTCCTTGCACTTCTTCCTGTTTCAAGAACGGTTACCACTGCATCAACAGGTAATCCTGTTGTTACTGAAGGAATGGATTGAACTTCATTATCACTTATAGTTTCGTATTTTACATTATTAACTGACTGTTTCGTTTCCAAATTGAGATCGAATGGTTTTTCCTCAATTTCTTTCTTTGGAGCAGTCAAGTCAACATCAAGTCCTAATTTCTTTCTTTCTGCCGGTTTTACTTCCGGTGCAGGCTCGTCAGACGAATCAATCATAACATAATCTATATACCAACCTGCTTTCACAACAGAAACATCGGTAGTCAATAGGAATCTGATTTTAACTGTTTGCCCTGCATATGAAGAAGGCAATGGAAGTTCAAAATCAGTCCATGTAGTTCCGCTTCCTGTTATATATCCTGTTCCTGGAAGCAAATTCGCCCACTCAGACCACTCTTCACCATTCTTCTGAGATATTTGAATATATGCCTTGTCATAATTGTTCTCAAATTCATACCATTGTCCAACAGTTAATACGCTGTTTTGGTCCGCAGGTAAGTTAATTTCAGGAGATTCTATCCAGCTATTACTGTAATTGAGGTAAGTTCCCGCAAGACTGGTAGCCCAAACTTTTTCACCATAGAATCCCGCTCCGGGACCTGATGTAGGTATTCCCCACTCCCAGCTATTATTATCTCCGCCGGTTGTAAAGCCTCCATTATCAGCTTCAAAATCAGTCAAGAAAGTATAATCTCCCAATGCCGGTACTTCTATAGTCAACGGAAGTGATAATTCACTTTCATTTCCCGCATAATCATAAGATGAAACTTTATAATAATATGTGGTCTCCGGTAAAATATCCCTATCTCCATAAGAAGTTCCTGAAGTCTCTCCTAAAGCTATATATTCTCCGTCTATTAAATCGGAACGGTAAACTTTATATCCCGCTATGTCATTATCGGGTGCTGCATCCCAATTTAATGTTACGGTATTCAATATAAATCTACCATTTAAATTAGTCGGTGCGGATGGAACCACTTCATCAGTTGCTATAAGCTTTGCATCATCCAAATACCAACCTGCTCTTTGCCCAGAAGCATTTGTAGTCATCCTGAAAGCTATGAATACAGGATTAGGTGACCCTATATATTCATTCAAGTTTATAACAATTTCCTTCCACTCGGTTTGTGTACCCGTGTAGGTAGGCCCTACCTGAGTCCATGTTTCCCCATAATCATTTGTTACATATACAAAACCTTTATCATAATTGTTTTCTAAATCATACCACTGATTTATTCTGAATTGTGCAAGATTCAATTCCGGATTTCTTAAATCCAACGGTACCGATATTAAATAATTATCTCCGTTGTTGGCATAATTTCCGCTTAAGTTTGTACCTATAAGTTTAGTTCCGCTCAATGGGGTAGGTCCTATACCTTCTGCAGGTTCTCCCCATTGCCAGTCTCCGTCTAATATCCAACCTGACGGATAAGTTTCAAAATCTGTTATATATTCATCAGGTACAACTCCGAATTTAACTTCTACATTGTATTCATCCGTAGCTACTACGTTTCCGTCATAATCCCTTACTTTTATCTTATATGAGAATCCGGGTTGTTCTATTATATCGGCAGTTATAGTTCCCGTATATTCTCCGGATTTATAATCTCCTGATGTCCTCGTCATAGGCAGTGTTATCCAATATGATCTTCCTGTTACCTTTACAAGCAGCTCTACATCAGTAATGGAAACATCGTCTGAAATTTGTGCACTTATGTCTATATCAGAACCTACATAAGCATCAAATACTTCTTGTTCGTGAACTATTACAGGATTTTCTAAATCTTCTCCTTCTTTCAATACCTTTCCTTCTATTATTCCAGTACCGCTTGCTACTCTCGATACCGCTTCAAAGGCATCTATAAGCCCGTATCCGTAACCGTTGTTAGGATGTCCCGAGTCATCAGCATCTTCCAATGGTACTGCCGTATCCTTCAATAAATTCTCCACATCTTCTATTGAAAGAGAATTATTTGCTGATAATATCAATGCTGCAGTTCCTGTAACTGCCGGTGCTGACATACTTGTTCCACTCCATCCGCTTTCATATCCCCCTGGTACTGATGAACGGATGTTTACTCCAGGAGCCGAAACTTCAGGTTTTAAATTATCATATGGCCCCGGGCCTCTTCTTGAAAAATCTGGTCTCTGATTATTTATGTCTATTGCTCCTACAGCAAAACTTTCAGGATAATTTGCCGGTGCACTTACTGAACTTGGTGGTGCAGGAGGTTCTCCCTGTCCTTGATTCCCTGCTGAGAATACTGGAAGTATTCCAGCTGCTCTCCAAGATTGTACCATAGGTCTGAACCATTCGTCTAATCCTGGGCCTCCACCCCATGAGTTGTTTATTATATCAGGTGTTTTTGTAGCGTCTCCGCCGGGTGCCAACATCCACTGTGCTGCAGCTAATATATCATTATCATATCCTCCCTGAGGAGTAAATGCTTTTGCTGTTATCCATTTCGCTCCCGGTGCTGCTCCTACTTTGTTGCTTCCATCCGGTTCCTGACCTAATATTGTCCCCAGAACATGAGTCCCGTGAGGAATAGTAGGCTCATCAACAGGCATCGTAGTTCCGTTTATAGGATCAAACCAGTTACCGTCAGGATTTGTTGTACCGTCAGCATTGTATCCTCTCCATTTTGCCTGAAGTGCAGGATGATTCCAGGTTGCCCCTGTATCTATGGTTCCTACAACAACTCCGGTTCCGTCTACTCCAAGATCCCATGCTGCATCTGCATTTATTTTCTCTATATTCCATTCTACTCCATCTTCATTTGCCTGAATTTCCCCTGATGTAATTTCAGGCTCATCCAATTGGATAAGTTTATTTTCATATATTTTCTCTACTTCACTCATATAGGAAATATTTTCAATTACGTCTTTTGTAGCTTTTACATAAACTCCATTGATTATATAATAGGGTTTATATTCTGCTACATTTCCTTTTTCCTCTTCCTGAGCCAAATACTTCAATAACTTTTGCTGAGTATCTTCTGCATTATCTTTTAAAGCATTGATTACAGCTTTTCTTGTTTCAATTTTAGTTTTATATGGAGTCAATGCCGATGAAAGTTTGGTTTCGGCTTCCTTGGCAACTTCCATACTGTCTACCTGGCTCTTCATATAAACTATGGCTTCTGCATAATCCCCCTGAGAAATGGAATCAATAAAGTTATCTTCTATCTTATTAACTGATTCCGTTTTTAGCTCTTGCTTCACGGAAGAAACCGGAAGAGAAGAACCATTTTCTGCAAAAGCCGAGAATGAACTTAGAACCATTAAAAGGAATACTGAGATAGCAATTCTTCTTTTTACTTTTCCCTTAATACCCATTTTTTTCTAATCACTCCTAATCCCCTTTATTTTAAAAGATATCTGCCCTTACTATTTAGAACCTCCTTTCTTATATATTTGGCATCTATCCTTTAAGCAAATTAAATTTAGCTTAAGATGTCATGAGTCTATAATTATGTAATGTTAAAATCACAGTTTAAAGTTATGTTCATATAAACATAACCTTAAACCCATACAACTCTATGTTTTATTCGGCAAATATTTTCTTTATGCATTTTATATAAATCTTTTTAACGAGTAGTGAATTAGAAATGAATTTTCTTTTGTGAAATATTTTAATATTTTTATTATTCTATGTCTTTAAAAAAAATCCTTCTTCTTTACAAAAAAAAATTTAATATTTTGAAAAAAATTTTTTTTGATACAAAAAAATGAACAAAATCGTCATTTTATACTATAAAATCCTAATATTTTTTAACCCATAGAAAAATTATATTTCTTTTAACTTATATCTGAACTAAATAGGTTTAAAAAAAGGCTTCATTAATTTAATGTTTTAATGGAAGCCTTTTTAGGAATCAATTCTTATTAAACTATTTTTATAACTATATAAATCAACAGAAACAGTATTTCTGCTCTATACATTATTTCTATAGTCCTTATTATATCCTTCTTTTCCAAAACCTTTGTTTTATCTCCTATAGTAGGTTTTTCAACTAATTCTCCCGAATAATAATTATTTCCCCCTAATTGAATATTCAAGAGTCCCGCTGCAGCTCCTTCAGGATAAGCACTATTGGGACTTTTATGATTTTTTCTGTCCCTAAACATTATTTTGAACCCATTTTTCACATCAAACCTGAAGACAGAGGAAATGCACATAAGTATACCTGATAATCTCGAAGGTATCAAATTAAACAGATCATCATTCTTAGCGGGAAAATATCCTATATCTTTATATTTTTCATTTTTATATCCCAACATAGAATCCATGGTATTCACCATCTTGTACATCATTCCCCCGGAAGCTCCAAATATCATTATATAAAAAAGAGGCGCTATAATTCCGTCGGAAGTATTTTCCGCCACAGTCTCCACATCCGCTCTGATTATTTCCCCTTCATCTAAATTCTTTGTATCCCTTCCTACGATATAGGAGAGTCTGTCTCTTGCCTCGTCTATTCCTCTGCTTAAAGCATCGTATACCTTCTTTGCCTCAATATGAAGACACTTAGCAGATATACAAATATATATAAGGTAAATATTAACGATATGGTAAACCATATTATATCCTCTGAGGACTTTTAATAAAAAATAAGGAACAAAAAAACCTATTCCCATATTTATTATAACAATAAGAAATCCTCCCACTTTAAGTCCTATATTACTTTTAAAATACCTTCTTACAATCTTTTCCTCATAATAAATAATTTTACCCATAAATTTCACCGGATGAGGAAAATTATACGGATCTCCCAGTAAAAAATCAACTATTACAGCTAATATCATGTCCTGCAACATAATCACCTTCATTTTAAATTCGTTCATATAAAAATATATTAGCATATAAACCTATATTGTTTCAACAAACACGCGGGGACGGTTCTTCTGTGCCTTTGACACAGAAGAACCGTCCCCGCGTGTTCCCTCGCGTTTGCTCGATAAATATGGAACAAATGTTGAGATCACTTAATATATAACTTAATGAAGAAGTCTTCTTAATACTGCATAGGAGGAAATTAAGATGAGTTCATATATAGAAAGATTATTCAAATCAGTTAAAGACGGGAATGACCATAAAAAAGAAGAACTTTTAATGAAACTCAAACCCTTAATTATAAAAAGTATCAGAAGATATTGCAACAAATTCTCCCAATATGAGGATTTAATCCAGCAGGGATATGAAGTAATTCTCAAGGGAATAGACAGCTTTGATGAAAAAAGAGATGTAAATTTTTTAGGATATATAAAGATGCTCCTTAAATTTCATTATCTCAAGAAACTTAAAGATAACTATAAGGAAAAAAGAATATTTTCTTTGAACGAGCATATCGGGGAAGAGGAAGATGAAATGTTGGATTTGATTCCAAGTATGGACAAATCTCCCTTAGATAAAATTTTAGACAAAGAAGAAAAAATACATTTAAAAAAAGCAATGAGCATATTAACTAAAAGACAAAGAGATGTAATCTTTTATTATTATATAAAAAACAAAAGCATAAGTGAAATATCCGATATTTTGAAAATATCATATAGGACTGTGATAAACACCAAAACAACCGCATTAAAAAAATTGAAAAAACAATTGTAAATATTTTTTATCTCATATAATAAATAAAGGACAGGTAAAAAAACAGTGTACCTGTCCTAACTTTATCCTCTTAGATACAATTACTTGCTCCACTTTAATGCTTTTCTTATATTCCCTTCCCTGTTTAATATTCTTTGAGCTTCCTTGCTGTCTATGTTTGCAAGAATCATTACTATTGCAAGTTTCACGTCATAATTATTCTCTTCCAATACTTTTTGTATATATTCTTCATCTGCATCGGTTACCTGCTTAACTATTCCTTCTGCTCTCTTCACGAGTTTTTTATTTGATGCTTTTACGTTAACCATTAAGTTGCCGCATACTTTCCCAAGTTTTATCATCACTCCCGTTGAAATCATATTTAATACGAGTTTTTGTGCCGTTCCCGCTTTCATTCTTGTAGAACCGGCTATAGCTTCAGGTCCTACAATGGGAGTTATCATAACATCGGTAAACCGGCTCATAGGAGTCTCTTTTATACAGCATATGCCTGAGGTATAAGCCCCTATCCCTTTTGCATACTCCAGGGCACCAATAACATAAGGAGTTGTCCCGCTGGCAGCAATCCCCACTATAGCGTCCTTTGAAGTAATATTTTTATCCTTTAAATCTATCTTCCCTCCACTATAATCATCTTCGGCCCCTTCAGCAGAAATCCTTAGGGCACTGTCCCCACCGGCTATTATTCCCTGAACCAATTGGGGGTCGGTGCTAAAGGTCGGAGGACATTCGGAAGCATCCAGCACTCCCAATCTTCCGCTGGTTCCTGCTCCTATATATATAAGCCTTCCTCCATTCTGTAATCTATTTCCAATTTCATCTACCGCTTTAGCAATATTGGGAATCTCTCTTTCCACCGCATAGGCCACTTTTTTATCTTCATCATTTATTTTTTTTAACATATCTTCTGTAGAAAGCAAATCAATGTCCATTGTATCAGGATTTCTTTCCTCAGTAATCGCCTTTTCCGTATTCAAAATTTCATCTCTCCTAAATCTGAATTTTTCTTCATATCTTGCTTAAGTATAATCTTCTTTTATACTGAAACGGCTGCAGAAGCCAGATTATTTATCATCTTTCTCAAACCTATCAGCTTCATATTATTTCTATCGGGATGTACCCTGTTTGTGAGAAGAACAAAACCAAAATCTTTATCTATTAATATGGATGTCCCTGTAAACCCCGTATGATATATGGCATTCTCCGAAGCCAAGTCGCAATAAGAAAAACCTCTGTTAATCTGCCATCCCATCCCTCGGCTTTCATTTAAATTTTCAGTAAATGAATGAGTCATAAGCCTGATACTTTTATAATTCAATACATTCTTTTCTTCATAAAAACCATCCCGTATAATCGTCTTTACAAAATGAGACAGATCTTCTGCAGTAGAAAAAAGACCTGCATGTCCCGATATTCCTCCCATAAAATAGGCATTTCCGTCATGAACCTTTCCCTTTACTATTCCTCGTCCTTCCTTTTTTTCAGTAGCGGCACATCTTTTTATCTTTTCTTCTCCGGGGTTAAACCCCGTATCCTTCATGCCGAGAGGAACAAATAATCTTTCCTTAATAAATTTTTCAAGAGATCCTGTTGTTTTTTCTATAACAAATCCCAGAACCATAAACCCCAAGTCGGAATATTCAACTTTAGAACCTGTAGCGTAAACCAAATCAGCATTGCAAACCTGATAGATCAGCTCGTATTTGTCCTTACATTCCTCATAATATTTTTTAAGACTCGGAAGACCTGATGTGTGGGTTAATAAATTCAAAATTGTAATATCGTCGTGTTTGAACTCAGGTATAATGTCCTTAATTTTAGTACTTAAACTTACCTTTCCGTCTTCCATTAAAAATAAAATCCCCGAAACAGTTCCCACTACCTTAGTTAGTGAAGCAATATCATATATGGGATTAGGTTCCAAAGGTAATTTATCCGGCATTATCTGAGAAAAACCAAGAGAGTTTATATGGGATTCATCCTTAGTAACAACAGCATAGGAAACTCCCGGAAACACCCTTTTATCGATACAGTCTTTCAAATAATCATCAAGAAGATCTATTCTGTGCTGAAGAATCATATTATACAAGTCCCTTCTGTTTAATAAAATCCATCAAATCATTTTCTCCTTCATTGGGAATCATGCGGGCAGTCAATTTAACCCCCATCTTATTAAGTTCCAAGAATGCCTTTAAATCTTCTTCAGAGATGCTTATGGATTTTTTTATTTGAGTGGTTCCTCCTCTATTCGCCATATTTCCTACATTAACTTCTTTTATGTCAATTTCTCTTTTTATTAATTCCAATACATCCGAAGGGTTTTTTAGAATCATAAAAACTCTGTCCGAATCGTATCTCCCTTCTTTTATCCTGTCCACAGCTTTGTCTACGGACAGTACCGAAAGTTTTACTCCCGGAGGAGTTGCCATTTTCAATATGCTCTTCTGCATATCGTCTCCCGCAGCATTATTATTAACTACCATTATGCGGCTGGCCTGCAAAGTATTCGTCCATACAACGGCTACTTGACCATGAATTAACCTATCGTCAATTCTCACATGAATTATACTCATTATCTACCACCCCATCCTATATTTGCCGGGCACGATCTTTGACCGTACCCTGTTATCCTAAGATATTCAATGCTCCCAATATTATTCCCAAGAATAAAAGGATAAAAATAAGTTTCGTGGAAGTCATATTTTTTCTGCCTAATAACCAGTAAGACAGCAATACAACCGCTACAGGAACCATAGAAGGCATGATCTTATCAAGCATACCTTGAAGTTCCATCGTAACTTCCCCTCTCTTATATACATAAGGAACACCGACGGTTATAACGGAAGGTATAAGGGCTCCTATTACGATCAATCCCAGTATGGTAGCTGCTTCATTCAGTCTTTGAAGAGAATTTGAAAATCCCGAAGCAATTTTCTGTCCTTGGTGATAGCCTATCCACAAAAACTTATATTTTACCCACCACATAGCAACAGCCGTTATTATAGGAAAAATTGCTCCGAAGATATTGCCTTCCAATGCAAGGTAAGCACTTATACTGAAAACTATAGCCCTATAAATCGCCACAAATATGGTATCCCCTATTCCTGCAAAAGGTCCCATAAGACCTATTTTCATACTGTTAACGGCATCCTTATTTTCCAAACCCATTTTTTCTTCCAAAGCTATATCAGCCCCGAGAATAAAAGGTGCCATTGTGGGATTTGTATTAAAGAATTGAAGATGTAGTTTTAATGCTTCCGATATCTTCTCCTTTGTATTATACAATTTCTTAATTACGGGTATCATACTGTAACAATAACCTAATCCCATCATTTTCTCATAATTCCATCCTACCTGAATACCGAATAACTGTCTCCAATATACTTTTCTCATATCGCTTTTATCTATTTTCTTTATCTGTGTACTGTCAGTCATCAATATCTCCTCCTTCATCCTGGGATTGAACTTGCAGCCCCTGGTTTTTAATCATCAGCCATATTGCCGCTATAGCAAATCCTATTATTGCTACGCCGACTAAACTTACGTTTAAAAATGCGGCTATGGCAAAACCCAAAATCATAAATGGGTAAAACTTTTTAAGAGGAAGATATCTCATCAAAATGGCAATACCCATCGCAGGAAGTATTTTTCCGGATACTTTCAGTCCGGTTAGAAGCCATACCGGTATTTTATCCGTTACAAACCCTACAACCTCACTGCCAAAATATAATCCTAAAAATACGGGAATAGCAGCTCCGAAACCCCAAGTAAGGCAACAGAGAGCATTAGACCTCGAAACTCCCGTCAGGTTTGCTTCATCCGCATATTTTTCCGCTTTATGTTGGAAAAATACATTTACGAATCTTACCAAAGTTCCCATATGTGTAAGCAATATACCAACGGGAACAGCAATACCAATGGCAAATTCAATACTTTGCCCTGTTATGGCAGCAAAAGCAGTCCCCAACATAGCGGCAGCTTTATAATTAGGTACGGAAGCTCCTCCATAAGTTGCCACTCCAAGTCCCATTAACTGCAAAGTAGCACCGATAGCCAGTCCAAGTTTAATGTCTCCGACAACAATTCCGGTAAAAGCTCCTGCAAAGATGGCATTTGACAATCCCATCTGGAAGGTAAGTCCGTCAACATCTGAAATAAAAGCATATAAGCTTATTAAAAGAATCTGCATAAGTGATAATTCCAAAATTTTCTCCCTCCTGTCTTTTTTTTAAGAAACAATTTCCCGTAGTTCTTTAAATGCTATTATTTTCCTTTATCATCACCTTTCGTATTATATTTATCTTTCTCTGAACCAATCCTAATATCAAAACATCTTTATTATTCAGCGTCCCTCTTCATTTAATTTTTTTGTATGTCATATTCTTAAGGGAACGGATAGATTCTTTCGTTTTTTCAAGGGAATTAATTGTTTCATCAAAATCCGAAGCAGCTACGCACATAAACAAAATATCTATTACATGGAGTTGGGCCATCCTTGAAGATGTGGCGGCACTTCTGAGGGGAGCTTCAATGGAAGGTGCCGTAAATAATTTTATATCTCCCGCATTTGCCACCTTTGATTTACCTAACTGGGTTAAAGATATTGTTTTCAGATTCTTATTCCTTGCAAGATTCAATATCCCCAAAACTTCTTCCGTCTCTCCTGAAAAGGATACTCCAAACACCAAATCATTCTCCTTTAAAGTACCTATTATGGCTGCCGCCAGTTGAGTTTCCGAAGGTGAAAAACAATTTTTGCCTATTCTTAAAAATTTCTGGGCCGCATCTTCTGTAACTATATAAGAAGCCCCGACTCCGAAGAAAACTATCCTATCCGCCTTTTTTATTGCTTCAACAGCTTTTTCAAGTTCATTCATGTCGATTGTGTTACTTGTATCCACTATTGCCTTTATGTTGTTATCGGTGATTTTCTTTACAATCACTTCTTTTTTCTCGTCAGGAACTATATCAGTATAAAATAGATCGTTTTCCTTGTTCAAATCGGAACAAATCCTTAACTTTAAATTTTGAAAACTGTTCAAACCCATAGTCTTGCAAAATCTTACTACGGTGGCTCCGCTTGTCCCGCAAGCCTTGGACAGTTGTTCAACGCTGAGCTTTAACGATTCCTCCGGATTTGCCATTATATATTCCGCAACTTTTTTCTCTGAAGGAGATAATTTAGAAATCATTTCTTTTATCAACATTTTATACCCCCAATTCTTGAAATACCATTTCATAAATATTATATATCTTATGAAATGGTATTTCAAGAATTAATTTTTATTTAAATAAAAATTAATTTAAACACGCGGGGACGGTTCTTCTGTGTTTTTAACACAGAAGAACCGTCCCTGCGTGTTGTTGCAGTATCCTTCGGAGCAAACACTTCTCCTTCTTTTCCTTTTACAATCCCCAAAGAATTTCCTATTACAGCCGCCTGATATGCCCACTCACTTATGGTTTCCTCATCTTTAAACCTCAGTTGAGATGTTGCCATCATCTCATTGTAATCACTATTTGTAAGATTGTTATAGCATCTCATTATCATTGTTATCATTTGTTCCCTCGTTATCTCTTTGTCAGGTTCAAATTTATTTTCATCCGTACCCTTTATTATCCCCGCTTCATATACCCCGTTTATATAAGGTGCATACCATTCATCTGAGGAAACATCCGTAAATTTGCTATTATCCAAATCCGTACCTTTAACTCTAAGTGCCCTTGACAACAATACCGCAAATTCCTTTCTTGTTATCTTCTCATTTGGAAGGAAATCCTCTCCTGTTCCCTCCACTATATGCTTGGATGCCAATATCTCTATATCTTCCTTAGCCCAATGATTTTGTATATCTTTAAATGTTTTCTCATATTCCATAACCGCATATATGCCGAAGTTCTCTATTTCGGCCGTTATTCCTGTTCCGTCGGAGCTTACCTTTCCGCCTGCATATATCCATTGTTTATCCTTCTCATCATATCGATATATCCCCAATTTATTTACATCCTTCACTTTTTCCTTATCATATTTCAAAGTTAGGGAAATATGATTGTCAAACTTATTAACAGAGGAATCAATTTTGTATATCTTTCCCGCCAAACTCAATTTTTCCATATCTTGTGCCTTAGGAACAGATACATTTTTCTCATCTATTACGCTTGCCGATACCTTAGCCTTCTCACCTAAAAGTCCCTTATCAAATTTCATCTTAATTTCGCCGTTTAGCAATTCGACCGAAGTTTGATCAGATGTAATTTCTTTATTCTCCGCTGTTTGAGTATTAGATGGACTTCCGTCCTTGCTTTCTTTTTTGCCACTATCATTATCGTCATTATTGTCGTTGTCGTCATCGTCGTCTGTCGGAGGGGTTATTTCCTTTTTAGCTATAGTAAACAAGCCGTCTTTGCTTCCCGTAGAAATAATTCCGTCAGGCCCCGTACTAATGATAATTCTGCCCTGTATTCTCCGAGTGTCATGTTTTTAGTGCTTTCATTAAATCCGTTGTAATATTCTTCTTTAGCTTCATTAAGTACCGTTTGTTCTTTGCCTTCGGTTAATTTATATACCTTCAAATGAGGATTTACATGCCTTATTTCAAATGAGCTGTCGTCATCATGATTAATTCCATAAACATCATCTTTAAACTGATATGGTACTATGGATACCTTCCCGTTCGGAAGATAAGTATATACTTGATTATAATCAGACGTATTCTCCGAATCCATTATCCAATAGGGATTTGAAGTCACTTCCACTTGGCTTATTCTATTGCCGTACTGGTCAGTAATACTCGATATCCCCGATATGCTGTCTCCCGTATTTATCAGATTCTTATTCAATTTGATTGAAGAATTGAGCTTGGCCCCATAATTCAAAGTATATTCTTCACCTTTTTTAAATTCTTTTCCCTTCCAATCATCCTTGTCAACAAAGTAATTCCAAAGATAAGAAGAATCTTCAGGATCACCTAACACGTATACCAATTTGACATCATCATATTTAATTCCAGCAGAAACATAGAATACATTTCCTTGAAGCTGGGCCTCACTGATGCTGTACTGATATTTGTTAAATGGCAAAAGCTGTATGCCTCTTATGCTTTCATATTTTCCTTTATCCACTTCTACGTTTATCTTGGCGGTATTTGATCCGTCCAATTTTACTTCATTGTTTTTCCCATCCTTTGTTATATCTACACCCGTGTTAATTAAATAATAACAGTTGTATTTGCCCCCATTATCCTTTGGAGTAATATATATGCCGTTAAACCCATATTCTCCCGGTTCCATATAAATTCCGTCCGTATATAACATATCTATGTTATGGCTAAAAGGAATTGCCAAATTATCATTTTCGATTATTATACTTTGGCTTAAATCCATAGCATCAAGTTTGTGGCCCTTGCTGTCCACCGGATTGAATCTGACCAGTTGAAGGTCTTCTATATTTATAGTCATGTTCTTTTCCAATTCATCCAAAGTCGTAAAGGTTCTAAATATAAACACATTCTTATCCGTTTTTTCATCCGTGTAATAAAATACCGCCATATTCCCGTCTTTCTTTTCCGAAAGTTTCGTACCGGAATCTATAACTATGGCGCCAATATCCTTGCCGGTCCTATCGCACCACAATCCGTAGCTTTGTTCCCAATAACTATTGCCTTCCTCGTCTTTTTCCAACCTGTATATCCAAGTATAAGGCTTAAGGACATTTCCCTTTTCGTCTTTTAACTTCAATACCTTGACATCTTCATCATATATATTCTGAATCATGTGGCCTTTGATTCCGTTTTCGGCCAGAGGGTTTTTTTCAAGAATTAAATCAACATCATATTCCCCTACGGTCAAGGCAGGATTTCCGATATACCAGAAAGCATATTGATAGAACAAATTAAATGCCATGTTATAAGGTTGATATCCGTCCGAAAGCCTCGTTATACAATAATACGGATTTACTTCTTCCAAACTTGAAGCCTGAACATTTCCATATATATTTACGGAATCTTCTCCGAGACTTCCCTTATATATAGCCACCAGTCCGTTATTATTTTCATCCGTAAATCTGTGTTTCGTATATTCCATATTGTAACCCCTCGGAATTTTGTATACCTTTACTCCGTCTCTTTCGGAATATTTAATATCGGATTCGTTAAAAGTTCCGCCTATTCCTTCAACATAATTCTTCATGGTATCCTTATCAAGTTCATAAACATCCAATTTAATATTTCCGCCGAGAGTTATCTTATTATCCATATTTTCCTTTATATTCTTCGAATCTCCCAAGCTGTCAAATACATAAACCCAATTGGTATCATAGCCGGGAACCTTTATCTCAATTTCAGTTGTATAGCTATAATCTCCCGCAGATACCAATATATCCTTCCCTGCAATTTCTTCATCTGCGGATATTCCTATGGAGGCTTCAGTATACTTATTGTACAAATACAGATAACTGTTTACCACTTCTATATTTTCAGGATAATTCAAATCCAAAGAAACGGACCCTGTTTTCTTTCCGTCAAATATCAGTTCCTTGTCCGAATTATCTATGTTCTTTCCAAATTCACTTAAGAAATATGTCTCGTTGTCGGTTTTGCTGTATGCAAACAAATCATATTTTCCCTTATCCATATAAATGGTAGGGGAATTATATGTCTTAGAATTTAAGGAACTTGTACTTCCTATTTTTAACCCGTTTTCATCAACTGCAGTAGCATAATACTGTGCTTCGGAAATAGTATCACCTTTCTTGTCGTTTATATTGAATTTGACTGGGACAGTGCCTTCCCCATTTATTTCAACAGTATTCGGCCCCTCCACTTCTCTTCTGTAAATAAACAAAGTACTTCCCGCAGGGGACCCTTCAAAATCAAATACTCCATTTATAAGAACATAATATTTAGTCATATCGTCTATTATAGTATTCGGTATACGAACCAGACCTTGATCGTCCGTTGTTCCTTCCCATATTTCCTCATAGCTTTCCTTTTCGTCTTCGGTTTTTTTATCATATAGCTGTATTTGTGCGTTTACAGCTACATTTCCCCTTGGATCTTTTACTTTCAATATCAAGCCGGAATTTACTTCGTTTATAACATATATTGATGTTTCCACTTTATTTTTTATATCGCCGGCAGTATCATAAACAACGGCTATTATATTATGTTTGCCTTCTTCCACTTTTTCTGTATTCCACTCGTATTCATATATTTCTTTATTCCCGTCATTTTCTATTTCGGCAATCTTATTTTTATCCGAGACAGAATCCAAATAAAATCCTACTTTCCCTATCTGGTCGGAATTCTTTATAATTCGGGCCTTAATCTCTACAACATCCGATATATAGCTATCCTTCTTAGGAGTAAGAAACTGTATGTAGCTTTCATGACTTTCCCCTAAAACAACAGCATTGTACATATTCAGTTTTATACACTTTTTACCTTGAACGGCCGAATTCTTGATAACTTCTATTATCTGACCAGCACTTGCATCGGGATTTTTGATCTTATAAACTGCCGCCACTCCTGCCGTATATGGCGAAGAAAAAGAAGTGCCATTTGCTTTTTCATAATATCCTTTTTCATCATTACCCATTGTTCCGCTTCCCTTTATAGATGTGGATACAATATCCACCCCGGGAGCAAATATATCAACTCTGCTGCCTATATTGGAGAAACTTGTTATATTCCCGCTTCTGTCCACAGCACCTGCAGTTAAAACTCCCGGAAGTCCTGCGGGATAATATCTTGAAGCATCTTCTCCTTCATTTCCTGCAGCAGCAACTACAAGGACTCCCTGATCCTGAGCGTATTCCACGGCTTCTGCCATAGTTGTGCTGTAGCCTTTTCCTCCAAGGCTCAAATTTATAATGTCTGCCGTTAATTTCTCGGAAGGTTCCGCATTTTCTTCTTCGGATTCTTCCGGCAAATTATTCTCTTCTTCCTGATTAACTTCATCTTCTTTTTCAGACGTATCTTCTCCCGTTTTTTCTTCCCCGGGTATTATATTTTTCTCTTGTTCATCGGATACCGCTTCGGTTTCTTCCGCTCTCACCGTATTATTTACAATTCCAGGAATCACACCTGTAAATATCATTGAGAAAACCAATGTAAATATCAATATTTGCTTAACTGCTCTATTGATCAAATTATCTCCTCCTTAACATAATGGTTTAACATAACGTTAAGATAATAATTATTTCACCTCCCCTTAATTTTATAATTAACGTTATATTAACACGTCGATAATGATTATCATTATCATCGATATTAATATTATCATAACATCGGGAATAATACAATATCATTTTCATATGTTAAGAAGAAGTTTATACGCATATTGTAACTTAACATAAAAGCCCTTTGAATTTGGGAAATCCTCAAATTCAAAGGGCTTTTATTAAACCACAGGCCTTCTTCGTAAAGTTCTGATTGAAATTTCATGTTCGCCTAAAATTTCATGTATGGATCTGTTATCTTCAATTAAAAAATCAAGCTTTTTATTTGCTTCTTCTCTAAATTCAGTTAAATCAGCGGTTTGATCGATTACAGCTTTTAAGTCCCTCTTGATATCTTTTATCTCCTCTTCTAAGTTACCCTGTCTTTCTTCAAGTCTTGTCTGTCGCTCTTCCAACTTCGTCTGGCCTTCTTCAAGTCTTGTCTGCCGCTCTTCCAACTTCGTCTGGCCTTCTTCCAATCTTGTCTGCCGCTCTTCCAACCTTATCTGGCCTTCAAGTAAGGTCTTCTGTCCTTCTATTAAGTCCTTCTGACTTTCTTCTAAGTTTTTCTGCCTTCCCTCTAAGCTATTCTGGCCTTCTCTTAAGCTTTTCAGCTCCTGTAGGACTATCTCCTGAAACTCTTCGTTGGTCACAGATATTCACCTCTCCCCGCCTCATATTGTATATATTTATATTATATACTAAAGGAAAACTTTTCACAAATATTTCTATGGATATTATATTTAATATAAAATGATTTTATAATTAAAATATTGTAAATAAACCTTAAAAGGTTTGCGGTATAATGCGGGGCCTTTGTTGTGCATCCAAACTTCCGTAATTATGTGCTACAACATTTCGCATTCCCTTAATGTTTCTCCATGATACTCCATCATATTTGTTTTTAAAATCATCTGATAAATATCCTGACAATTCTCCAATTTGCAATATACACATAGTAACTGCATTCTTGTATACAAAATCATCTTTGGGTTTCAATATTTAAAATTTATTTTTTAATTTCAATCACTTTTTTTAAATTACAATAGTAAAATTTCGTTTTATTTTATATATAAGAAGTAGAGGGAGATGATAAAGGCAGCCGTAAAAAAGTATAAATACAGTTCAAATAAGTAACAAATTAAAAACTTGTCTAATATATTACTATGTAAACAGGTTTAAAATCCAATAAAAAGGAGGACAAATAATGGCTACAAAATTATTAAAATTAGTGATGAGTGCTGTCACTACAACAGATGTTGATATTAATCCGGAAATCAGCAAATACTTTTATGAATTAAGGGAAGATGAAAGAACTGATGATGTACTCACTATTCCGGCTACTCAATTCACAGACGATGCCGGCAATATCATGACTGGTAATCTGACAACTGTATCTACAGATAATGGATATTATCTGTTATTTATAAATGGTGTATTACAACAATCCAGTTTGTTTACAGTTAGTACCGACGGTTCTCAAGTTGTCATTAATCAAGCATCTACAATCCCTGTTGGTACACCAATTACCTTAACTGTAAATAACTTCAATCCAATTTCTACTTCTACAACTACAATAACAACTTAATAAATATATTCGAGGATGTGCCTATTGGCACATCCTTTTTGTTATAAGCATAGAATAATTGAAGGAAAATATATTCATTCTGGGAGTGATAGTTATGTCCAAAGATAAACTTTCTAAGATTACTCCTCATTTAAAAAATAAAAACACCCGATATCCGTATAAGGAAAAACTACTGGATGCCGGTATTTATCAATATAACGCATTGTCTGACGGTATAAAGAGGACTTATACAAATGATGATGAATTAATAGAATATGGAGACAGGGGTATCCTCGATCCTAATGATGTTTCTTACTTTGACTTGTTTATTAACGGAGTATTACAGCCAAAGACTAACTATGAAATTGAAAAGGGACTGCTCCTGCTGAAAACAGAAGATATTCCTTCGAAAGATGTCTCTATTATCATCACCTTTGTTACCATTAAAGAGGAATGGTCGGCTAATCTTAATTCTGCTATAGCTGAAGGCATCTTACCTTATGGACATATATCCGCTGGCCCTATATCGGATAAAAATATTAATATCAGAGAAACTTTACAGCCTTATCTGAAGTTAGAAAAAATTATTATATCCGGCCCCACATCTGTTCCCATAGGCCATACAGCCACTTGGGAATTTGCAATAGTAATAAGCAATATAGGAAATACGACGATTAACAATATTGTTGTGACAGATAATATTCTGATAGATTCTGTTTTAAACATAAAAAACTCTCCTCCGTCTCAAGGTAATATTATTATAAATGATGAAACGATTATTTGGAATGTAGATGTTCTGAATACATCAGAATCTGCCACTGTAAGTTTTAAAATAAAAGGTTTTTTTAAAGCTGACGGCATTCGATTCATTAGTCGTGGCCTATCAACCGGCAATAATTCTTTAGGAAGTATAATATCCGATATTGTTTCCGGAAACTCAATCGAAGTTGTTAAAGGATTGGATATTACTAAAACCATTACGTCAGGCCCGATAAAAATAAATATCGGAAAAATCAGCACCTGGAGAGTGGAAATAAAGATAACCAATCTTAGCGGCGGTGCTATATCGGATATCCTTGTGACAGATACTTTGCTTATTGAAAATATCAGTAATATTAAAATTATCAGCATATCTCACGGAAATGCTTCCTTATCAGGCGATAAAATTCTCTGGAAAATCAGTACACTGAAAAAATCGGAAATTTCCATTTTGGTAGCAAATATTATCGGCTCATTTGCTATAGACGGATTCAGAAATTTAGACACCGCTTCGGCAATCGGAAATATGCCTTCCGGTAAAATATTTGCGGGACCTTCGCAGGATATTCAAATCATGGTAATTTCATCTGAAAAACCGGTAAAAAAACAATTGCTGCTGCAAAAATCCATCTTAAATAGACCTTTAGTTGCCTTTTTAGGTAAATTTATGAGGTGGAATTTTTCTCTGAAGGTTACCAATTTAACAAATGACGTTTTAAAAAATATCATTGTAACAGATTATATCCTGTTTGATAAATTTGACAATATCAATACTCTGTTTGTATCTTCAGGAAATATCTCCATATACCACAACGTTATTATTTGGAATATTGAAGAACTTCCCCCCGGCAGGACATTAACGGCCACTTTTGAAATCAAAGGCCTTTTCAATACTCCCGGGTTACGTTCTCTTGGCAGAGCCATTGTATCAGTTTTAAATTCAAATTCAGATACCTATATACTATCAGATATATCTTCCGGAGCATCAATAAAAGTTTTAGATTATATACATAATTTAAAAAATACATGTATTATTGCCAACAAGGTTTATTCTCAATATCAACAGAAAGATTGCTTTGAATGTATAAAAACAGATATAGGCAATAGTAAATTCGGAAGTATTACATTTAAGCCGGGATTTATTATAGAAGGTACTCTAAAAATAACTGATATAAATAATAGGCCAAATTTCAAGAGAGTTCAATTTCTATTGAGAATACCATTTCAAATTACTACTATGAATAAGGATATAATAAGAGGATATCTACCCGATATAGTTAATGATATTATCATGTTTATACCGGAAGCAAGAGATAAGTTTTCATTTGATATTGCAGTAGAAACCAGCTCAAAACTTTTAGATACCCCTATTATATTTAATAATCAATTAAACTTCTCAGTAGGTGCTGTGCTTATTATTAAAGCAGTAGGAAAGGTTCAGCTATTAATACCTAACTTCGGAATCTGTCAAGAGCCTCCTTGCTGTCGGGAATTTATAGAAAGTTCAAGCTGTGATATTTTTCAATTTAAGAATTTTCCTAACTTTTATCCATTGCAGGATAATTTATATGTTCATAGAAAACCGGCAAGGTTCGGTAATAATGACCAGTACCCCATTGAATTTGATAATTTAACCATCAAAAAGTATATCACATCAGGGCCTTTAGAAGTCAGTAATAATGCCATCAATATGTGGAGAATAGAAATTTGTGTATCTAATGACAATCATGTTCCCGTAAGTAATGTTGTTATGACAGATACTTTGTTTTTAGATAATTTAGTTGACCTTAATATTATCAGCCTTACTCAAGGTACTGCTTTCCAACAAAACAGCCAAATTATCTGGAATATCGGGACTTTAAATTCCGGTACTACGGTTGTACTAACGGCAGAGGTCGCCGGATCCTTTAACAGTAAAGACAATAAGATTATCAGCGCGGAAAACAATCAATATAATACTAATTCAGACGGAATAAAAAGAGAATTTACCGATGAAGGAATTCCTAATCCAAATGAAGTCTCCTTTTTTAATCTTTTTATTAATGGGGTATTGCAGCCCGAGATTAACTACGCATTAGAACCAGGTCTCTTGACACTAAAAACAGAAGATATCCCTCGGGAAGGTGTGCCGATTATCCTTCAGTATTTAAAAATAAAGGGAGAAAATAATCGGCTTATGAAAGCGGAAACTTATCAGTATAACACTCTTGCATCTGGAAAAAAAGTTTATACAAATACAGACGAATTAACCGTGTATGGCAACAGAGGAATCCTTGATCCTCAGCAAATTTCTTATTTGAACCTTTTCATAAATGGAGTAATACAGCCGAAAAGCAATTATATAGTTGAACCCGGTATTCTTATATTAAAAGCAGAACGGGTACCCGTAGAAGGCACTCCTATTTCCATGAAATTTGTTTCTTTATTCTTAATACAACAATAGGGACCGCCCACAAAACTAACAGAGTAAATTAGTTTTGCAGCGGTTCTCTTTCTGCCTGAAGCGATCTCAAATCATCCCCTCGTATCGTCGATTTATTTAAGATTTTAACTTCCCCATTCTTTCTTTTATCAGCCTCTCAGGGATAATCACAATTTTCTCATTCCTCTTCAAGGGTATATTTCTTGCTATATAATTATATGCTTATATGCCTTTTATGTTTATTATAATTACCAAATATACACCCCTACATATACCGGTCTACTTCAAATTGTCCCTTCATGTCGTACAAAAAAATCTATGCCAGCGATTGTAATAACTGCCGATATAAAAATGTTTCCCTATATGAACAGATGGATTATTCCTATTGCTTATACATTGGGATTCAAAAAGTCTGATTGGGACAAAAAATCTGTTCCCTTGTCCCGCTTATTCTTTATAATTGTTTTAAAAAGTCCCTAAATTCATTAATATTTTTGAATCCAAGCTTTTTCACTGGTCCCGAAACGTCCCCACGTCCCAAGTGTAAAATTTAAATACATATGTTTACTTTTTATATATTTATGGTATAATGTTAATAAGGTAATCGGCACCGCAACGGTGCGGTTGCCACCAAAGTGTTTAAAAAAATTTTACCACCCTGGTGTCAGCAGGGTGGCTATTTTTTTCTCTTAATGTTATCCTTTAGGCTAACTATTAAGGAGATTAGTGATATAACGAACATGCCAAACATAATCATTAATGATATTGCTTGATATGTATTCATCATACCTACCACCTCCTTCCGTTTGTGAAATGAGGTGGCAATCCACACCCTACTTTTCCCGATTACCTTTATTCTATTTTACCAGATTATTCATATTCGCACAAAATTAACTACATTCTCGTCCTCCAAAAATAACTATCTCTTTTGTCTTATAAATTTTTTAGTTTTAAAACCTCATCTAATGTCAGCCCTGTTTTTTTCGCTATTTGTTCAGGTACTAAAACATCCAATAAATTTTTTGCTATTTCCAATGTCTTCTCTTTTTCCTTTTCTTTAAGAAGTTTTTGTTTTTCCTTTTCTTTCTCTTCAATAAGTTTTTGCTTTTCTTCTTCGTATATCTTCTCTACTTTCGTCATTCTCAACCACTCCCTTATATTTTTAGCATATTCCTCATCTATAAATTTGTCAGTCACCGTCAACAATCCCGCTATTACCGCCAGCTGCTTCTTTCCGTCTTTTTATATTCTTTGCTAAGTCCATACTCTCCTCTATTATTTCCTGCCTTTTCTTTTTGCTCTTCATCAATGGTAGGAGTATAAGCCTTATTATTTCTTCGTTCGTCAACTCTTATCCTGATTTTATTTTATCATGAATATTCCTTAATGCCAATTCCCCGTCAAAATTTTTCATAAACACCGACTGAACACCTATACTCAAACTTCCAAAACTTATTTTATTTTCAGCTTCTACTATATCGCTTGCATATATTACTGCCATATTTACTGTCTTTATTTCCCTTGATTCCCTATAATACCTATTAATTATTCTTATTATATATTCTCCGTATTTTACAAAATTTTCTTTAATTCTATTGTTGCTTTCATATTCTAATAATAAAACAGAATCATCTTCCAATAGAAATACGCTGTCTGCCTTCTTTTCATCTGCTTTAACCTGTGGAAATTCATTGGGAAGCATCCTTACTATTTTGGGAAAGTCCAGCCCATAAGATGTCAAAGCCTGATCCTTATATACTTCACTTAAAGATTTAAATAATACATCTTTGGCATGATACGTAATCTTGGTTTTCAAATTAATCCCCCTTATCGATTATTATATAAAACATATGTTCTTGTATAATAATATCATAATAATTATAATTTTCAATTTATTTTTATTGATTTTTTAAATTATAATAAAGTAAAAAAATCTCTGCCGACAATTATCGCAATTGTTGGCAGAGAAAATACTTTATCACTTAGGCAGATGAACTATGCAGACAAGTGAAACGTCCCCACGTCCTCCGTCCTCTTTGAAAATGTCCCCATGTTACTTATTCTATTGTAGTATTAGATGCAATTACAATATTATAACTGACTTGATCATCTTTGGTATTATCCCAATCACCATCATTGTCAATAGTAATTGTAAAAGTACTACTGGTATCCTTCACTGCTCCCACAAAATAGAAGTAATTCCCCGCTGGATCATCTATCCAGTTATCTTCTGCTGGATAAGTGTTAGCTTTAGTCCCTACTATTTTGCATGCTGCTGTTTCTTTATTAACACTATTTAGAGTTATTTTAATTCCAAACAAATTACTGTTTGTGTCATGCCCCAAAATGCTTTGTGAATATTTGGGAATGGTGCCTCCTATGACTATTTTATTTTGTGACTCTTGATAATTTACCGTTATGCTTTCATTTTCAGATAATCCTTCAATATCATTATTCTCTAATTTTTCTACTGTCTTAATTCCCAATGGTATTTCTTTATATGTTACTTCTACTGTTGTATCTGAAATAATATTGAACTTGTATTCATTATTAACTAATTCAGATTTTTTATCTACTCCGCCAACCGTAAATGTATCTATTTCATTATTTTCCGGAACTTTCACTTTTATTGTCACTTCTGTATTTTTTTCAATCTCTCCAGCAATTGGAGTTGATGATAAACCTTCTCCATCTAAAGTTAATGTAAATTTCTCTACCGGTACGCTATCCCTTGCTATCCTTACGGATTTCGCTTGGTCCACACCGTACGTGCGGCTTTCACCGCATACGGCGTTCTATCGACATTAGGGGATTGGGAAGAATTAGTTGGTCCTAATGGTTTATAGTTCCTAAGTCCTACATTGGATTCCTGTTATTCCACGTTTTTCCGGACGAAGGTTAAAAAAAAATTATTTTATTCTTCAATCCCTTTCTGCCGACTGGATTCCTTGGCTGCTCTTGTTTTCTCCTCCCGTGTTGTTGCCAATACGGTAATAACGGCAAGAGGTCATCGCTACTATGAATCCGCTGAGCCTGTATATATATCTTCGGGCTGCTCTCCCTCCCTATATACAGCATCAAATGTTCCGTTTTACCTATCCCTTTTTTTTTGACTGTTTTAGGCATCCACTAACGATTTACTTTACTTAGGTTTAACAGCTTTAATTGTGCCTAAGCCTTATGAAATATTTCAATTTCACAGGTTCATACCAAGCTCAAAGCACGCCGATATTTTAACAGTATGAACTACTTTTTATAAACCGCATCAACATGGATTAGCATAATGTTTACCGTGACAGTCTTTTAAGGAGTCCCACATCCGAATTCCACGGATTACGACCTTACCTGGCTTCACAGATTTTAAGAAAAGCAGGCTTAAAACCTGTGCAGGGGGATCAGACACCAACTCTATTTTTTATCACATAAAAGGAATCATACTTAAAATCCTAAAATGTCAATTTTCAAAACAACACAGAAGAACCGTCCCCGTGTGTGATTTGTGTATGATAAGCTGTTGAGTTGGGACAGGGGTTTCACCTGTCGGATTGGTAAAATAGTTAGATGATGATAAACATACAGGGGCGGTTAAAAAACCGTCCCTGTATGTATTTTCATCTTCCGCTCATTTCGTCATCTTGACTTATAGAGCAACATTTCGCACTTTTATTATTGAGCAGTAATTTCTAACGTAATGTTATTAGTTGTAACTGTTGCTACACCTTTTGAAAGTTTTACATTAAATATATAACTTCCATCTCCTCCTACTGTCGGTGCAGTAAAGCCTACTTTGTTTATTTCATATGTTACACCCTTTAGATCTAATCCTTTTATTATGTCATCAACGTATGTTTTTGCTAAGTCTTCATTGATTACTGTATTTGGTGCCTTAGCATATGTTGCTTTCTCAACTGTTGTTCTAGCTGCAGCAACTGCTAACTCATCGTCAAATTTTGTTCTAGCTTCTTTTACTTTATTTTCTGCAACAACTATTCTTGCATTCAAACCTGCTTTTACAGTTGTATCACTAACCTTATCTACTGCTACTTTTGCATCAGTAACTGCTTTTTCTGCTGCTTCTAAGTTTTCTTTAGCTGTTAAGTCTTTCTCTGCTGCTACCTCTAATGCTTTCACTGCGGCCTCTGCTGCTGCTTCATTACCTCCATTTTTAACTCTATCCTGGATTCCTTCAAATATCCCTGTTCTTGCAGATGAATCTGCCGCTACATTTTGATGAGCATCTTCTATATATCTTGCATCTTCTGTTGATACTTCAAATGCAGTTTTATCTATATTTTTAAGATTTTCTTGTGTAAGATCTACAGTTAATTTTAATTTATTAGTAGGGTTACCACTATCTAGAACTGGTTCTCCTGTAAATGTTATATCTTTTCCACCGTTTATTGCTTTAACACTTAAATCATCATCCCAATTAGAAGCATATGTCCCTAATTTTTCATCAAATGTTACAGTTATCTTTATTGTAGTTCCAACTACATCCTCTTTCAAGATATCAGCTGCTTTTATCTTTGGAGAAACTTCATCTTTTAACTCTAAGTCAGTTAGATCTTGACCAGTCGTAGCTATTAGTTCAGTTCCATCATATGCTAATACTTTACTCTTAGTTATTGATAACTTATTAGTTACATCAGCATCCAAATCACTTGAAAGTTTTATTGTTACTGTATCCCCATCTACATCAACATCTTCAATTCCTACTCCTGTTACTGAAAAAGCAGATGTTGGAGCTTCTCCTACTTCTAAATTAAATACTAACTCAACTTCATCTCTATCAGTTGCTTTTGCAGTTTTTAATACAAACTCTTCACCCTCTGTATCAGGTACAATTCTGCCATAATTTGATATTTCTTTTCCGTTGCTTCCTTTAATTCCTAATCCAGCGACTCCTGCTACAGCTAAATCATCATCCTTATCAGTAACGATAGTCAATAAAACTATCTTTCCATCAGAATCTTTAATATCTACATCATAATCATCAAATTTTGAAAGCAATTTATTAGTAGCAGTATCATCACTTGCACCAGCTTTTTTTGTAGCTATCAAATAGTTGGCAGGATCCGACAATGTTGCTAAATCCATAGCTTTGTCAAAATATAATGAAACCTTAAACGTTCTTTCATCTTTTTCATCTTCTTGCTTTACTGATACACGCGCAAGCTTAGGTGCATTGTATTCAGTTGCTGATAATGTTTCTGAATAATCAACCATGTAGTTTGGATATTTATTGTTATCTTTGATTCCCGAAATCTTTATAGTATAATCCTTACTTGATTTCAAAGCTGTTCCAAGTTCAATTTCAATTGTCTTATTGTCTTTTTTCGGATTAGTTATATCACTAATAGTTTGTTTATTATCATCCGAATCGGTAATTTTGTAATTATCCCTATTTAATGCACTACCTTTTTCATCCTTTGAACTGCTTGTATTTACTGATTTACTGAATGTAACAACTATAACTTTTCCGCTACTTTTTACTTCAACTTTTCTAACTGTAGGTCTCGTTTCATCGATTGAAGCTTTAACAACTACTTCTGTTGTTGCCATTTTGTTTCCTGAATAGTCTTTAACTCCTTCTATATAAAGAGTAGTTTCATATACAGGAAGTCCCTTATTGCCTTCAAAAGTAAACTCGAATTTATTTCCAGCTAATCTCTTTGCGCTGTCAGCATAGTTCTTTGTTGAACCATTCTTCCAATATACATTGTTCTTTGAAACTGTGTCTATGTCTTCGCTGAAAGTAACAACTACTTTTTCAAGAGTTGCTCTTGTTTCTGTTACTGTCGGAGCATCCTTATCTTCTACTACAGTGAATGAATGTTTGGATTCTACCAATTTGAAACCAGCAAAATCTTTTAATCCGCTAACTGTCAATTCATGGTCTCCAACCGATACATCTGAATATGTCTTAAGAATTATATCTCTGCCTGCTGCTACTTCAACTGAACCGTAAGCTGATTTACCATCAAGTTTAAAGTTAGTTGCCTTAGCTCCATCAACAGGTTCTGACATAACTACTTTAACTGCCTTAGTTCCAAGTCCCACTACATCTACTACTTCCGGTATAGCATTGTCAGCTACTGTAAAGTCCTTTGTAACATCAAGAACAGTCTTAGCATCTTTAACTCCGTCAATAGTTAACTCATATTCTTCTTTATTCTTCATAGCTTCATCTAATAATATAGTAGCTGTGTGATCATCTGCTGAATAGTTTATATCTGCTATATTTCCAGCATCCGTCTCATAATTATTTTCATCAACTGCTGATTCTTCATCAACTGATTTGTTGAATACAACTTTGATTTCTTTCAAATTGTCAGCTTTAACTTCTTTAACTTCCAATTTTGCTGCTTCCGGTAATGTAATCTCTAATTTTTCTGCTAAAGTTTTGTCTGAATCTTTAACTTTTGTCTTAAGAGCTTGTAATGATAATTTTGCTAATACTTCTCTTGTTGCTGCTTTGCTGTAATCTGCTTTGGCGTCATCAATTAATTTAAGTTCAGCTGCTTTAGCTACTACGTCTTCCCATTTAACTTCGTCAAATCCGTAGCCAAGAGCTCTCAATAAGTAAGCCAAAACTTCTTGTTCTGTTTGTGATCTCTTAGGACTGAAAACTTCTCCTGATTCGTCAACACCGTTTGTAAGTTTGTTAGCTTGTGCCCATGCTATATATGATACATAGTAAGAATCATAGTCAGGGTCGGTTGTATCTTTTACATCCTTGAACGTTGTATCACCTGAGAAATTCTTTGCCTCGTCTTCTTGGCCTAATAAACGGCTAAGTAAAACTACCATGTCTCGTCTTGAAACTTCTTTGTCCAGCATCAAGCCGCCTTCCGTATTTCCTTTCAAAACTCCTATTTGTTCCAATATTTCACCCGGAGTTTTTTCAGTTTCATCAGCTGCGAAAACGGCTGTGAAGCTTGTTAGCACCATTGCCAGTACCAACAGTAAAGATAGGGTTTTCTTCATTTTTCAAAGACCTCCTTTTAATATATGTTTAATTATTGTAAAATTTATAGATTGCAAAATCTTAATGAGACTTGCATTCTATAGAGTATTATAGCATCATCCCTTTTACAGGTCAACTATATTGATACTAATGTAATTAAATTGTAATATAAGATTTTTATTGATCTTATATCTTAACCCTTCATGATATATATTATATATCAGTTAATTTAAAAATACCATTACAATTATGTTACAAGTAAATTACAAGTAAAATACAGGAAATTTTATTTGAATAAAGATATTGCTTTTTCCATCTGTAAATCCTTTGTCGGATCCGTGTTCTTCACTACTATGTCCGGAGTTATTCCCTTTCCGTCGATTGATATTTTGTTCGGCGTTAAATATTCCGCAATAGTGAGTTTGATCCCGTCTCCGTTATCCAAAGGAATTATTTCCTGAACCACTCCTTTGCCGTAAGTAGTAACCCCTACCAGAGTCCCGGCTTTTCTGTCTTTAACCGCACCCGCAAAGATTTCCGATGCGCTGGCAGAGTTCTCATTTATCAGTACGGCCAGCTTATATTTCGGAGTTTTCAAAGACGAAGAATAAGTCCGGATTGTTCCGTCTTTATATTTTATATGAACTATGCTTCCTGCCGGAATAAATTTTTTTAAAACATCTACTACCTGGTCCACCGACCCTCCGGGATTGTTTCTTAAATCGATTATCAAGTTTTTTATGGAGTGCTGGTCAAAATAATTTAATGCTTTATCTACATTTTCTACCGTATAATCATTAAATTGAGAAATATTCAAATAACCTAACGACTTATTTACGGTATCATAAGAAACGGGGTTTACTTTTACTTCGTCTCTCGTGATATTAAAATATAATGTATCCTTTGAATCATTTCTTTTTATCCCCAGCTTAACTTTTGTTCCAATCTTTCCTCTTATTAAATCGGAGACATCCGCCGAAGAATAGGAAGTCACATCTTTTCCGTCAACGGAAACTATTATATCTCCGGCTTTCAATCCCGCCTTATAGGCCGGTCCGTCTTTGATGGGAGAAAATACGGTTACATGGCCGTTATCATCCCCCATATAAATACCTATGCCTACAAAACTCCCGCTTACGTCTTCTATGAGTTTATCGAACTCATCCTTTGTATAATATTCGCTGTAATCGTCGAGATTATAGAAAAGGCCCTTTACTGCCCCCTTCATAAGCTGTTCGTCCGTTACGTCGTGAAGATAGTATTCCTTAATAAATTCCTCTACTTCCTGCAGATACTCAGTGTTATACTGAAAATCAGCCGCTTGTCCAAAGGAAGGTAACTGAATGATGAAAATAAATAGCACCAGTGCAAGTGCCGTAAACCTCCTGAAAAACTTCCTTTGTGTCATAAAAATTCCCCCTTAGGCTTTTAATTGTTGAGTATATTTTCCCTGTAATCATATTTCAAATTGTTTTGAAGATAGTTGATGAAATTAACCAATAGTTCTGCTGCTTCTCCTTTGGTTATTTCTTTGTTGGGGTAAAAATATCCTCCTCTTTCTATTATACCAAGTTCTTTCGCTACATAAATAGAATCTTTTGCCCATAAAGGAATATTTTTATCATCGGTATATCCTGTATAGTAATTTCCAATGGGTGCAAGGCTTTTAAATCCCAGAAGCCTTATGATGATGGTTGTCGCTTCTGCTTTTGTAAGAGCTCTGTTGGGATCAAATCTGCCCTTCCCCACGCCTTCCATTATTCCTCTTTTGGTTACCCCTTCAATATAAGGATAATAGGTGTGAGTTTTCCCCACATCCGTATAAGTGGGAACTTTTACAGCCTGATTTTTCTTTCTTCTTGATGAAGTGGTTTCTTCTTCCTTTTCAGGTTCAACTCCCATGGAGAGGCATATGGCCTTGGCAAATTCTCCCCTGCTCATGGGTGAATCGGGTCCTAAGGAAGTACTGTTTAAGGGAAAAGCTCCCATACTGGCAAGAAGAAGAATTGCATCTTCATAAGGATGCCCTTCTACATCTCTCACTTCGGGTATGTTAAGCCTCGTGATAATGGGGTTCGTATCAAGGGAGAAGCTGTTTGTTCCTGTATTTCTCCCTTTAGATACGGCATTATTTTTGATATTGGGAAGATCATAGGAATATTTCAGGACATTCTCCTCCTTTTCGGTGATCCTGTATCCTCCCGAAAAACTTATCTGTTTTACCGGATTTTCCCCGTAGGCATAATCCTTTGTTCTGTTGTAGGAGGTTTCGATTGTTGCGCTTCCTCCCCACTTAATGCCGGCTGCTTCTTTGTTTTCATAATTTACCGTCATATGAACTGTCTGGGTTTCCGTTGCTGACCAAGGGCTGTCGTACCCCACAAGACTTCCCGTGGTTTCCACATTGACTACTTCGTTGCTTTTATCCACCACATATGTCTTCCTTCCCGACCAGTCTCCCGCATAATAGCTGTTCAAAGGAGTATCGGTGGATATACTTCCCTGATTCCACTGGTAAGCATCATCTTTGGCTTCATATTTTTTATCTCCTATTTCTATTGTTTCCTTATAGGAGTCCAATGTTTTGGAGGAAGATGTCTGACCTCCGTTTGAAGTTAATGTTTCCGTCATTTTGATTGTTCGCGAAAGCTCCGCATCTTTGGCAATATTTTTAAGTTTATATGTATACTGCTCGCTTATCGTATTGTCCTTTTCCTTTGTCTTTACAGTGAGAGTGCCTTCCATGACTATAGGTTCTCCCGTAACAAATATGACTTCCTTATAGGTGTTTTCATTTTGTATTCCCCCTTCGTAGCCCGGGACATTGATGGCAAAGGACTGAAGAGGAATGATGATAATCAGTATTATGGATATAACAGATATAATTTTTTTCATTGTCTTTCCCTTTCTTTAATCTTCTACCAGAAGGACATATACTCCGTCCTGAGAAGTTGATTTGTTTCTGATTATATATACCGTATTTTTTTCGCTGAGCTTGTACAATTCATCATTTTTCAGCGGTTTATCATTGAGAAGAACCAATGTTTTATTCAGGCTTATACTTTCATCCGACGTACTTTCCCATTGATTGTTCAGGGTATTGTAATTTTTCATCTTGGTTATCTTAATGGTGTTATTGTCATAATCCACACTCTTTATTTCTCCTATGGAGGAATAATCCAAGGTAACATTTTGTCTGTATTGAGATAATTGAGGAGTGATGTTCATTCCAAGCACTTCTTTGCCGTAAGGTGATTCCTTAACAACAAAATAAGCGATTTTCCCTTTATAGAAGTTGTTTTTGATTCTGTCTCTCAATGTTTTATCTTCAACATCATTTAAATCTATATATCGGGAAGAAATAAATCCGTCCGTTGGAACGGTAAGCCTCAAATCACTGTCATATATATACGTATCTTCCGTAACGGTGAACCTTTCTCCTTCGGACATTTCCTTCCATCTGTTGTCATCAAGAAGCATATAATCAAGCCTGTAGTTGATATTTCCTATTTTCACCTGATAGTCATATATATCCTCTATCTTTCCTCTGTACACCAATATCTTGGTATCATCAGCCCTGTCGTTCAGTATCCCTGTTCCCTGAACGAATACCAGAGACGTCAATTTATTCCCTGAAGAAAATTCTCCGTAAAGGGACACGTCCTGCCCCCTGTTCATGTTCAAAGGATCTATAAGCCTGTTGTCCTTGATTGCTATGGTTCCCTGGTTGAAATACAGCGAATTGTTATCCACTACCATTCTCCCTGTTCCGTATTCTATGCTTTTTATCTTGTCCGTATATTGGAAGGAAGAGCCTTCTTTTACTAAAAGCTTAGATGCGGTCATCTCCCCGAAGCTCTTTTCAAAGGCAATGTATACTTCCTTTTTCCCCTTTGCTTTTAAGCTTTTGAGAGAAATCTTTTCTCCTTTATAGTAGATTTCATCGTTTTGAATTTTTAATTTCAGGCTGTAGGATGAATTCTTGTCCCATTTTCCGTTGTTATAGATGCTGACTTCATTTAACTGGATGTCCTTCTTGTTTTCATCTAAGAATTCAATTTTCCCTTTCAGTACTCCTTCTATATGCTTTTCTTCATCTTCTATTGATATCTGAGAAACGTTTGAAGAATATATATCGTCAAAGGTAAGAAGTACCTTATCCCCTTCTTTGATCCTTGACAGCCCTGTTTCTTCTCCTTTTTTATATACCTCGGTGGAAGATGTCAGGGCATATTTTTCTCTTCCCCTTTCTCCTTTGATTTCAATGGACTTGTTGTCTATGGAAAAAACCTCTCCCCGTCTGAACCTGCTTCCGGGAACAATATAACCCTGTCTGTCCGGTTCTATTTGTAAAGATGCATTTATCTTTAATGCCCTGTTTCCCGATAATGACACCTCCACATACTGGCCGAAGTACAAATCCTTAAGACCCGATTCTTTCCCCTCCGTAAGGATATCCGTGTTTTTATCAATATAAGCCCGGTGGATATTGTTTTGAAAATCCAAGACGGTGACGGAATTGTTTTTTAAGTCTATATATTGAATTGTGCCGGACACGGTAGACACGGCAAAGGCCGTGCTGATACATGTCATTATTAATAGTATAAAAATTACTGTTGATATTAATCTTTTGTTCATAAATATTCAGGCAGATGCCTTCCCTCCCTTCTTTTTATCTGTCGCACAGGAGAATATATTTTCCTTCTTCCTTTATACTCCCGCTTTCCGTATTTTTTACATACTGTCCTGTATTTTTGTCCAGTACTGCCATGTACACATTTCTCGCATTTGAATAGCCGGCAGCATTAAGATTCATATTTATCTTTCCGCTTTTCATCAATGTATTTATCTCTAAAATATCCTTGCCATACTGAAAATCAAAGGATATATCGTAGGACTTGGATGCGGCTTTTTTATTCCTCGGAACATGGGATTCATTTGCCCTTACAATATTTATCCTTACATAGGAGTCCTCGTCTCCCTTATCTTTCTTGCTCACTTCAAGGGTATACATTGCCTTTGGATTAATCATAAGGTTTAATGTGCCGTCTTTAATGGTAATTTGGGAATCGTTCCTTGCCAGTGATAAAGGTACCGCTATAGTAAATTTATTTAAATTTTTGTATTTAGATAAGGAGAGATCTATCGAACCTACTCCTCCTCTTATTTCATCCGAACCCACAATCCTTAGGAGGCTGCCGTTTGAAATTTCTTCTTTGCCTTTCTCTTCAAGTTCCTTTTTTTCCTTTTCAAGCTGTTCTTCTTTTTCTTTAAGTTTTTCATCCTCATGTAAAGTTAAAGTTTTCACTTTAACCGTTGCAAAATCTATTGCCCCTCCGTATTGGTTCAAAGCCCTTACCATGAAGGTATATGACGTATTAACTTTTAATCCCTTGACTAAGAATTCCGCTTCCGTCGTATCTCCCACTAAAGCATATTCCGCATCTCCGTCTTCTTTTCCGTATATTTCGTATCGAGTGGCTTTGTTTAAAATATCTTCGTCGGACTTCGACCATATAAGTTTGACTGTGGACTCGTATCCGGGTATGCCTTCCAGTACAAAGGGTTTTAATGGTATAGGCTTTTCATAAGTAAACCTGTCGTAAGGGTCCGAAACTCCGCCGTCTGGGTTTACTATTATCAGGTGAGTATTCTCCAAATCGGCAGCTTCTTGGAATTTCACCTTCAATACCTTGTCCCCCTCAACTGTAACGGAAGCTGCCGGTATTCCGCCTACTACATATACTTCCCTGTTTTTACCTGTGGAATCCACTCCTATGATTCCCTCTCCGGTGACTTCCATATCTTTTGTCAAATCATCTTTATCTAAAATCTTTCCTCCTACGATTACCTTTGCTCCCGATTGAAACATATTTCCCGTAATTGTAACTTCCGTATCGGTATCGTTGGTAAATATTTTGTTAGGACTGACTGTTGATATGGTGGGCTTGCTTATATAAGTAAAGGAAATATCTCCCGAAGTCAATGATCCGTCAGGGTTTTCAACTCTTACAGAGACATTGCCCAGTTTTTCACTTGACGGTGCCGTAACTTCAAGGTGTTGATAATCTATAAATTTTATATTGCCTTCATCTACTTCTTTTTCTCCGAAATATACTTTGATGCTTTCTCCTTCGTATCCTTCCATGGTCTTTCGGAAGTCGTCTCCCGTAATTTCTACTTTCGTACCTCCCGTCGCCGGCCCTTTATCCGGTGTGATCGTGTTTACTACGGGGTTTGTCTCACCTTTAGTAAATTCTATGAATATAGGAGGATTTAAGGTGTCTGAAGAAGCAACTCCGCCGTCTTTGTTCTCCACCACTACCCTGTAAAGCTTTCCTACTTCCGTTTCAGGTACAGCCGGGATGACAAAAGATAACTTAGTGGGAAGAGAATAATCTATATTTCCTTCTCCTATGGTAAGAAGATTGGATACTTTAATAACTGCCCCTTCTCTGAAGTCAGTACCGTAAACGCTGATTATACTTCCCCCGTTATAATTCACTTTCAATATCTTCGCGTTTCCGCCTATTTCTTCTCTGTATTCTTCCACAGGGTTCCTGCTGTCTCTTGTGACATTAGTAATTGCAGGAACACTGTTGGGATTTTTGTATTCAAAAGTTCCGCCGCCTTTGGCTCCGTCAGGATTTACGACAAATACGGGAACCTGACCTACTGTATAGTAACAAGGTGTAGTAACCGATATCTGAGTTTTGTTTCTGTATTCTCCGTCAGGAGCATAACCCCCTTCTGCCAATAGTCTGTTATCCTTTACTTCTGCTTTTATAAGTTCTTCATGGGGGTAATAAACTCCCTCATCGGTTTTGAAGTTATTGGTATTTATAAATATCTTTTCTCCGTTATAGTTATTGTAGGTAAAGGAATAAACTTTTTTGTTCTCTTCTATTTTCATATCAAGAGTACTGTTTACAGCATCATATTTAACTTCCAATCCGCCGTCCAATTTTACCGTTGCCCGTGACGAACGAATAACTCCGCTGTTTTCGCTTTCTCTCGGAATATTCTCATTTGTTCTGGTTCCGAATACAACTAAGGGCAGTTGTTTTTCTGTTATTTTATCCGGATTGTCCTTTTCAACTAAGGACACCTTTCCTACTTCAAATCCCGAACCGTGAATATCTATTTTCTGTCCTCCGTTTTTTATCCCCACATTGGGAACTATGGCGGAAACGGATATCGCGGATGTCAGGTAATTGAATTGGGCTTTATCTGAAATTCCGGCATCGTTGTTGACTACATATAAATCCGTGGAGCCCGAATTATTCGGAGGAACCACTACCTGCAGATAACCTGAGCTGAACTCAACTAAGTCTGCTTCCTTTGAACCGAAGTATACCTTTGGATACAAAGGATCCGTCAATCTTTCGTAGGAATCATTGTACCTGGATTTTTCCTTATCCGTTGAGGCAGAGATTCTTTCTTCTTTTCCGTCTTCATCTTTTACTATCTTAAAGTTCCTGAAATCGGAACCGAATATTTCTACTATATATCCTCCCGCCGTTGAACCTTCCTTGGGAACTACTTCCGATATCTTAGGATGGCTGGTGGGAACGACGTAAGTATATCCTCTGATGATCTTTTCTACTCCGTTATCATTTACTATCAGAGGGTTTTCATAGGATATGCTGAATGTTCCCCCGTCAGGGTTAACCGCTACTATAGGCACCGTAATCCTGTCCGTTCCCTTTTCCTTTATGTTTTCAATCGTAGGGGGAACTTTTAATTTCATCTCTCTTCCGTCGGGAGAAATGGTTATATCTTCGGCAGGCACTCTCTGCCCCCCTATAAATATCTTTGTCTTATCCGAGCCTATATCCGAAAAACCTATATTTTTATCATTAGGATCGGAAGGATCTTTCGACGGACCAATCAAAGTGATGATGTTTCCTCCGGAATCAGGTCCAGTATCAGGTACTACGTCGGCTATAACCGGCTTTGTAGCGGACGCGGCAAAATAGTAAAATCCTTTATTTATGGTTTGCTTCTTTGTGTCCGGATTGACTACCGTTACATTATAATAGCCCTCTCCTGTCCAAGGGGAATTTGACAGATTCGGCACTTTAAAGGTAAGGGTATTCGAATCTATAAACCTCACATTATTTCCTACTATTTTCCCGTCTCTGATAAGATAGGGGGTATAAGCCTGAAGCTCTAAACTGTTAAAGGATATTTTCCCGTCTTCTTGTGTGATTACATAATCATTTGCTTTGAATTCTCCTGTATTTTTATTATAAGTAATTTTATAAAGAATTCCTTCTCCTCCTTCTATGGAGAAATCATTCTTTACGTCTTTGCGCAGGGCAAAAAATTTATTGGTACTTTCGTTATAAAGTATGACGCTGTCATATCCTTCTCCCAATACTATCTTATTTTCAACGTCATTATATTCAAATATATTCCCTCCGTTGAAGGGTGTAAGTTTTATTCTGTTCTGTTCTCCTCTGTTATACTGGTTTATATCTTGATTGTCCATAAGTATTCGTGTCCCGATAAGCCTGTATATCAATCCTTCATCCACTTCGTCTATATTATTGATTACTACAGTGGGGTCCGGAGCTAAAAAGTTTTCTCCTTTAACCGTAACCAATGTATTCTCCGTGCCGGAAGAAGGGTTTATATAGGAAAGCTTCGGTTCAGTATATGTCTGGGTATAGGTAAAGGCGTAGCTTGCCAATCCTCCTTCGGGATTTACTATCTGAAGTAAGGTTTCTCCGGCTCTTGAACCTTTCGGCGCCTTGAACGTAATCGTCTTTGTATCTCCCGAAATGGTTACTCCCGGAACCAGTTTGTTTTCAATATACACTTTTGCACCGGGCCTGAAATTTGAACCTTTGACAACTACATTTTCTCCTCCGTCTATGGAAACAAGGCTGGGAGTAACACTTTCTATAACAGGAAAATTATTTTTGTCTATGAGTTCAAATTTAACTTTATCTTCAAATATCCAATCTGTAACTCCATGCTGGCTGCTCTGCCTGATGGGATTTCTTATATTTACGTTTCTGCTGTCTTTGTTTTCCACCTTAAAGCCTTCAGACCCTGCTTTAAGTTCTATAAGTATTCTGTTTCCTATTTCATTTCCCAATGTTCCGTCAACCAATTTCCCGTTATTCAGCACTTCAAATTTATATGGTTTGTATTCGCTTGCTAATCTGTTATCATTGGGATTTATGATTACCCCTCCGATTGTAACTTTGGGATAATTGATTTTTTCTGTGCCGTCTGCCGGGTCAGTGTATCTCGTAACAAGAAAATTACTTCCTTCAACGGATAAAAGGAGTCTTTCCATTGTATTGTCCAGATAAAATCCTCCGCTGTCTTCTTCAATAGGAATAATGTTAGGCACTACTTCGCTGACTTTTGGCGTCTCCGAAGGAGGATAGTATGTAAATCCGTCTTTGACCGTAACTTCCTGTTCCATTGTAGCATTAAATTCACCCGTTATATTGGTCTGTACTCTTACGATTGCATCTTCAACCTGAGTTTGATCAAGGGTAAATGTCTCCGTTCTTATTTTAAAAGTATTGGGGTCCGAGGAGTTTCCAAGCTCGGCTTTAAATCCTCCCGATTCAAAACCCAGTACCCTTCCTATATCAACTTCAATCGTTCTTTTCACCGATACGTTATATTCCTTTATCGTTCCCGACTCGTCAGGTATTTCCAGTTTACCCGAACCATAATCGATAACCACCTGTTTGTCTCCCTCGTCTACATCGGCAATAGTCGGACCGTTATTATCCGGAGTAAATCCGGGAATATTGTGGTTCACGAAATAATTTCCTTCTATCTGAACCGTAGTAGGTGTCATGGAAGGCGCTCTGTTTGGCTGTATACTGTCTATTGTCGGCTTCTGAGATATGGTGACTACCTGAAATTTTTGGGGCAGAACATACATACTCTCTATGCCGTTTTTCAAGGAATCCTTGTTTGTAAATACTACGTAATAAGGGCCTGAATTTACCTGAGGTACATTGGCCGTTATGGTAGAATCCTTGCTTTCATCCTGAGATTGAGTAATGCTTATATTCTTCATCATATTGTTTTGATTAAAACTTTTTTGGTCGTTTAAATCCTTGATAAAGTATATATCATATCCGTCAATGTTGGGGAAATTTTTTCTTGAAAAGGTGACTCTTGAGTTCGGTTCCCCCATGGTCGGAAACATGGATATGCCGTCTATTCCCAGTTCTCCTACTATTCTTACAGCATTTTTGTATATAAACGATGTTTCCAAGACATACGTATTGCTTCCTTCTCCTGCCGTTTCGGATTTTGAAACTACAATATTTCTTATTCCTCTGGGAAACTGTCCCGAAGCGGGCTCCAACTTAACCTGATTGGTACCGACAGATGTTGCTTTGGCTTCTATTCCTCCTACTGTTATTTTATAGTCTCCGCTTGTCAATTGTCCGATGTTATCTTTTCCGTTAAGTATTATGGCTTCGTTTGTCTTAACTATTGGTTTATCCACATTTAAGATTTCGGGAATACCTGATTCATGTATACCGCTGTATTTGATTTCTTTATCTTTATTTTGAGGCGGATCGCCTTCGGGAACTGTACCCTGAACCATTACGTCTGTAATATCCCATATAGGTTCAAGTTCCGCCTGAATGATAGTCTGACCTACTATGAGAGTATTCTTTGGAGATTTCCAGCCCTCATCAATTCTTATCTGAACTTTTTTGTTCTGAAAATCTGTCATAGCCGGATCTTCTATTTCTATTCTCTTTTCAGTTCGGCTGAATCCTTCATAAACATTTGTCAACGTTAATTTTTTTTCACCTGCTCCGTAGGATTTGGGAGTATCAAATATAACTCCGTTAAAGAGCATGCACCATAGTATAATATATGTAATTACAGCCTTAATCTTCTTCCTTCTCATCAGCTTCACCTCTCCGTTATTTTATAAGTTATGTAATTTATATCGACAAAATGGCTCAAATATTAACTTTATACTACTTTAATATTATAATACATAAAAAGAATAAAAAAAATAAGGAAGGCGATGTATTTTCCCTCCTTATTATACTATACCATTTTATTTTTCTATTTCTCTTTTAAGTTCCATTATTTCTTCTATTGAAAGTTCCGCTGCTTCTGCTGCTTTCTCCGGACTAAGGCCCAACTTCAGCAGATTTTGGGCTATCTTTTTCTTTCCAAGCAATAAGCCTTTTTCTATTCCTTTTTCCATTCCTTCCTTCATGCCTTTCTCCATACCTTTCTCCATACCTTTCTCCATACCTTTCTCCATACCTTTCTCCATACCTTGTTCTGTCGCTTTCCTTTCCGCATATTTAATCCTTGATATTTCATCTAATCTTGCTTTTTCCCTTGCCCATGCTATTTCTCTCATTCTATCGTCTTCACTTATTTTCCCTAAGTTTTCTACTGCGTCTTTCATGATCTCACTCCTTTCCATCAATTCTTTTATTTTCTTTTCGCTTCCTTCTTTACCCGCTTCCTTTAAAAATTCCGCCCATAATTCTATTCCGCTTAATTCTTTTATTTCTTTTTGTTTTAATTTGGGTAATTCCACAAAGTGAATCTGAAGGTCTTCCGTCAGCGGAAAATATTCGTCCTTTTCCAATATTTTAAAACTGCTGTGAAGTTTTTTACTTTCCGGAATAGCATTATAATCCGTTATGTTCACGGATATTGTTTTCTTTAAAGTAGAATAATCTTCCGATTTCTTTATTGTTTCCCCATAGATTTTCGACCAATAATATAATATCCTTTTTCTATAATTATAATCATTTTTAACCTGTACTTCTACGTTTATCAGTTCTTCTTTTTCCGTCTTTGCCTTTATGTCCAATATAGATAATTTATCATTCATAAAGTCCCTATAGTTGAATGGATTTAAATATGTTATGCTCGTTATCCTGTCCTCTCCCGCATTGACGAATATGTCATTTAACAGGGATATCAATAATTTTTTGCTTGTATTATCTTCTTTCCCGAATAAAGCCTTGAAGACAAAATCAAGCATTGGGCTTAACATCTCCAAATACATCATCCTCCATTCGCATTATTATTTCTTTATATATATTTTATCATATTATTCAGAATTTTTGTACCGGAATACCTAATAATTCAGATTAAAAAAGTAAAGCAGGATCTTTTTATATAAGTCCTGCTTTACTTTAATATCTATTCTTCTTTTTCAATTTTATATTCAAAGGAAGATATGGGGCCTGAACCATACCCGTCTCTCCAACCAAATGCTCTTATTTCCAGATCCCGTGTTACTTCTATAGGGGCTGTGTATAGAGAGCTGCCCGTGTTTGGTTCGCTGCCATCTAATGTATAGAATATACGTGCATCCGATGTGTCCGTATAAAGGTATACCTTCGTGCCTTTTTCTATTTCTCCTTCAGAGGGATTAGCATATACGGGTCCTACGGTTTTGTTGTATATATCAATTTGATCTATAGGGTTCATTTCATTGTCATATACTTCTGTAAATATATTTCTTGCCCATAAGGACATAGTATAGCTGATGGCATTCTCTACTTCGATTTTCATCCTTCCCGATAGTTTCTCTTCATAGCTCTTCCATCCTTTATCCTGAAGGGAAAAATCTCCTTCTGCCACAAGTCTCAAGTTTTCGGAATCCTCCTGATAAATACTGTAGTTTAGATTATATGAATAATCTTTATAGTCAAAACTTCCGTAATTACTGTTTAAATATTCTTCTGTTTCTCTCAATAAGTCTTCCGATATTATTTTCCCGTCTTCTATAGAAAACCTTATAGGCTCTTTATCTTCATCGGAAAATATTATTTTCCCGTTGACGATCAATCCGGATTTCACTTTTGATATTTCGGAATTAAGCCTTTTCAGATAAGCAATCTTATCGGATACCTTCCAAGAGTACATATCATCGGAATTAGGAGTAATTTCCAAATTCACTTCATTCTCATTCATATTCCCATCATAGGAAAATTCAATTTTCTTATATTTTTCAAGGTTTCTTATCAATGCATCTACCAAATAAGATATATCCACTCTGTAATCCTTTTTCAGATTACTCTTGGAAAAATCAAAATCTATATTGTCTTCCGTAGTTTCAAACATAACGTAATTTTTGTAGACGGAAGAAGAATACTCATCATAATAGGGGTTTCTTATAACTCCGTACACATAAGGACTTTCCCGGTAAAGATTATTTATAATTGAATACAAATCCCAAATCCAATTCTCCACATCTCTTCTCTGAAGTTTGTTCCAATTGGAATTTTGATTTTGAGGAAAGGATACTGCCACATAAAGCCATTTTCCCATTGTTTTCTCCACTTTAATTGTAGGAGATATATTACCTAATTTATACATATAGTTATTTAAATAACTCTGAAGTGTTTCCACGGTTGATATATTCTTATAGGGAATACCCAGCCCTTCTGCTACCCACTTTCTTTCTTCCATTTCCACAAGTTTCATATCAAGGGCAATGTCTCTGCTGTTTCTGAATACAGAAAGCTTATCCAATGAGGAATATATTTTTTTATTTATAAGTACTCCGTTTGAATCTATTTCCAAAGTATTTGCTTCAGGGTTATAGCTTGGAGTTATGTAAAGAAAACCGGCAATAGAAATTATCGGCACATAAACATCATCATTATATATTAAAGGTTCTTTGTCAAATTTCAGATTTCTTCCGTCCAATATTACAGACACATCCCCAAAATAAACGGAAATATTTTTTTCCGTTTTAATTACGGGAAATTCATCTTCCGATATATATTTCTTATCATTTTCAATGCTTTCCAATTCCTTATCTATATTCTTGACTCTTTTCTCTTTATTTTCTATTTCATATCCCTTTATAAAGGATGAAAGTTCTTTTGAATTTTCAGATGTATTTAATTTTCCATTTGAATTCAGGTATACGGTTCGATGATTAGAACTGAAAGTCACCCTCATTTCCAACCCTTTCCCAACTTCTCCTAAGGGTACCCATATTTCTCCTTCATATATAAAGGGTTCTTTGGTAGTTGATATTTTTTTACCTTCCACCGATATCCCCATTCCTGCCAATCCTACATCAATATTATTCGTATATCCTTTTGCTTCCGTTTTCCGAGGAACCATTATAAGGATCATACTAAATAATATTATAAATGCAATAACTCTTTCTTTAACGGTTTTCAAAAAAAGCACCTCCTTGATATTCTACTATTTTTATCGGCACAAAAATATTTTCCCTGAAGGATTTGTTTATACAGATTTGTAACTCATTTGTAACCGAGATGTAACTACTTTTATAATCAAATTATATAAAATAATAGTCAAAAGGGTTATGGGTTTATAAATAAAAAATATAAAAATTTCAATAAGTAAGGAGAGAACAATTTGAAAAAATTGAGTTTATTTATTTTAATATTTTTGACCGCTGAGTGTGTCTTAGGCAGATCTCCTACACCGGACAACAAAAAGACCATTGATAACATAGGACTGCTGGATGAAAGTAATTCCTATTCTGTTGATGATAATGGAAATGTGACCGTTTCATATCACAACGGTAAAGATAAATCTAAGGTACCTTTGGCCTCTGAAATTAAAGAATATGAAGCCGCATTCTATGTATCGGAAGAAAAAACCGCTATCGCCTATAGAAACGGAGAAGAAGAATCACAAATCCAAGTACTCACAAGCGATAATATGGGAAAGACATGGAACCCCTACTCTGTTTTGGGAGAATCGGTATATTCACCGGAATTTATTGGTTTTACAACCCAGAATGACGGATACCTTGTTACCGTAAGCGGCCCAGCCATGGGAAATGAAAAAAATCATATATTTTTGACTTCTGACGGCGGAAAAACATGGCATGAAATCGGCAATACCAATGAGGTCTATCCGCGAGTAGTTACAGGCGCCTTCTTTATCAATGATAAAATCGGCTTTCTCTCCTTCCGTTACGACGGCTACGATACTCCGGACCCGGTTCTTCTGCGCACTGATGACGCAGGAAAGACTTGGACAAAATGTGATATTTTAATCCCCGATATATATAAGTCAACCACAGATTATGCCACTGCCCTATCGCCTGTTTTTAACGGAAAAAACGGAGTACTGCCCGTCAGACTTCAAAACAATAACGGAAACGGAGATCCTATTTATACACTTATACATTATATTTCTTCGGATTACGGCAAAACATGGAAATTTGTAAGTGACGACATAGAATAGAAAAATCGCAGGGACGGTTCTTTTTGTTTGATTTTTCAAACAAAAAGAACCGTCCCTGCGATTATTAAGCTTCTACCAACTTTCTGTTTACTATTTCCGTGACTACAAAGCTGGCTACATCTTCCGCATAGCTGCCGGAGCCAAAGCCTGCGTCATAACCTAATTCCTTTGCAAGTTCGTGAGAAATCCTCGGGCCTCCGCATACCAATATTACTTTATCTCTTATTCCCTCGGCTTCAAGAAGCTCTACGAGCTGAGTTAAATTTGGAATGTGAACGTCTTTTTGAGTTACCACCTGAGAAACAAGTATGGCATCGGCATTTGTTTCTATGGCCTTTGCTATAAGGTCTTCGTTGGGAACTTGGCTGCCCATGTTTATTGCTTCTATCCCCTCATATCTTTCCAGTCCAAAATGATGATTGTATCCCTTCATATTCATTATCGCATCTATTCCTACGGTATGAGCATCTGTTCCCGTACATGCCCCTACTATAACGATTTTCCTCTTTATATTGTCCTTAATATATCGTTCCACTTGTTCTTTTGACATCACTTCCACATCTATTTTGGGAACTTCTATCTTTGAATAATCTACCGTATGCTGGCACTTGCCGTATACTACAAAATAGGTATATCCTACGCCCAAATCCGCATGATGAACTACATTGGGTTCATTAACGCCCATCTTTTTTACCAACTGCTTTGCCGCCTCCACGGCTTCATCTCCGTCGGGAACAGGTAATGTAAACCCTAATTGGATCATGCCGTCATCCATCGTATCTCCATAGGGTCTTACTTTTGTCAAATCAACTTTCGCAACTCCCGTCATTTCCTGTCACCTCCAAGCATTAAAGAGATAAAGGGATTGAAATACCCCGAATCTTTTGTTGTCACGCCTTCAAGGCCTTTACCGCCCGTTCTTGATCTCTTGACTCCGCCGAATTTCCCCTGTTCTATTGTGGAGTAAAGCCCCTCTTTTTCTATTTGTTTTAAAAGTTTCTCTGCCTTTGCCAATACCTCTTGCGCTCTGCTCATTATTATACCGTTTTCTTTGAAGGTTATTTCGTCTCCCAGATCCTTGGCATTATTAAATATATATTTAGCATTTTCTATTGCCAAAAATCTGTCGTGAAGATGGGGAGTATGAATGGCTTCCGTCATCATTCCCAGGAGCTGGATACCCTGATGAGTCATTATGGAAATCATATTAAACATTGCATCCTGAACATGTCCTCTGAATATATTTCCCGTCATATATTTCGTAGGAGGCATATATTTTAAAGGCGCATCGGGAAATATCTCCCGTGCCATTTGAGCCTGAGCCAATTCCAAGAGAAAGCCGTCTTTTAAATAAGGATCCATTTCAAAAGCATGACCAAGCCCCATTTGTTCTTCTGGAAGGCCGGCTTTCAGTGCAAACTGTTCATTTATAAGCTGAGATGCCAATACGGTATGGGCCGCTTCTACGGCGTCGTCTGTCGTAAGATAATTATCTTCCCCGGTATTTATGATTACTCCCGAAAATCCGTTGATTACTCTCGAGAAGAACTGATCTACCAAAGTTCTCTGCATATTTATATCTCTAAAAAGTATTCCATACAGAGCATCATTGAGCATCACATCAAGCCTCTCAATAGCCCCCATGGCTGCAATTTCCGGCATACAAAGTCCGGAACAGTAATTACAAAGCCTTATGTATCTTCCTATTTCTTCTCCTACTTCATCTAAGGCTTTTCTCATAAGCTTAAAATTTGCCTGAGTAGCATATGTCCCGCCAAATCCTTCTGTTGTAGGCCCATAAGGCACATAATCAAGAAGGCTTTGTCCCGTAGTTCTGATGACTGCTATAATGTCTGCCCCCTGTTTTGCCGCTGCCTTAGCTTGTATAATATCCTCATATATATTTCCCGTAGCAACTATTACATATATATAAGGCTGAGTTCCTTCTCCCAATTCCTTTAAATATCTTTCTCTTTGTTTCCGATTTTTTCTTATCCTTTCAACTGTTTCTCGTGCTACCAAAAATACGGTATCTCTGATTTTCTCTTCAGATGCCATAGGAATTCTGGTAATATCCAATTCTCCTTTTGAAATCCTTTCCGCAATAGTCTGGGGATTATCACCGGTATTCAGCATAGCATTACCTATCCAATAAGCCGCACCTCTTCTCAACCCTCCTCCTTCTCCAATATTATCCACTATTACATTGGGAAGTGGTTTTTCAATTTCGTCAATCCCGTCTATTCCCATAAGCCTTGCTACAGTTCTTTCTGTAGATACGGTGGTATGAACATCTATAAAGCTCTGGACATCTTCGGCAATATTCCTTGCGGAATTTCTTGCACTATCAATGATTTCAGGATTAAGGTTTAGTTTACTTATCACCGCTATACAACCTCCCTTATAATTCCAATATTTTCTCCGCTTCTTTAATAATATCCTCATCTAATCCCATAAGCCTTGCTATATTTAAAGCATCTCTGGGAACTTCTTTTTTATTTTTCACTTCTATTAATCTATAATCCATATATTTATTTATCAAATCCGTTCCATCATAATTTTCCAAAGTAATTTTTAATTTCTCAAAATCTATATTTGAAAGACCTACTACTTGAAGATGTCCTATATCCTCCATATTTGCTATATTATCGTAGTGAGTAGTAATTAAGGTAATCGAATTTTTATCTTTTAAATAATTTACTACAGCTTTTGATATGGCAAATCCTTCTTCCGGATTCGTTCCTCTTGCCAATTCGTCTATAAGTATAAGTCCTTTATTTTTTGATTGTTTTACTGCCTCTTTTACCATTTGTATCTCAGAGCCAAAAGTACTCAGACCTCTATCAGTAGACTGCATATCTCCGATAGATGCATTTATAAAGTTATTAAGCCCTATCTCCATCTTTTCGGCAGGGACAAAGAGCCCGTATTGGGCCATTGCGCACAATAATCCTACAAGCTTAAGGCTTACAGTTTTCCCTCCCATATTAGCCCCTGTAATACAGGATACTCCTTCTTTTATGGAAATTGTTACAGGAGTAAATTTTAATTCTCTCTCTCTTAAGTTTTCTTCTACTTTCGGATGTCTTCCCTCTTCGATAAGGATCATGTGTTCATGAAGTATGACAGGTTTTACTCCGTTTATTTTTTCTGCAAAATGGGCTTTCCCTAAGAGGAAATCAAGTTTCCCTATTGATGCCATATTCCTAAAAATTTTCTTTTTATTTGATGCTATTTTTTGAGTCAGCATCTCTATGATTTTATATTCTTCTTCTTCTTCCTTCTCTTTTATAAAGAAAAGTTTTCTGTCAAGAAATACTATTTCTTCCGTAGATTTTACGGAGAATTTAATAGTCAAATATGTTTCGGAAACACGGGACAGATAAGGGTGAGCTTGTAGCTTTTGAACTGTTTCTTCATCATCCCTTTGAACTGTTATCGTTCCGTCGGGACGAAAGTTTAAACCTATATCTTTCTTAATTTTGTCTTTTAGGGTTGATTTTTTTATTTTTATTTCCTTTTCAATACCTTTCTTTTCTTTTCTTATTTTCAAAAGCTCTTCAGAATAAGAATCATAGATGTAAAAAGTAGGAATACCCGTTTTTTCGGGATCCAACAAATATTCCAATTCTTCCATTCTTTCGATTTTTATATCATCCCATGTTTCCACTTCATACTTATTTAAAAAATCATCTAAATCCTTTATCAGCAACACAAAAATTTTTATTTCAAAGAGTTCTATTTCTGTAAGAACGCTGCCTTCTGCTGCTCTTTCCACAGAATTTCTCAAATCTTTAACATGAATAAGTATATTTTTAATCTCATGGTAAAATTTTCTGTGTTTCAGATAACCCAAAATTTTTTCCACTTTCTCCAATTCTTCTTTTAATTCTTCTTCCTGTCCTGAAACATAAGGTCTAATCCGATCTCTGTAAATTTTTCCGTAAGGAGTAAGAACATCTATTCTTTTTAATATATATAAAAAGTCCAAGCTTTCTTCCGTATATTTATCCATAAATTCCATTTTAATCCCCCCTTAAGACCAAATCATATATTGGAATATCTTTTATATATTTTTTCAGTTTATATAAGAATTTTTCCGGATCAAAATAATATCCCTTTGGAGAATAAGGGTTTGCTGTAATTGCCAGAAGGTTAATTTTATACATCACTTCGATTTTAACCCCGTAATGTATAAACCTAAGCCAGTCCTTGGGGGATATAAAAACTTTGGTTCCATCCTTGATTATAATTTTTACGTCTTTATATTTTCTTGTATTTATAAGCATTTCTTCTATTGTATTCTTACTTAGACTTCCTGGGATTACTATATATTCTGTAGATTCTTTTATATTGTCCCCTATTATGTTTCCACTGTTTAAAGCTGTCTTTATATTTACATAGCTTGTATTATAATCTTTATCTATTAAACAAACTTTGCCTTCTCTCATAATTCTTTCCGATAAGGCAAAAAGTTTTTCGTCTCTGATTTGCGGAATATTAAAGAGGTTCACCACATGGGCAGTTTCTTCTATTACTCTGTTCATATCTCTATTGAGTACAGCCCCTGTAGAGAGGATAGTCCCATCCGAAATAAAAGGTGCTGCCGAAGATCTTCTGTCTATTGCCCCGTCTATTATAACAAAATCAGCACCAAAATTTAGCATTATCTGAGAAACTTCTTTTATTTCATTAACTCTCTGAGGACCCGCTATCTGAATATATCCTCTGTCCTTCACACGCCCTATAACTATTGACCCCATAGGAGTTCTGTAATCCGTAACTTTCAAGATCTCCACCTTAGCATCTTCCAAGGGCAAGACTTTTGTGGTAGTAGCCACTATAGTTCCTTCCTCCAAGAATACTCTGGGTTTTTCCGTTTCCGTAACAATGTCCAAGTTTTCCCCATCTCTTCCCGTGGAAGTAACTCCCGCCGTCAATCCTTTTTCAAAAGTCTCAAAGAGAATATGATTCATGGTAACCGTTTTTCCTGTATTTTTTGCCATTCCAACTATCGATATTGTTTTGTATTTATCCTTGATGAGATCTATCAGAGACATGAAAATACCTCTTTTCTACCGCTTTTTATTTTTTACTTTTTCTTAATGCTGCTCTATCCCTTCTTTCCATTTTGGTTGGTTCAAGGGATTTGATTTCTTCTCCCTCAAGTATCCCGGCTACTCCAGAGAGATGTTTACCTTCATGACAAGAAGAAGGCTCTTCAATATATTGAGGTTCCGTATAAGTAGTGATTACTCCCTCATAGTTTCTGAGAACAACCTTTGTAGGACTCATGCTGATTAAATATTGAGGCATAACGGGAATTTTTCCTCCCCCTCCCGGAGCATCGACTACAAAAGTAGGTACTGCATAACCTGAAGTATGACCTCTTAATGATTCCATTATTTCCAGTCCTTTTGATACTTTCGTCCTGAAATGTTCAATGCCCATGGATAAGTCACATTGATAAATATAATAAGGTCTAACTCTTATTTTAACAAGTTCGTGCACTAATTTCATCATAATTTCGGGAGAATCGTTTATTCCCCTTAAAAGTACCGATTGATTTCCGAGAGGTATCCCCCCGTCAGCTAATTTTCTACAGGCCTCCGCCGCTTCGGGAGTAATTTCCTTCGGGTGATTAAAATGAGTATTTAACCATATCGGATGGTACTTCTTAAGCATATTAACCAAATCATCGGTAATCCTCATCGGCATGACTACAGGCGTACGGGTCCCCAGCCTTATTATTTCAACATGAGGAATCTCCCTTAATTTCCTGATAATATATTCAAGCCTGTCGTCCTCCACCAAAAGGCAGTCTCCGCCCGAAAGAAGCACGTCTCTTACCTGAGGAGTATCCCTTATATATTCTATGCCCCTATCTATTCTGTCCAAGGGAGCTCCCATATCATGCTGTCCTGCAAATCTTCTTCTGGTACAATGTCTGCAGTACATAGAACATTGATCCGTTATGAGAAACAATACCCTGTCCGGATACCTATGAGTAAGACCCGGCACCGGAGAATCCCCTTCTTCATGAAGAGGGTCTACCATATCGGCTTCACTATAGTGAGTTTCGTAAATAGTGGGAATCGCCTGCTTTCTAACAGGACATCCGGGATCTTCAGGATCCATAAGGGATGCATAATAAGGAGTAATTCCCATTCTGAATTTTTTCAGTACCTGGTTTATATCATCTGCTTCCTGATCTGTGATATTAACAATTTTTTTCAATTCCTCTACAGTAGTAATCCTGTTTCTTACCTGCCAATGCCAATCGTTCCACCGTTCATAAGTTACATTTTTCCATAATTCAATATCCTTATATGACCTCATTTATACAGCCTCCCCCTTTTAAGCGTACAGCTCTTCAAATATTCTTCTAAGTACCGGGCTTTCCCGCATTATCTGAAGAGAAATTTCCGCATGCCCTTTGGTATAACCATTTCCGATTATCATGGTTACATCTTTTCCGACTCCTTCGGCTCCCAAAGCCGCTTTTGTAAAACTTGTTGCCATACTGAAAAAGTATACCACTCCGTCGTCTTTTGCCGATAGTATGCTTGACATCTCGGTATTTGGAATATTAACCACATTTATCACTATATCCGCCATTTTCCCATTTGTGGCTTTTGATACTTTTTCCATTACCTCTATGGCATCCGTTGCGTTTGCTTTAATATATACATCCGCAAGATTTGCCTTTTTAGCCCTTTCTATTGTCTCATCCCGAGAACCTATACATATAACTTTCCCTGTAATTCCCGCTCTTTTCTTTGCTTCATATAAGCAAAGCATCCCTGATTTTCCCGTTCCTCCAAGTACTACCACCGTATCTCCCGGCTTAACAAGTTTTGCCGTTTGAGCAGGCGCTCCTGCTACATCGAGGACTGATAAAACTAAATTTTCAGGCAGGTCTTTACTAATTTTGGCATAAATCCCGCTTTCAAATAAAATCGCTTTCCCCTTGATATCCACTTGATCTATTTCTTTTCTTACATCCAGTATTTCGTCAATTCTCAAAGGGGTTAAAGATAAAGATACCAAAGTTGCTATCTTATCTCCAACTTTAAGGTCTGTTTTGTCTTTCAGCGCAGGTCCGATTTCCTCTACAGTTCCTATTAACATACCCCCGGAGCCCGTAACAGGATTTTGGTGTTTTCCCCTTTCGGCTACTATGCCTTTCATTATTTTTTTAATTTCTTCCACGTCTCCGTTGGCTTGTTTTTCAATTTGAGTAAAACTGGCAGAATCGATATTCAATGTTTGAACATCAATAAGGATTTCATTATCATATATTTCCATATTGTTGTCGATCTTGAGCGCAGGCTGAGGCAATACTCCTTTTGGTTCCAATACTCTGTGAATACCATAGGGGTTTCCTTTTTTCATAATTTCTTACCTCCTTATAATGTTAAATCAAAAGTTCAGCAGAAATTATTAATGCAAATATTATGCCATTGAATATATGCCATTTCTCCTTATATAAGTGAAAATATATGCCCGTTTTCCGGCATCTGTTTCTTCAAATCATATTTACTTATCTTGTATTGAAGAGTCTGTCGTGGTATTTTAAGGTCCTGAGCTGTATATGTAATATTCCATTGATTTTTTATCAATGCCTCCGTAATTATACGTTTTTCTGTCTCTTCCAATATCTCCGGAAGGGAATCTTTCTCCGATACCGTATTTTCTTCTCTAAATTTGGGAGGGAGTTTATCCCTATCAATAAGATCTACATCATAAATGCTCATTATCCCTTCCATTAAATTTTCTAATTCTCTTACATTTCCGGGCCATTTATAATTATAGAATATTTTCATCACGTCTTTCGATACTCCGGCAGTCCGATGATTGAATTTTTTATTAAATTTTTTAATAAAATGATCTGCCAAAATAGGAATATCCTCTTTTCTATCCCTTAAAGGAGGAATCCCGAAGTTTATTACATTCAGCCTATAATATAAATCTCTCCTCAGCTGCTTATTATTAACTGCTTCTTCCGGGGGAACATTAGTTGCCGATATTATCCTTACGTTGATATCTATAACTTTAGTTCCTCCCACTCTCCTTATAGTCCAATCCTGTAATACTCTTAAAAGCTTTGATTGAAGTTCCAGAGGCATAGAGTTTATTTCATCCAAAAATAATGTTCCTCCTTCAGCAAGTTCAAATAATCCGGGTCTGTTTTCAGCTCCCGTAAATCCTCCCTTTAAAGTTCCGAATAATATTCCTTCGAGTAAATTTGCGGGAATAGCGGCACAGTTTTGGGCAATAAAGGGTTTGTATCTTCTCAAGCTGCTGTTATGAATAGCTTGAACAAACAACTCCTTTCCCGTCCCCGTATCTCCGTATATGAGTACGGGAGAATCTGTTGCAGCCGCCTTTGAAGCATAGGATTTCAGTTTCGACATTTCTTTGCTTTCTCCTATTATATCTGAAAATGTATACTTCGCCCCTCCCTTTGCCGCGCTTTTATTCTCCTTGCCGTTATTATATAATTCATTTTCCAAATCTACGATTTTTTCAGACATTTTTCTTACATGAGTAATATCCTTGGATATCTCTAATGCCCCCAATATTTTATTTTTTGATTTAATTGGAATGGAGGAATTAATTGTGGTAATATTTTTACCCTTATAATTTAAAAATGTCTGTTCTACATTAAATATGGGTTTCCCTGTTTCCATAACTCTCAGGAGAGTACTGCTGTCATGAGTTAATGAGGGATATATTTCCAAAAGGTGCTTTCCGATAGAACTGCTTTTATCAATTCCATCTATCTTTTGGGCAAATTTATTATAATATATTATTTTTCCGCTTTTATCTATGATGTGAATTCCTTCTTCAAGGTAGTCAAGTATCTTAAAAATATTCTCTTTGAGAAATAAGTCTTCCATTCTATCCCTCCTATATAAATATTTTTCTAATTAGTGCCTAAAATTAGGCATCTGTTGCTAAAAATCAGGCACTGTTTCAGTGCCTATAACATTTCAATATTGATTTTTCGAACTGAAGAAATTTCCTTTTTTAAGAAACTACCTCCTATTCTTATGAATTTCTCGGGATCGTCACTTACGTAGAACTGATATTTCCCATTTTCATATTTGTCCGAAAGAAAATTCATTTCTTTCAACATGTCCTTAACGACTTTCGCCGTTTCATAAGCAGGATTTACAAGGGTTACTTCCTCTCCCATCACCTTATTTATCGTATATCTCAATATAGGATAATGGGTACATCCCATTACTAAAGTATCTATATGATGTTCTTTCAATTCCAGAAGGTATTTTCTTGCTGTCATAAGCGCTACATCCGTATCCTCCCATCCTTCTTCTACCAGTGGAACAAAAAGGGGGCAAGGTATCCCTATAACATCTGCGGAAGGCTGAATCCTTCTAATCTTTTTTTGATAGGATTCGCTGTTTATAGTTCCTATCGTACCTATAACTCCTATTCTTCCGTTTTTCGTTTTAGCTGCTGCTGCTTTGGCGCCCGGTTCTATTACTCCCATCATAGGTATTTCAAATACCTTTTTTGCTTCTTCCAAAGCTAATGCACTGGCCGTATTACAGGCTATGACTATAGCTTTGATATTTTTGCTTAAAAGAAATCTAATGCATTGAAAAGTATATTTTATAACTATTTCTTTAGATCTTGATCCATATGGAATTCTGGCCGTATCCCCAAAATATATTATATCTTCTCCCGGAAGTTTTTCTATTATCTCTTGTAATACTGTCAGACCTCCTATTCCTGAATCAAATACTCCGATAGGTCTTGAGTCCATAAATAAAATTCCCCCTTCTATATTATTTTATAAATAAAAGGGGAAATTTACAACTGTTATATTTTAAAATGTAAGAGTTCCGTTTTCATTTTTAATTATCTGGAGTATTTCTTCTTCATCTCCTGTTACTGCATTTATATAAATGATGAAATCCGAGCCTCTATATTTTCCTTTAAACTCATAGCATAAAGGTTCCCTGCTCCCTTTGGGTATTATTGCCAATCTGATGGAATCTATATCGTAATCAACTTTAACTTTTTCCCTGGCAGCTTCTTGAGTCAACTTAGGTTCCGGAATATCCCTTTCCTGATGATTCATTAAATAGGTATTTGCATCATATCCCACTATTTCACCATTATCCAAGGCTACACTCACTTTTATCAAATCCGAGTATATAGTCACGTCATCCTTCTTATATGCAAAGTTAAATATTCCCACTCCGTCATATCTTAAAGAATAATTAGGTTCCATATTTTCCATGCCTTTTTCTTTTAAGAAAGCTGCTGCTTTTTGTTCCGCTTGTTTCATAGATATATTAACTTTTGAAACGGCCCTCGGATTCGACATCCATACTACGTTTCCTCCCTTTTGAGATACTCCTATATATATTGCCCTATCCTTCGATGTGTTTTCGGGAACAATATTAAAGGTATATGATGGAATTTTAACCAAAGATATGTCCTTTCCATTCTCATAGGTGCTTATTTCCTCCACCTTTTTTACTCCTATAAAATCTGTCGCTATTTTCTGGGCTTCTTTTAATGTAACTTTCTTAGTCCCAAGCCCTACAGGCTTTTTCCCAAGATTTTGCTCCGAAAAAGGTCCGTCATATATGAGTTCAGGAGATTTGCCCATTTTCTTTTCCAAGTTTAAAAGCTGTGTATTCAATACACTTTGATTGGCTTCTTCAACTTTACTAAGCTGAGCTGTGGTTGTATTTTCCATTGATTGGGCAATTTTATTCTGGGCTTCCGATAATTCTTTGTTAAAATTTGAGGAACTTCCCTGAAGGTTAAACAATGTTTCTCTTTGTTTGCTTGTCAGTTCCTCTCCCTTTAAATGAGTCTGAATCAAATAATAACTATAGTCTGCAACTTGGCTTAAAAATTTTTCAGTTTTGCCCACATCTGAATGATTTATGGGCATTTGAGATAACTTATCCTGTGCAGAACTGGATTCACTCATTATCTGCGAAAGCATAAGAACATTTTGATCTCTGGAGTTCGACAATAAAGCTTTTGAAAGATCTATCTGAACGTTTTCCACATGCTTTTTCACATCGTAAAATAACCTTTGATATTGATTTGATAAAGATATCTCGTATTTATTTTTTAATTTATATTGATTATATCCCCATATCAGAGAGACTATCAATGCTATAGAGAGTATTACAGTAGGTATCCACGCTTTCCATTTTATCTTCATATTTTTTCACCTCCTATATTCCAAACCAATGTTTTCCGATTTTTAGCATTACTTTCCTCGACCATATCCATTTGCTTGTTGCTGTAGCAGGATTCCAATAATACAGACATCCGTAAGTAGGATCCCATCCGTTTAAAGCATCCCTTGCCGCTTTTATGGAATCATTGTTAGGAGTAAGATTTATCTGACCATCGGCTACTGCCGTAAATGCCAGCGGTTGATATATAACTCCTGCCATGGTATTAGGGAATGACGGGCTATTAACCCTATTGAGTATTACTGCCCCTACTGCTACTTTTCCTAAATAAGGTTCTCCCCGCGCCTCTCCATGAATTACTCTGGCAAGAAGGTATTCATCTCCTGACCTGCTCACCCCTGCCGTAGATGTGGCATAAGCCGTATTTGTTGTTGTCCCTAAGGATATTCCTATGGCAGCTGCTGTCTGAGGCCCTACCACTCCATCTTCCTTAAGCCCATTTTTACGTTGAAATTTACGAACTGCTCTATAGGTCCCTGTTCCATATATCCCATCGACTTTTCCGTTGTAATATTTCCACTGCAGAAGTCGCCATTGAACGCTTTTTACATCTTCCCCCGTAGTCCCCCAATAGAGAATTCTTATTCCTTGATAATAATCATATTTAGACGCATCTCTTAAACTGGGCTCTATAAATGTAAATATTGTTAAAAATATTAACAAGAATGTACCAATTATCAAAATTTTTTTTCTCATAAAAATATCCTCCTCTCTGATAATATTTTCTGTAAAAGAAAATATTTTATTCATGAGGAGGATATTGCTATTTTATATTAGCCAGATAATCTTTTGTTTTTTCGAATATTTCGGCAATTTTTGATTTTAAAACCACCGGCTCTTCCTTTTCGGATAAAAGAAGGGCATATTCTTCTTCCGTAAGTACTCCTTTTAGTTCCTTTTCCGTATCTTTAGTAACCCCATGGGTCATATCAATGAAACATAAAGGGGGAAACATGACACACCACCAATTCTTCCCTTTTCCTTCTCCTATTACTACCTTTAAAGCTTCATATTCCCCCTGGGGAAATGTAACATCTCCATAGGTTTTAGTAGGAAATGTATCCTGCCCTAAGGATACATCTACAGTATAATCTTTCCCCTCTTTTTTAATTTCTTCTTCTGCTATTGATTTAATATTTTCTAAATTATTATATATTATTTCTCTCGTTTCTTCCTTTGAATGGGAATTTCCGAATTTTTCTCCCATACTGCCGAGTATTTTATCCCTTATCTTTAATTTCATTTCCTGATCTTCTTTGTAATCGCTATTGGCTATTACATGAAATCTTATTATTTTTTCTTTGAATCCTTCTTTCAGTTTATTCGTTTCTTTCACATAAGGATAAACTATATAAACGGTCATAAGTATAAACGAAGTAAGTATGAGTATTAATTTTTTGTATTTCATACTATTTCCTCCTTGTATTCTATTAATATTATTATTGACCATTTTTTTGGTTTTATTCCTTCACTCTGTTTTTATCTGCTTAATCCGGTTCTTCGTATTTCAACTGTCGGATTAATTCTTATTTCTATATTGGGAAATACTTCATCATAATTATCTTTTATTTCTTTCCAAAGGCTTGGTTTGAATTTACTTATCCATTCTCCTATTCCTATTACATCTGCGTTGTATTTTTTTTGAATAAGCTCTATAGTATTTAATGTTTCTCGTTTTATTCTGTCTTCAAGGGATTTTTCAGCTCCCTGTAAAAATTTTTCGTCAAAGGCCTGCAATTCTTTATCTAATTTGTACTGCTGCAGATAACCCTCAATATTAAGATCTATATCTGCAATTATCTTTCCTCCTTCTACATATACTCTTTTGGAAGAAGAAAATATCGTTACCGCATAAGATATGTGAGTGTCATTGTACGTAGCTTCTATAACATCTGAGTTAAAATCCCCATTCATCATTGCTATACATATATTTTCCATTTCACCGATTTTTCCTATCAATTTATAATCCTTAATAATTCCGCCTCCCGAAATTTCTAAATCCTTTTTTTCTATTTTTATCTTAGGAACAAGAGCGGCATCGGATATATCCGTATCTGCCAATACTTGAGAAAGTGTTCGAGCGGTAAATCTTCCTGTAATCTTATCATTTCTGAGGATATCGCTTAAATACGTTCCAACGGCTGATGCAGTCTCCTTTTCCGGAGTTATTTTCAGAATATCTTCTGCTTTCCCTTCAGCAAGGAGAATATTTATTTTTCTGTTTATTCTTTGTTCTCTTCCTAAACCATCTAATATTTCTTTTACCAGTTCTTTTTCCTTAAAGAGTTCTTCTCCTATAACGAGGGTTTTTAAATTTTTAAAGAATAAGGGCTTATCCGTTGATGTTGACAATTTTCTTGTAGCCTCATAGGCCGTACTTGCCGACGTAGTCTCAATAAATCTGTTTTGTTCGGATGACGGATTCTTCCCAAGAGCATTTATATTCGGATATGAATAAGTAACTTTAAATTTTTCACCATTATCTCCTTTATTATTTAAGTCCATCCCTATAACGGATACATAAGATCTGTTGTTTATTTCTTCCATATCCCAACAACCTGAAAGAAGGGCAATGGATATTATTAAAAATAAAATAATTATTCTTTTCATTTTGTTCTCCTGCCTTTAATTTTTGATAATATAAAAAGCAAAATAGGAAATATTATCGTTATAATAAATCCGAGGATATTTGGTATTAACATGTTTTTATAGACTTCATAAAGATTTTGAGGAAACAGGCTTATGAAATACACAATGGGGACAAGAGGTAAAACATATAAACCGTGCTCCTTGGTTTTAAATATATTTGAAAGAACAAGTGTTGAATTATAGGCTGTAGGTCCTATATTCCCGTATATTATCAATACCCACGCCGCCATTATAATTCCATCTATATTTTCCAAAAAAAATCCGGGAAAGTCTACTTCTCTGACCAAGGCAATGGTAGGCCATACTTGGCGTTTAAGCTCATTGACTCCGAATGTTGAAATAGTAAGAATAAAAGCAAAAACATATAAAAGTGTCACGGAGAGTATGGCTCTCATGCTGTAGTGCATCGCTTCTTTAGGTTCTTCCAGATACGCCAAAGATACAAGAACAAAATCAATTCCGAGATAACTGAAAAAGGTTTCTCCTACTCCTCCAATAATCGTCTTCAAATTTGTTTGAAAAAGGGGAAAAATGTTGGTAAAATCCAATTGAGGAAATACCGCTATGACTCCAAATACAATGATTATAAATAAAACCGTATACATAAGAAGAGCAATTCTTGCAACAACTTCAATCTTATATCTTCCTATCCACATAGAAGTAAGTAGCATAGAAATGATTATTACTTCTATGGGAGTGTTTTCAAGTAAAAATACTTTTATGACTTCGGCAAATACCCTCACTTCAACGGCAAGCACCATCATAAAATATATAATGTATATTACGGCAAATATATAAAATCCAAAATTACCCAAAAGTTCTCTGGCATATTCAAATACGACCTTCCCGGGATGCATTTGAGCAAGAGATACCATTAGATACATCAATAGGGCAGATATCGCTCCTCCTATAATAATTGAAATCCAACCATCATTATTTGCAATACGAGCTATAGAGCTTGGTAAGGAAAGAACTCCAACTCCGACTATTCCCGTTATTATCAATGCTTTAAATTGCGTATTTGATACTCGTTTTTCCATATTTTCACCTATTTTAATCTTGTTCTATTTTTCGGAAAAGTAAATCTGGGCCTTTTTTTCATATTTTGAAATGGTACTTTGATGATAGTATCACGCAGATCTCCTTTCTCCCTCCCTAATCCCGAATAAGGAGACGTAAATGGAATTCCGAAGCTATCCAATTTTGCCATATGAGTAATCATAACTATTATCCCAAGCATCACTCCGTAAAGTCCAAGTACTGCCGCATATATCATGAACAAAAATCTAAAGAACCTCAGGGCTGTTGCCAATTCGTAACTGGGAATTGCAAAAGAGGATATGGTAGTCACGGATACTATTATAATCATCAGTGGGCTGACTATTCCGGCATCTACCGCTGCCTGACCTATTATAAGCCCTCCCACTATTCCTATTGTAGTTCCTATAGGCCCTGAAATTCTTGTTCCGGCTTCTCTTAAAAGTTCCAATGTAATTTCCATTAAAAATGCCTCTATCACCGAAGGAAAAGGAACATTTACCCGGGATGCCGCCACATAATAAGTAAGACGGGTAGGGAGAAGGCCGGGATGATAGGAAGTCACCGCGATATACAGAGAAGGGGCTAATACCGCAAGAAATGCCGCAAAATACCTTATTATTCTAACTATGCTGGCAACACTCCATCTCGTATAATAATCTTCCGTTGACTGCATGAGAGTTCCTATAGTGGCCGGCACTAAAAGAGCAAAGGGGGAATTATCAACTATTATGGCAACTCTGCCTTCATAAAGAGATGCCGCAACAGCATCCGGCCTTTCCGTATTTTCTATTTGGGGGAACGGGGAATAGCAGTGATCCTCAATAAGATTTTCCAGCATGGAACTGTCTATTATTTCATCTACATTTAAATTATTAAGCCTTCTGTATGTTTCATTCAATAATTTAGGTTCTACAATATCTTCCATATACATGACTGCTATATCGGTTTTTGATCTTTTTCCTATCTGCATCATTTTTACTTTAAGATTTGTATCTCTAATCCTTCTTCTTATAAGGGCAATATTTGTTTTTAGGGTTTCCGTCATACCGTCTCTCGGTCCTCTGACTGTTTCTTCCGAGACGGGTTCTCCTATACTTCTTGAAGGCCAACCCCTTGTGGAAAGATCTATAGCTTTTTCCGAACCGTCTATTAGAAGTACCGTTTCACCTGATAAAACAGCCTTTATGACTTCTTCCATATTTTGAATAACTTTCATGTCTGAAATTTGAATATTTTCTTTTGAGAGTACATCTATCAACGAATCTATTGATTTATTTCCATTTGACAAAATATCACCTGAAATACGAAGAAGAGGCCTGAGTACAAAAGAGCTTAAATCATCCCTGTCTATCATTCCATCTACAAATATTAGTTCCATAGAAACAGATTTATTACTTCCTACCTTTAATTCTCTAAAAATTATATCATCGCACTCATTTAATATTTTCTTTAATTCATCTAAATTCTCTTTTAATGTTTTTTTCAAAGGTATGTTATATTCCATGCTTATCCTCCTATGTGCAATATTATATATATTATTGGATTAGCAATAAGGTATATAAGTCCTATAATTTTTAAAATTTTTGCTTCTTTCATGCATTTATCAGCCTTATATTTTGGGATATCATTAAAAAGAATAAATAAGGATATCCCAAAAATAGTAAATAAAATGTAAATATTATATGCACTTCTGATTATTCTGTACACAAACAAAATTCCCACCCTTCGCCATTATAATTATATAATTTGCAAAGAATGGGAATATTATTCAAATTGTTCTTGAAAAAAACACGTTTTCTATTTTTCTTTCCAAACTTTTTTTACATTTCATCATTAGTTTTTCATCTTCAAACAGCCCAAACACCGTTGGTCCACTTCCACTCATTATACTTCCGAGAGCTCCAAACCTAATCATTTCTTCTTTTATTGAAGGAATTATTTTAAGTTCATCCAATTCCGAGTATTCCATAACATTTATCATATTTTCGGCAACAAATTTAAAATCCTTATCTTTTATTCCCTTAATAAACCTGTCTATATCCGGATGAACGTGGATCTTATCCAAGGGAAGATTTTTATATGCCTTTTCTGTTGAAATAGGAATATTGGGAGTAGCTATAAGAAGGAGTTTTCCTTTAAATGGTTCAATGGATGTAAGTTTTTCTCCTATTCCTTCGGCCAAGCATGTACCGCCTTTGATACAAAAAGGAACATCTGCCCCTATTTTTATTCCTATTTTCATAAGATCTTCTTCCTTAAGATTTAAATCCCACAATATATTTAATCCTTTAATAACCGCCGCGGCATCTGCGCTTCCTCCTGCCAGTCCCGCCGCTACAGGTATTCTTTTATGTATGGTAATATTTACTTCTTTATCTATCCCACTTATTTCCTTCATTTTCTCCCAAGCTTTGTATACTAAGTTCGAAGAATCCAGAGGAACTTGAGGATGAGTGCAATCTATTTTCATATTCGAATTTGTTTCTCTGATTTTAATAGTATCTTTAAGATCTATACTCTGCATAATACTCCGTATTTCATGATAACCGTCTTCTCGCTTCCAAAGAACATCCAAGTATAAATTTATTTTCCCGAAAGCTTCCAATACTACTTCATCCATAATCCGTCTCCTTTGTTATAAGATTTTTCAGATAAAATTATATCACATTTATTTTTACTCCGGTAAAAATTTAGTAAAATAAATAAGCCCGGGCATGATTTTCCCCAAGGCTTAAATAAACTTTCTAAAATTGCGTATCCACATGTTTTTCAATTATTATTTTTTCTCCTGGCATAAGAATTTGGGGTGATGTAATATTATTTGCCGACATTATTTCTTTCACCGTAGTATGGTATCGCTTAGCTATATCCCACAAAATATCGTCTTTCTGAACTATATATACAGTAATGCTCGGCCTGTTTTTCTTATTTAAAGCTTCTCCCGTTTCTTCCAAATCCACTATTATATCTATTTCTTTTTCTCTGTTCAACATGATTGAATTCTTAACCGCAGCTTCTATATTTAATCCTCCAGCATTGACTTTATAAGATATTTGTTCTAAAATGCTCTCCACTTCTACGGATATATTCCCTTTTAATTCATCTATATCGTTATAAAACTTGAAGGGAATTTCTTCCTGACTATTCTTTATTTCGCCGGTATTCTCTTCAACGTACAATATATTTAAATTAACAGTTCCTTCCGTTACTACCTTTCCCTCTATATATCTACTGTCTAATATTGAAACACGGCCTTCAATTGTAAGTATATCCCCCAGCATATCTATTTCTCTTGTAACGGTCTCTCTGCATATAAGATTCTTGACATTTTCCAGCAGCAAAGTCTTTTCCTTTTTCAAGTTGATATTCTGATCCGTAGAGTACATATCAAGCACTATTTCCTTTTCTCTGTTGTCATAAACCTTGCCCAATATTTTAACTTTTGATTCCAGCTCCAGTATTCTTGAAATACCCTCTGAATCTTCTTTTATTTCATATTCCACACTTTCGACTTCCATTTTAATCTGACAGTTTAAATCCTTCTCTGCTCCTTCTATTTCAAGGAAATGATTGAAGGATATTTCTTTTTTTAAAGAATTAATATTTCCTCCGCCATTATAAACAATTAAGCAATCCAATATTCCGGAAATTATAACTCTTCCGTCCACCACTTTAGATTCTTTTTCATATGTATTTAATTCGACCTTCAATATATCATCTATAGGCGGCATCCCCTCTTCTATCTCAAAGGCTTCTTTAACTATCGTATAAGATTCTTTCATGCCTATTACATCGTTATATTTAATCTTTTCTTTAAGTATTTGAGCATCTTCTCCTCCTCTTATATCCTTTATAACTTCCAATGTGTTGGTTCGCCCTACTTTAGTTTGTATATTTACCAATGACTTCAGTCCCACTTTTCTTTCATCTAATAACTCATATTCTATATATTCCAGCCCTATCTTTACATCAGAAGTCATATTTTCATTTATTCCCTCAAGCTCTACTTCATTTCTAAAGTCTTGAACTGTTTCTAATTTAAATATCCTTGGATTTTCTTCCTTCGACTTATATACTGCTTTAAATTTAACAATACCATTAATAATTACTTTATCCTGAACAATCTTTGAATTTGTTATTTGAGCTTTCCCATCTACCCACAGTATTTTATCTATTTCCGGTTTAGATTGATTCAAATATATTTCCGCTTCAACCATAGTTTGAGTCTCGTCTTTTCCTTTCAATTCATCTACTTTAAGTATGTCCTTTACAAGCTCTACAGCCATATTACCCCTCCTATCGATACCATTTGTATATCTATATCCTATGAGAAGTATATGAGTTAATGTCCAAAAAAAGTACTGTATTTTGACTATAATAAATTTTTTTATTATAGTCAAAATATATTATGAAGTCAATTACAAAATTATTAAGATAAAATTTATTTAAAAAAAAAGAGAAATTTTTGTCACAGATTTTATAAAATTGTCAATTTATAGCTCTAAAGTCCTATTTACTTATATACAAAAAAAAATATATAATAGAAAAGAGACTTCCAAGTGGTCTTTCTTCCCCGTAAAAGCTAACTAAAATAGTTTAGCTTATTTCCCTTTTTAAAATACCGACTTTGACAGTCGGTATTTTTTTTATTATTTTATAATAACTATTGAACCTTCAGGCACATTGTCGTATATATATTTTGCTATCTCTACAGGAAGTCTTATACAGCCATGGCTTGCCGGAGTTCCAAGTTTTTCTGCTTCTTCCTGAATTAATTTCTTATTTTCATCAAAAGGCAAAGAATGAAATAAATAACTATCCTTAAATCCTACCCAATACTTAATCCCCTGTTCAAACCTTGGAATATAAGCCCAATCTCCTCTCCTGTCCTTTTCTATTTGAAACACTCCCTTAGGAGTGAAATTATCCCATTCTCCGCTGGAACCAAGGGATGTCTTTTCGATTTTTCCATTTTTATATATCTTTAAAGTTTGATCTTCTTCCGTAAACATCAATACCCATTCTGAAGAATTTTCGTCATATTCAAAAGGCGGTATACTTCTGGAACGTATGTATCTGGTATCGGCAAAGCCAGTTTGTCCATTTTGAAGTTTTATTTTAAACCAGCCAAAAGGCAAAGTTTCTAATAGTTCCACTTTATCATGATCATTTAATTCATATATCACTTCACTGCTTAAATCCTTTTCCTTATAGACTTTGGTAATTCCGTTTCTTTCTATCACATTTAAGGCTTCTCCTTCATAAGACACTTCTTCACCATTTTTATCGTCATTTTTGTCATCTGCTTCTTCTCCTTCTTTTACTTCCATGGAAGCCCCTATACTATTTTTATCACCGAAATCAGCCTTTCGTATAAATTCTCCGATTTTTACCCCTAAAAATATAGTTACCGCTGTTAGAGCTATAAGAAAAAACCCAAATCTTATTCTTCTCTTCCTTTGCCTCTCTCTCCTCATTTTTTCTCTCGTCGTCATAACTACACCTCACAAAATTTTATATTAATAATTATACCATAAGTAAAATTCCATAACAATTTAAAAAATGCTGCCGAAAGTTTTCGGCAGCATTTTTATAACACATAGGAAAATTATGATTTCCTTAATGTATATTTTCCGTTAAATGGGTTTCAAAAAAGGCTTCATTAATTTTAATATCTTAATGGAAGCCTTTTTTATAACCCATAGGAAAATTATGATTTCCTTAATGTGTATTTTCCGTTAAGTGGGTTTCAAAAAAGGCTTCATTAATTTTTAATATCTTAATGGAAGCCTTTTTTATAAATTCTCGCTAATTAACTAATTTAACTAATCATTATTCTTCTCTCTTCTCCATCACATACAGTTATTTCTACCGTTGCTGTTAATATATCTGAATAGGTGTATGATACCCTGCGAGTATTATCATATTGATTGCAAATTTTTACGACAAATATGCTTGGATAAGCACTTTCAATTATTCCTTCTCTCACAGTAGTTTTTTTTCTTCCCTTATTTGCTTTGAGTATTACTTTCTTGCCTATACAATCCTCAACATCTTTACGAATTTTCAACAATCCGTTTTTTTCTAACAACGTAATCACCTACCCTTTGATACTCTCCTATATTTAGGAGGCCGAAGGAGTGCAATGGGACACCCACAAAGTTCATTATATCATAAGTTGTCCAATGTGTCAAATAAAATAAATATTATACTATTGTTTTGTTTTATTGTCAATGTTTAAGAGCATAAAAAATAATATTCATAATATTCTAAAAAACTCTCACATATTACATTAGCCAACTTTTTTATATATTCTTCGTCCATATATCTTTTTTCTTCCTCAATATTTGATAAATATCCTATTTCTATAATCAAGGAACTAACATTAATATATTTCAAAAGATAAAAATTTCCTTCCCTTATATTTTTGTTTACTACAGACAATTTTTTTTCAAGATTATCTAAAAATATAGTGCCCAATTTTTTACTTTCTTCATCTTTTCTGTAATAATATATCTTACATCCTTTTCCTTCGGAATTTGCAGTATAATCCATATGAAAACTAAGAAAAAAATCAGGCTTTATATTATTTGTTATTTCCGCTCTCTTAATAAGAAGAACTTCCTCATCTTTTTCTCTCGTAAGATAAACTTTGGCTCCGTAATTTTCGAGAACTTCTTTAATTTCTTTTGAAATATTCAAAGTTATATCTTTTTCTTTAAATCCCAGGTTTCCCACATGGCCGAAATCTTTCCCTCCATGACCTGGATCTATAACTATTATTTTTCCATAAAGAGGATATTTTATACATGGCAGAGGATATTTATCTATTTTTATCCCTGTATAATAATACTCCAATATATCATTAAACGACTTGCCTTCTTTTGCCATCTGGTTTCCTCCGTACTGACAAAAACCAAGCCCATGCCCCTTCCCTCTTGTAATAAACCTTATGGTCAAAGGGTGAATACTAAATTTATTAGAGTTCAATTTTAATTTCTCTACTATAAAATTGCCTTCATATTTTTCTCCATTCACATCTATACTCAATACTCTTCCATTTTCATCTCTTTCTATTCCTTCTAAAAATCCTTCTATTTGACCTTTATCAGATAAAGCTTCTTTTGAGAAAGTGGTATTAAAAATTTTTTCCAAATCTTCTAAATTAAAATCTTTATAGCTTTCCCAATTAGCAGAATACTTGCAATTTTCGCATAAAACCTTTCTCAGATACACTACATTGGATTTTATTACATTCTCAGAATTTTGAGTACTGCCTCCGCAAGTCTCATGATATTCTGCAAGAATCGGTTTTCCATTAAAAGTCAACGCCAGACCTTCTGTTTCCTTTACTGCAGTTTCGATTTTTTTTATATTCTCATCATACTTATCTTTCCATAGGTCTTTGTAATCCTCTAAATAAGAGAAGGAATAACAATGGCTGCTTCTGCAAAAATCAACCCCTTCATGTTTATCACACCCTTTTCCTCCAAGTTTAATAGATTTCCGAATTATATTCGTCCTAAGTATTATAGCCTGAGCCTTTAATGCTTCCACATGAAAATCTATATTAATTTGAGAAGGCAACAATATCTTTACTACTTCCTCAAGGGGTTTATCCACTTTTTCATTGTTTTCTACATCAAAATATCTTACAAAAAAATAGTCCTCCATAATTATCTCCCCCTTTTATACGACTATTAATATATCTTATGAACGGCAAGATTAGTTAGTGAATGATGTATTAAAATAGATTTTTGAAAGGATAATTTTGGAACAAATATCAAAGAACATATTTAATAAAAAAACGGAGGTTTTATAAAACCTCCGTTTTTTTTAATGACTACTACTTATTTTAATTATTGTTCCGACCTTAATTTCCGGAATCTTTATCTCATTAAGATATATTGTCCCCGGAAGAAACTGCTTTTTATTTAATCCAAATACAAAAGTACAATGTCCGATAGTGCTCAAAGTACTACAGGCGACATTTCCAACATGCCCGGCAGTATAAATTTGGCCGTCTATTTCTACTTCATCTCCGGCTGAGATTTTCCCAATTAAATCCTTGTTATTATGCATAAAGCATACATCTCTTAATATTTCGGGCGCATCTGTCCCAAACAATATAAGAAGATTATTATTTAGCATTGATTGCGCATCCTTACCTATTTCCACAATTTTAGTTTCGAATATTATTTTTTCCAATTTATACTATACCTTCTAAAACAGTCCTATACTAAATAGTACTCCTATCAGGACGGCAACCGGACCTGTTAAAAATCTTCCAACTAAAATTGCAGGTACCCCACATTCTATCGTCTCAGGTTTAGCTTCTCCCAATCCCATAGCAACCGGAATAAAATCACACCCACATTGAACATTTATCGCAAAAAGTGCAGGAAGGGCGTATTGCGGAGGAATATTACCCCGTCCTATTTCCGTCCCAACTAAAACTCCTATTACTTGGGCAATTACGGCTCCAGGTCCCAGTAACGGAGAAAGTACCGGAATGCCACAGAATAATGATATAAGTATTAATCCCCACAAAGTCGATGCAAGAGGGCTCAAAACTTTAGCTATAGCATTTCCTATTCCGGTCTTTGTAATTATCCCTATCAGGGCAGATACAAAAAACATAAAAGGCAAAACTGTTTTTATAATTACTTCTACTGTTTCCTTACCTGCCTGAAAAAATGTTGAAGTAAAAACTCCCGCTCCTCTGCCGAAAGAAGTTAACGCTTTTTCCCAGCTATTGGATTTTTTTTCAGCTTTATTATCCATTTTATTTCTCCCCTCCTGTTTGTTTTTCCGCTAAACTCACATTTTCAACCCTGACTCCCGAAACATATAATCCTTCCTTTATAAATTTTGCAAAAGGACCTGAAGGCCCTCCCCCATTAATATTTATCGTTAAAATATTTTTACTCGGAAGTATCCCCAATCTACATGTACCTCCGCAGTCAATAACAGCACAGACCACTTCACTGTCCGCCACAGGATGTTTAAATCCATCGATGGCAGTTCCTCCCGACAGTTCGGCAATCTTCTGAGCTACGGGATGAATTCCTCCTCCCGTTATAGATGATATTTTATCTTTTCCGGGTACAGGCGTAATTAGTAAAGGAGTTCCCCATCCTCCTCTGCCTTTTTCTACTTTAACTGTTTTATAAGTCATAATATTATTCCTCCTTCAAAAAAACAAGCAACGTTTTCATTCCATCAAAATACTAATCAACTTGAAGATTATTTTTCTTAGCAAAATACATCCATAATTTATCAGTTAATGACCCTCTTATAAAGGCCAAAACAAGTCCTGCCAATAAATATCTTATTGCAAGCCCTCCTATAGGAAGTCCGAGTTTTTGAATCCCCTGAGATACTCCCAGCCATATAAATAATTCTCCCGGGTCAGTATGAGGAAATAACCCTGTAAAAGGATGTGCCAATGAAAATGTCGAATCTATAAAGGATGCTTTATATTTTTCCGGCATAAACTTTGACATAGAATAACACATCGGATTTGTAAGTACAAACCACGAAATTGCAGGTAATATCAAATGTCTCATAAAAGTATTACTCGAACTGTGCTGTGCAAAACTGTTTAATTTTTCTTCACCGATAAACTTTATTATTGCTTTTATAACTACCATCAAACATGCCAAGGTCGGCAATATACCGGTAATTTGTCCTACTAAAGTTTTACCTCCTGCCTGAAACAGTGAAATAAAATATTCTGCTCCTTTAGATAACGCATTCATATAGTTCCCTCCTTGAATTAATATATTTAATAAATAATAATTTCACTTCATTTCTTTATATTTAAAAACTATACTTTATAAATAACTATTATCGGTTTAAATATTATCTTTGGTAAATACCTGCTTACAAGCAGGCATTTACCTTATTTGATGATTCGAATATGTCAAAATAATGTTCCAAGCAATTTTTGATTGCATCTTCTCCGGCAAGCAGCGCATCAGCATAATTTACATTATTATTATTGATTACTGAATTAAACTCAGCCTTTGCCGCTTTCATCAGATCAGTACAAATATTTATTTTAGAAATCCCCAGTTTTACTGTTTTTTTAAGAGCTTCATCTCCCGTTCCGGAACCTCCATGAAGAACTAATGGGACTTTTACTGCATCTGCTATTTCCTTTAATCTTTCAAAATCCAATTTGGGTTTTCCCTTATATTCACCATGAGCTGTTCCAATAGCTACAGCTAAACTATCTACTCCTGTTAGTTCAACAAATTCTTTGGCCTGTTTTGGATTTGTAAACTTATCTTTTAATTCTCCATCTATTTTTTCATAATCCTCTCCCATGCCTACATGTCCTAATTCGGCTTCAACAGTCACATCACAAGCATGAGCAACCTTTACCACTTCGGAAACCCTTCTTACATTCTCTTCATACTTTTCACCGGATGCATCTATCATTACAGAAGTAAAACCATTCCTTATAGCACCAATCACTGCTTCATAAGAATTTCCATGATCTAAATGCAGGGCTATCGGAACAGAAAACGTATTTTCATAGTATCTAATTAAACTATAAACTTCAGCTAAAGATATATATTTAAAATGAGCTTCTGCAAGGCCGATTATTACAGGAGAGGATTTCTCCTCACTTGCTCTTAAAATAGCTCTCAAGCTATTTAAATCCCATGCGTTGGCTTGTACAACTCCATATTTTTTCCTTCTTGCATCTAAAAGCATTTCCTTTGTATTTACAAGCATTTTAACACTCCTTAGTTTCAATTTTTTTCTCTTCTATATAATTTTTTATATTTTCTATTGCCATAATTACAGCTTTATATTTTGAAGTCGTACTGTCCGGTTTATAATTGTAGATATTCTTACCAATTATCTCATCATAATTCTTAAACCTATTGAAAACCGACACTCCGCCTAATATTTTTCCTTGAACAATTTCTCCGTTTTTTTTAGCCACAAGGAATACTATATACCCCCTTGACAGTATTCCCTTTTTATTTCCCATTCCAAAAAAATATCCTTTATCATAATTCTTACAAATATCTTGGTAGTTCCTTTTAACATTCTTCATTTGATAATAAGTAAAAATTCCTTGTATTATCCAAAATAACCCTAAAGCTGAAAATAAAACTATGAAAGAAAAATCATTCATAATTTAACCTTCCTTCAAAATTTTTTCCGCTGTAATGCTGTCCGTTATAATCACATTTATTAATTTCCCTTTAAGAGCAGCCCGAATTGATTTAATCTTCTTCTCCCCATAAGCTATTCCCACTCTCAATGGTATATTTAATATTTCACCTATTTTTAACCCTATACACCTGTCATCAAACTCAGTTGATATTATATCTCCCGATTCATTATAGTAGTGAAATGCAATTTCTCCCACTATCCCCAGACTAAGAAGTTTTTTCTGCTCTTCTTTTGTTATCAATCCTGAAAATAATGGTGATGATTTTTCATCTACCGAACCAATTCCTACAATAGCAACATCTGCTTTTTTAGCCATCTTTAAAATATCACTTATTTGCTTCTCTGATTCTAATACCCCTTTGACAGTCTTATTTTCAACTATCATCGGTGCAGATAAATTATAACTGGCTGAATTCAAAATTTTCCCCAACCTTTCAACCAATTCGTTAGAATAATTAAGCTGAGCATCAATATTTAAAGTCATTTTAGGAGATCCCAAGAGAGGAATAATTTTAACTCCCCTAAAGATTCTTTTTACCCCAGGCATTAAAGCAGCAATATTATCTACTGTTTTTCTCAGAGTTGTACCCCAGGACATAGATATGTACATATCGTCATCAATTATTCTGAGTAAATATTCTGCCGCCGCCCGAGGAACAACCATGTCGGAAAATTCCGTACTGGTAGCATTCAATATAATAGCTTCTTCTAAGTGGAACTTTCCTTCAAATTTCTCTTCCAATTCAATACAGTTATTCACCGGATAGTTAATATGAATGCTTACATATCCTTGTTTTTTAGCTTTACTAATCAGTCTCGATACGGTTGACCTGGATATATGAAATTTTTTAGCTATAACTTCCTGAGAAAGTTCCTTATTATAATACATATCCAGCACTCTAAGCATCAATCTTTCTTGATTTATATCTATCACTTTATCACCCCATAACAATTATTTATGCACAAATTTTCTTATAGGAAATTATGCGTATAATATAATTGTATAATATACTGAGGTGGTTTGTAAATATATATTTTATGACATCTTTATTGCTATTTTAAGTCCTTCTCCTCTTCTTACCATTTTAATCCCGTCTACAAGTTTATCAATTGGAAGTATTGTAGTTATCAGCCTATCTGCATTTATAACCTTTGAATTTATCAACTTAAGTGCTGTGATATGCTGAGTTATAGTTGAACCAAAGGATCCGTACAATGATATCTCTTTATAATGAATAATATTTGTATCTATAGGATTTATAGATTTACCTTTAGGAAGACCAGCAAAAAAAAGAGCTTTTCCCCCCTTTTTTATAACACTCAATACCTGACTCTGAACAGATGGAACTGAACACGCTGCGATACCTACATCCACCCCCTGACCTTTAGTTATTTCATTAACTTCTTCATATAGATCTGTTTTGCTGGTATCTATTACAAAATCAGTACCCAATTCATGAGCTAAATTTAATCTGTTCTCCTCGATATCTGCTAATATTACACGGGATGCTCCTTGGGCTTTTGAAAGAAGCGCGTGCATTGTACCGATAGGTCCGGCACCTACGATTAATACATCATCTCCTAATTTTATATTTAAATTCTTATGCCCGTTTATTACACAGGAAAGAGGTTCTGCTATGCACGAAAATTTTAAATCCTGATCTTTCTCAAGCTTTATTACATTTCCATGTTCCACTGCCTTTCCGGGGACGGCCATGTATTCTGCAAATCCTCCGTCAAGCCCGTAGCCGATAACGTCTGCTGAATTGCACATATTGCTATTTCCTCTTAAACATTCAAAACATTTTCCGCAGGCAATTTGAGGAACTACTACAACCTTGTCCCCTACTTTATATCCTTGCACATTTTTTCCTATTGAATCAATTACTCCAGAAATTTCGTGGCCTGTTATTCTCGGTGGAATTACATTATCTTGCCCATTAAAATATATTCTTACATCAGTTCCACATATAGCACAATAGCTGACTTTTATTAAAATACCGTCATCATCTATTTTAGGAATTTCTCTTTCTTCGATTCTTATATCTTCTATACCGTGAAAAACCGCTGCTTTCATTTGTTAACTCAACTCCCTTGCACAAAATTTCACTTAAGAAATATTTCTTAAGCTTATTATACTACTTATAAAACAAAATGCAATACGTTTTTTAATTATTTGTTAAAAAATGAGCAGCAGAATATAGTTATATCTTTCAAAAGCATTTAATAAGATGAAAGTGGTCATTTTCCATAAATAAAAAGCACCTGAGATTTATTTTTAGCTTAAATCTCAGGTGCTTATTTTGTCCAATTTTTTATTCTACTGTATTTTCCAATATATATAATTCTCCCTTAGACGCATCTAACCGCGCTTTGACTCCAAAGGGTATTGTGATTTTAGGTTTGCAGTGACCTGATTTCAAATTTTTTATGACAGGTTTTTTTAAAGGCTTAATGATATCTTCAAATATTTGTTCAAGAGTAAGGCTGTTTGAATATTCATGGGATTTAGGAGTACAATTATTCCAATCTCCGAGAATAAGCCCTGCGGCATCCGAAAATTTCCCTGAAAGTTTCAACTGAGTAAGCATTTTGTCTATACTATAAGGTTCCTCATTTACGTCTTCAAGAAAAAGTATCTTTCCCTTTGTATTTATTTCATAAGGTGTCCCTAAGGTTGCCGTTATAAGGGACAAATTACCTCCTGTTATCTCTCCTTCACATACACCCATACTAAAGGTTTCTATCTTTTCATCCCCGGGGTTTTTGATTTTCTTTTCGGGATTCTTTTCGGATATAAAGTTAAAAAGGCTTTTTCTCGAAAAATCGCTGAAATTTTCTATCATATCTGATGAAACCATAGGCCCATGAAAGGTGACAAGTCCGCATATCTGATTAAATACTATATGAAGAAGAGTGATATCGCTATATCCCACAAATATCTTAGGATTGTTCCTGATTTTATCATATTCTATCATATCCAATATCCTTGAAGCCCCATATCCCCCTCTCATGCATATTATTGCATCTATCTCATCATCCGAAAACATATTATTTATATCTTCTGCTCTTATTTCATCCCGGCCTGATAAATAGCCATAATGCTCATATACACTTTTCCCCATTTTTACTTTAAAGCCCATTTTCATAAGTACATCATGAGCTTTTTCAACATTTTCCCTTGAAGTAGGTCCGGAAGGTGATATAACCCCTATAGTATCTCCAACTTTCAATGCTTTTGGTTTTATCATGATAATCTCTCCGCTTCAAATTTATTTTAAATGGTTAACTATATTTTCTCCTATATTCATATATATTCTTTCTACTTCTTTATATTTCAAAATAGGCAGCTTGCCTTTATCGCTTCCCTCTCTTATCTCTTTAAGCAAAGGAACTTCTCCCAACAAATCAACTCCTAATTCTTTGCTCAAATTCAGCCCTTCTCCTTTACCGAATATATAATGCTTTTCACCGCATTTATCACATACAAAATAAGACATATTTTCAATTACTCCCAATATCTTTGTATTGGTTCTTTGAGCCATATACCCCAGTCTTCTGGCAACATCCTTTGCCGTAATCTGAGGAGTAGTAACTATAATAAATTTTGAATCGTTAACTTGCTGCATAATGCTTAAAGGAATATCTCCCGTTCCGGGTGGAAGATCCAATAACAAAAAATCCAGTTTCCCCCAACTTACTTCATTTAAAAATTGAGTAAATATTCCTGCAAGAATTGGTCCTCGCCATATAAGAGGCTTTTCATCATCTACCAAATTTCCCATACTTATTATTTTTATCCCAAACTTTTCTATCGGAATTATTATATTTTCTCCTATTACTTTAGGTCTTTGATCCTTAATACCCATTATCTGAGGAATACTATAACCTAATATATCCGCATCAAGAACCCCTACTTTAAATCCAAGTCTGCTTAATGCTATAGAAATATTAGCCGTAATCGTAGATTTTCCAACTCCGCCTTTTCCGCTTCCTATTGCAAGAATAACAGTATTTTTAAAATCATTTATAGTTTTTTTATTGTCGGAAAACAATTTTTTCTTTTCTTCATTGGTCATCTCTACAAACTTTACAGTCACATTTTTTGCTCCGTCCAACTTCATCAATTCATCAACTACGTCGTTCTCTATTTTATTTTTCATGGGACATCCCATTACAGTCAGAGAAAGTACCACATTAATATTTCCTTGTTCCTCCGTTACTTCTTTTATCATATTTAATTCCGCTAAATTTCTGTTAAGTTCCGGATCATTGACTTTTGCCAGCGCTTTGTATATTTCATTTTTATCCAACAATAATTCCTCCTTTATTCTGTTGTTAAATTTTACTATTAAAATATTCCTGAGTTATTCCTAATTGTTTTTTAAGTATCTCTCGCCAAAGATGATATTTTATTTCTCCCGAACCTTTTGAAATCTTTACCCTTCTGATGGTTCCATCCTTTTCTACTTTTCGATAGAAGCAATGGTCAGTATTTTTATATAATTCCCATCCATCTCTATCGCAAAATCTTTTTAATTCTTTCCAACTTGGCATACAAAACTCTCTCTTATCTCTTCGTCATTATCGGTTAGGAGAACTTTCAATATAGATTTCATCTGGTTTCTTCTATTTATATCACTTGACCAAAACTCTATATCTTTATAATATTCCAAGGCATATTCTCTAAAATCTTTTATCAAAGAATTTATTGCAGTAGTCTCATCCTTTTCATTTACTACCAAGTCAAATCCATTGAGTGATAAAGTAACAGAATTGTCTTTTTCTATATATTTATCCACGGTAAAAGTAACATCTTTAACCAATTCTTTAGCCATTTCTATACTGATACCCATAAAACAGTCTCTGGAACGTTTCACAAATATAGGCTTAGTCCTAACAATTTCATCAATATATTTTCCAAAATTTTTTCTCATATCTGTAGCATTTATAGATAACATTAAAAACACCTCTCTTTCACCCCCATTATATCATAATTTTTATTTAATGTACATTATGTATTTTATGTATGCTTTTTATTTTTATACAAAGAATCAAAGATTATAATAAAAAATTTCCCATTTTTTATAAGCAATAGGAATACCAAAAAGCTATATGAAAAAATTAACGAGATATCCAAAAACAATAAAATACAGGAAAGCAGATAATCTGCTTTCCTGTATTTCATCTACATTGCTCTTCCTGGGATTATTACATCTAATATGCCTATAACTAAGGCTCCTATGATAGCTCCCCATATTGATATATTAAATCCGGGTACTATAAATTTTGTAGCATATAAAATAATTGCTGCCACTATAAACCCTGTAATTCCTCTTCCAAAAGGTGATGCGTCTATTCCCGCTACCTTTTGTATCAACCAGTCAAGAAGAGCTATTACAACTGCTGCCAATAAAAGACTCCACAATCCGTTTATAGTAAATCCGGGAGTCAAAAACGCTGCTATTGCTACTACTACTGCTGTAACAAGTATCCTTAAAAGCACTTCCCCCACACTTGTTCTACCGCCTGTATTATTTTTATCCCTGCTTTTTTCATTTTCCCTGTTTCTGTTATTATCATTATTTTCCATATTTTCACCTCCTGTTATAAGAATGTCCATTATTATTTTTTTTATTCTTTATGATTAATATTTTTTAATTTTAATTATTTTTTATAATTTTTAGGGTTTATGAAATGATATATATATAGTACAATGGGTATATAAAAGATGATATTATTATCTAAAAAAATTAGAGGAGGAAATATAAATTGGCAATAACAAAGGATATGCTTATTAGTGAAATAATCAGAGAGTATCCCGAATCTATTGAAATCCTTATAAAAAATGGAATGGGTTGTATTGGATGCCCTGCCAGCCAGATGGAATCTTTAGAAGAAGCCGCAATGGTTCATGGAATGGATTTGGAAAAATTATTAGAAGCTTTGAATAATTAAATATAGCTTTTAAGAGGCTTTTTCTTTATATAATATATTATATAAAGAAAAAGCCTCTTATTTTATAACCCATAGGGAAATCCTGTTTTCATTAATTTATATTTCCCATCAAATGGGCTTCAAAAAAGGCTTCCTTAATTTATCAATATTTTGATGGAAGCCTTTTTTGCTAAACTTTTCAATTGATAACAGTATTTACTGTTTTTGTTTGTTTAATGATAAAAGATCATCTAATCTCTGCTTGTCAAATCCGACTACTTCTTCTCCATCTACCAATATAACTGGAACTCCCATATGTCCCATTGCCATAAGTTCCTTTCTTGCAGCCGGGTCCGTTTGTACATTTTTTTCCGTATACTCTATCCCATTACTCGACAAATATTCTTTTGCAGCTACACAATGAGGGCAAGTACTTGTTGAATATACTACAACATTTGACATTTAAATTCCTCCTTATTAAAAACCTATTATATATATACCTCATTCCATTATAAATATAACAAGTTTTTTAAATCCTTTTATTGGTTCGTTAATTTTTTCTTTAAAAACTTATAGGACCTCTGCTCTAAAGTATTGCATGACTAAAAGACTATATGATATAATTTAAATTATATTTATTACAAATCTAATGTAAGGGAAGCTGGATTAAATGGTAAAAAATTATATGGAAATTTTGGTATGTGAAATATTAAATGAAATTAAAGAAGGTTACCCCTTCCTTAAAAATATTAATTATTCAAATGATGTCAAATCCATAGCACTTAATAACCTGCCCCCAATGTATTTTTTATCAAATATAAGCGAAGGAGAAAAAAAAGCTTTTATTTTAGATAGGCAAAAACGAATAGCTGTTTTGTCCGAAATTATAAGTGCCATTAATATAGTAACAAAGAATTTATAGTTTTTCTCTTCTTTATTGATGCTTAACATGATCCAAGCCTTGATTAAAAAGCTGTAGAACATGATCATCGTCTAAAGAATAAATCATCATTCTCCCTTCCTTTTTATATTTTATCAATCTTAAATTCCTGAGAATTCTTAATTGATGAGATATTGCCGACTGACTCATATCTAAAGCCCGAGCTATATCATACACACATAATGGGCTCTGAGAAAGAGCGTAGATAATATTAAGTCTCGTCGGATCTGACAAGGCTTTAAAAGTTTCTGAAAGCAGTTTTATTTTCTTTTCTTCAATCATATTCTCTTTAACCTTTTTAAGATTTCTCTCGTCGAAACAGACTGCACAACTTGAACCATTTTCTTCAGTTTTTCCTTTATTTATATATTGCAAGATTATAAATTTCCTCCTTTCCTATTCCTTAATATAATTATATCATATACTGTTCAATTAGAAGGAACCATTGGATTAAGAAGACGAATTACATGTCCTGTCATAGGGTCAATATATATTAACCAATATCCTATGGCACTTTCTCCCTCAAACCACGTGTTAAACCCCGTAACACCTCTTAATGGATGCTCTTCTGCAGAGAATTCTCCGGGAATCCCATATATATAATATTTAACTTCTCCACTTTCTTTATACATTCCAAAGATATAATGTCCGTATTTTTTCATCATACTTTTACAATTGGGGGTATCACCCATAAAATCATATTCATTTCCCATATTAAATATATAATTATAAAAAGGAAGAAAACCTCTGTGCATGTCAGGATCTCCACTTTCTATTCTCCACCATTCATATCCTTTAAGATCAAGTTTAAATGGTTTTATATTAGGAAAAAATCTGAGGATACTCAATAAATAGTTTGTCATCTGAGATTTATAATTGACTCTCTTTATGTATTCCATATCTTGCTGTCTCTCTTTGTATTTCATTTCCTGTTCTTCAAAAGTATCATCAGATGATTCTTGGTTTTCCGAATCTGCCACCATATTTTCTACATCTTGTATCTTTTCTTCTTCTACTATTTCCTGTTCCTCGTGAAGCCCCTGAAGAGTTTGCTCCGGCTCCGGGATATTTTCCTGATTTTCAGGTATATGGGATATTTCCGGCACTTTATCCTCTTTTTCAATAGGCTCTTTAACAATTCTTTCCTGAGGAAATGTTTTCCCATGGGAAGAATTTCTTATATATTGATTTATTATACCATCATCTTTAACAATATATCCTGTAAGCAAAATATTTTCTCCTCTTTTAAGAATTATTCCGCTATATTTTTCTATCGGTATTTTTTCTTCTCCCATACTATTCAAGTTAAATGTAAGTTTTGCAGCTCCTTTACCTCTTTCATCAGTCATGATCCTCCCCAATAGGTTTGATACTATTTTCTGATTGCCTCTACCTATTAAAAATATTTTATAATCTTCTTCCGTCTCGCAGTTTTCAATATTTAGCTCTAATTCTCCCTTTATCCCTTTTACCATAATTTTGCCAAAACCTTTAGGCTTAATATTTAAAAACATACAATGATCATCTTTAAGTATAAAAAATTTTCTCATATAAGATGTCCCCATATATCTCCCTCCCTTTTTGTTACTATTATTAATATATGTTAAATAGGAGGAAAAAGTGAACTAATCTTTGCAAAATCTTCTGCAGTTAAATTTTCCGCTCTTTTTTGGGGATCTATATTGCATAAAGTTAGTATTTCCTTTATTTTTTCCTTTGAAATATTTAATTCCTTGGAAGATAAAGAATTTTGGATAGTTTTTCTCCTTTGATTGAATGCTGACCGTACTACTTTGAAAAATATTTCTTTATTTTCGACCTCCATTTTTTGGTCTTTCAAATTTAACCTTATAACGGAAGAATCGACTTTTGGTTTGGGAAGAAATACAGAGCGGGGAACATTAAGAATTATTTCAGGGTCGGTATAATATTGAACAAATATGGATAATGCACTGTAATCTTTTGAATTAGTTTTAGCAATCATTCTTCTTGCTACTTCTTTTTGAATCATTACTATTATTCCTTGGATGTTTAATTCTTCTTCGAGCAACCTTCCAATAATGGGAGTAGTTATATAGTAGGGAAGATTTGCCACTATTTTTATACTTTCTCCCTTAAATTCTTTATGAAAAAGCTCTTCAAGATCTATTTTTAATATATCTCCATGAATTATTTCCACATTCTTTCTCTCTCGGAGTGTTTCTTTTAATATGGGAAGAAGGGCTTCGTCTAATTCTATTCCTACAACATATTTTGCCTTTATACTCAGTTCTTCCGTTAGCGTTCCGATTCCCGGCCCTATTTCAAGAATAAAATCCTTTTCAGTTATCCCTCCTTTTTCTACGATGCTTCTTACAATATTCCCATCTATCAGAAAATTTTGCCCAAGGCTTTTCGATAGTTTGAAATTATGTTTTTCTAAGATATCTCTCACCATTTTGGGAGAGTAAAGTCTTCTATCTTCCATTCCATTTCTCCATTTCCTTTAATCCATCTATAAATTCTTCTTTGGATATACCATAATTATTTAGCCTGTTTAAAAACTGCTTAGAATTTCCGTATCCTATACCCAAGATTTCCCCCAAGATTTCTCTTCTTCTTTTAGAATTATTGCTGCCTGTTAATCCAAAATTTATCATGTCATCATGAGTAAATTTTTCGATTCTTTTTACAGAAGCAGGCCTTGCTTTTTTTAAAGCTTCTATTATATCTTCCTTACCTGCATTTTCTACTCCGATATCACCTTTTTTCAATGCTTTTCTTCTCGGGAGAAAAGCATGCTTGCAATTTTTTAAATCCTTTGAGATATTCCTTCGTATTCTTTCTCCTTCAAAATCAGGATCCGTAAGAATAATCACACCTCTTCGCTCCGATATTTTTTTTAATCTGTTTATAAGTTCTTTAGAATATCCGTAGCCTCCTGTAGCTATGACTTCCGCATCTACGGCGTTTTTTACCGCCCGAATATCATCTTTGCCTTCTACCACTATTATTTCCTTAATCAATTATATCCTCCATATCTATTCTTCGATTTTAAAAAGATTTTTTGCGTTTTCCGCTGTTTTTTCCGCCAACTCTTCAAAGCTTATTCCCCTTATCTCTGCAATAGTGCGCGCTACATATTTTACATATGACGGTTCATTTCTTTTCCCTCTGTTAGGTTCGGGAGTTAAATAAGGAGAATCGGTCTCAATAAGCATCTTGTCTAAAGGAATATCCTGAGCCACCTTTTTTGAAACTTTAGAGTTCTTGAATGTTACTGGTCCCCCAAAGGAAATGTAGAAACCTAATTTTATATATTCCCTTGCCATTTCTTCGCTTCCGGAGTAACAATGAAGAACCCCCCTAAGCCTGTTATCCTTTTCCTGATTAATTATATCAAAAGTATCCTGAGAAGCATCTCTTGAATGAACAATGATAGGAAGGTCTGCTTCTTTAGCAAGTCTTATCTGTTCCAAAAACCATTTTTTTTGAATGTCTCTCGGAGAATTATCATAAAAATAGTCAAGACCGATTTCTCCTATGGCAACAACTTTTTCTCTTGCAGAAAGACTTCTCAATGCTTCTATTGTTTCCTCGCTCATTGCCTTTGCCTCATGGGGGTGTACCCCCACAGCGGCATAAATATTTTCATATTCCTCCGATAGCCTTACTGCTTTAATGCTGGAAGAAAGATCCGACCCGGGATTTACAACTAAAGATATTCCATTTTCCTTTAAGGAACTAATAATATTTTCCCGGTCGGGATCAAACCGTTCATCGTCTAAATGAGCATGACTGTCTATTAACATTTTCTACCTCCTATTCTACCTTTGCCCCCGAATCAATACCGGACAAGGTAGTAATTACGGAAAGTTTTTTTTCATCTGCAGCAGACAATATCATTCCCTGAGATTCTTCCCCTCTTAGCTTTATAGGTTTCAGATTAGCGACTACAACTACATTTTTCCCTACTAATTCTTCAGGAGAATAATATTTTGCTATTCCCGATACTATCTGTCTTATTTCTTCTCCTAATTGGATTTTAAATACTAAAAGTTTATCTGCTCTGGGATGTTTTTTTACTTCAAGAACTTTTCCGATTCTTAAATCTATTTTATCAAAATCATCAATATCTATATAGCTTTTCTTAAGTTTTTCTTTTGGTTTTTTTCCTAAAGATCTTTTCTCTCTTCTTTCTTCCATAAGCTTCTCGTTTTCTTTGTTTAATCTTAGCAGTTCCTTTTCAATATCCAATCTGGGGAACAATACATCTCCTCTATGGACTTTCTGGCCGGAAGGAATTAATCCCCATGTTTTACTTTCTTCCCAAGAATGGTCTTTAGTCTCATATCCTAATCTTGAAAATATCTCATCAGAAGTTTTTTCCATGAAAGGTCTTATTAGCACAGAAATAATTCTTAAAGACTCCAATAGATTATAAAGAACCGTATCCAGCCTTTCTTTTTTCCCTTCCTTTTCCAAAATCCAAGGACATGTTTCGTCTACATACTTATTGGCTCTCCTAATCAGTTTCCATATTTCTTCCAATGCATCGCTGAAATTCAAAGCGTCCATATACTTTTCAACTTGTTTTGGAATTTCCAAAGCCAAGGATTTTAAATCTTTATCATATTCCCCTTCTTCGGATGGTTCAGGTACTAATCCTTCACTATATTTTTCTATCATTGTAACGGTTCTGCTGACCAGGTTTCCTAAATCATTTGCTAAATCCGAATTAAGCCTTTGCAAAAATTTCTCTCTTGAAAAAGAACCGTCTTGCCCAAATGAGAATTCTCGTAAAAGAAAATATTTAAAGGAATCCAATCCGTATAATTTAATCATAGGCTCCGGATATATGACATTTCCCTTTGACTTAGACATCTTATCATTTTCAAGAAGTATCCATCCATGGCCAAATACCTTTTTAGGTATCTCAATATCTAAAGCCATCAATACGGCAGGCCATATGATAGTATGAAATCTGACTATTTCTTTACCTATCAAATGGACATCGCAAGGCCAATACTTTTTAAATCTTTCATCATTTTCACTTCCGTATCCTAATGCAGTTATATAGCATAAAAGAGCATCTATCCATACATATACTACATGCTTCGGATCAAAGGGAACTTTAATCCCCCAATCAAAGGCTGTTCTTGAAACACAAAGGTCCTCTAATCCTTCATTCAAAAAGTTGTTTATCATTTCATGCCTTCTGGAATCAGGTTGTATAAAATTCGGGTTTTCATTAAATAATTTTATTATTCTGTCCTTATATTTTGATAGTCTGAAGAAATATGCCTCTTCTCTCTCAAAATGGACTTCTCTGCCACAATCGGGACATTTTCCGTCAACTAATTGGCTTTCACTCCAAAACGATTCACAGGGAGTACAATAAAGTCCTTCATAATATGATTTATAAATATCTCCCTTTTCATAGAGCTTCTGAAATATTTTCTGAACGGCTTTTTCATGATATTCGTCTGTAGTTCTGATAAATATATCATAGGAAATATCCAGCATATTCCAAAGTTTCTTTATATCTTCAACAATTCCGTCTACATATTCCTTGGGAGTTTCCCCGGATTCTAATGCTTTTTGTTGAATTTTTTGTCCATGTTCATCCGTTCCCGTTACTAATAAAACATCATATCCCATAAGTTTCTTATACCTTTTTAATGTATCTGCTGCTACTGTAGTATAAGCATGCCCTATATGAAGATTGTCACTGGGATAAAAAATAGGTGTAGTTAAATAATAAGTCTTCAATTTAATCCCTCCAAATTATATTTTCCAAATAAAAAAGTCTTCCCCTCTGTTATAGAGATGAAGACTTATTTTTCATGTTACCACTCTAATTTGTTTAAACTTCGCAGTTCAAACCTCATTAAGTTACAAATAATAACCTTATGTGTTAACGTACATAACTCCGTTACGGCTTCACTTTCATGTTTAGCCGTAAAACTCCGGGGCCATATTCAGCTTAACTTCCAATACCGGTTTTCACCAAACCCGGCTCTCTAAAGTTTTCTTTTAAGCTTACTCTTCCCTTCATTATTTGTCACATATAATGATTTATTTAAATAATATATAGGAAAAAGCTATTTTTGTCAAGGGGCGAATTATAAATTCTTTATAAATGCAAGAATATTCAATCTATTTTGTTGTTCCAACCCACTAAAATCCAAAATGTAATAATATTAAATATTATGGCAATACTAACCTATTGATAGAGCTATTGTATTTACATAAGTTTACACTTTTTTATTATAAAATTTGACAAACATATAATTTTGAAATAAAATACTATACAGTCAAAATTGAAGGAGGAAAAAATATGAAAATTTTTTGGAATAAAAATAACAAATACCTAAAAATTTTGACCTTATTATCATTAGCAGCTGTATTAATTCTGGGGATTTATCAAGCGGAGCAAAAAGAGGTTATTATTTCTATAGACAATAAAACAAGAAAAGTAAATACGTTTCAGTCTACTGTGGGAGAATTATTGAAAAGCGAAAAAATATCTCTTCCCGAAGGTTCCAAAATAAATTTAAAACCTAATTATAAGATTGATAGAGACACAACTATCGTCATTAAGACGCCTAAAACTTATGTTATAAATATGGGAGGGAAAACAGCCGAAGTTCAATCTGTAAATAATAGAGTGGAAGATATACTTAAAGATTTAAATTATAAATTGGGGGAACTTGATTACACATATCCTGCATTAGGAGAAAAAATAGAACCTATGGAAGAAATTAAAATCGTAAGAGTAGAAGAAAAGATTAACACAGTTAAAAAAGAATTACCCTTTGAGAGTATCATAAAACATACGGATAAATTAGAAAAGGGAACTACAAAGGTAGTACAAGAGGGAACAAACGGATTAAAAGAAATAACTGTAAAATCAACATTTAAGGATGGAAAATTATCTTCTCAAGATACAATATCAGAGAGTATTGTTTCTCAGCCAATTCCCAGAATTGTGGAAAAAGGTTCCAAGGATTACTTTGTGTCTTCCCGTGGTGCCATAAGGTATACTCATTCTTTTGTAGCCGTTGCCACGGCTTATGATTTATCTTATGAAAGTACAGGTAAAAATCCCGGGGACAATAGTTACGGCTTAACCGCCTTGGGTACTAAAGCACGGCCTGGGGTAGTTTCCGTTGATCCAAGCATTATTCCTTTAGGTTCTAAACTATATATAGAAAGTTTAGACCATACTCAGGATTATGGATTTGCTGTAGCTGAAGATACAGGAAGCGCTATAAAGGGAAGCAGAGTAGATCTGTTTTTTTCTTCTGCTGATGATTGCAAAGATTTTGGCAGAAGGAAGGTAAGGGTATATGTTTTAAAAAAATAGGAGCTCAGAGCTCCTATTTTTTTAATTTAGTTAAAATTTATCATTATCTAAAAAAAATTCCGGCAATCAATATTGATGAGAATATGGAAACAGCATAAGAAATAAGAGCAGCTTTTAAGGTATATCTGTAGTCTTTTACTCCTATTGAGCCAAAATAAACCGATATGGTATAAAAAATAGTTTCCGTAGAGCCCATCATTATTGACGCAACTCTTCCTTGAAAAGAATCGGGCCCCCAGTGTTCCAACACGTCTTTAACCGCTCCCAAAGCTCCGCTTCCGGATATGGGACGGATTATTATAAGCGGAAGTATTCCTTCGGGTATTTTTAAGATCTTATTCACCGGTTCAAATAAAGTTTGCATCATATTCATTGCTCCAGAGGCCCTAAATATCCCTACCGCTATAAATATCGCTATAAGATAGGGCATGATTTTTATGGAAGTCTTTAGTCCTTCTTTTGCTCCTTCTATAAAAAGAGAATATATATCTTCTCCCTTAAGCCAACCATATAATAATATTGTCCCTACAATAAACGGTATGATGATTACGGATATGGCATTTAACATCTGTATTTTACCTCCAATAACTTAACGGTTATTATTCCCACTATTAAAGAAACAGATGTTGCCAAAAAAGCAGGGGCTATTATTTCCATGGGATTTTTAGATCCCAAATCCATTCTCATCTTGATGACAGTCAACGGAACTAATTGAACTGATGACATGTTTATCACGAGAAACATACACATAGCATTAGAAGCTCTTTTTTTATTCTGATTAAGACTATTCAATTCCTTCATTGCTTTCAGCCCAAAGGCTGTTGCTCCGTTTCCTATTCCAAACATATTGGAAATCAAATTCATTATTATCCATCTTTGAGCAGGATGATTGTCGGGAACTCCGGGGAAAAGCATTTTAATGGGTATTTTGAACAGTCTTGAAATCTTTTTCAATATTCCTGATTTTTCGGCTATGTTCATTACCCCAAGCCAAAAAGACATAATTCCGATAAGATTTATAGAAAATAGTACTCCTGCCTCGGCTTCTTTTAAGATTGCATTATTTATTTCCTGAAGATTTCCTGAAAACAGAGAATAAATTATTCCTAAAAATATAAGCAAAAACCATATGGTATTTATCATTAAAAAACTCTCCTTTTGTTTAAATATATGAGGAGAGTCTTTTTTATAGAACATCACTATCTATATACGTCATAAAACGGAGTGGATTCTTTTTTTAACCTTCCCGACTGTACTAATTTTTCCAGCCTTTCCTTAAAAACTTCCACCGTATATGTTATTCCCGTTTCTTTTTCTATATCTTGAATTATATATATAATATCAGGCTCATTTATGGGAATACTGTTCTTAATAATATCATAAAATTTTTCTTCATCATCTGATTTGTTTCTTACCAGTTCATCAAAGGGGTTCTCTATATGGGGACTTGTAGTATCCGATGCTCTTACTCTTACAAATACCGTTCTGCCCATTACGGCAGAAGAAATAAATACATCTCCCGATTTTAAATATGGAAGCCTTCTTGATTCTTCTTCCGTGATATCCGTTTCTTCTTTTATTGTCTGAATATCCGATGCTCTTACGGTTCTGAATATAAATTTAGTGTTTAATTGAGCAGTAATGGTTTCATCAAGGAGGGTAGGCCTCTGGGTAGCCAAAATTAAAAAGGTTCCGTATTTTCTTCCTTCCTGGGATATCTCTCTAAGTATGGACTTAGAAGGGCTTTCATATCCCTTCGGGGCAAAATTGTGGGCTTCGTCCGTAACTATGATAAAAGGCGGAAAATAATCTTCTGCTATTCCTTTATACTGGGCATCTTTATATTCCCTTCTCTTATGATAAAGATTGTTCAAAAGATAGGTAGAAAATACCTGAAGAATTCTTGTACTTCCCTGAATTACCACAAGTTTACCCATTTTAAGGTTTTCTTCCACCTCTCTTATATCCTTGCTGAATATCCCTTCATTATTGAGCCTATTGAGTCTCCACATTATTCCTTTTACTGAACTGTAAGGACATATTTTATCATAATTTAAAAATATTTCTTTTCTTCTTTCCCATCCTTTCCTTTCTTGAGCTGTAGTGGCAGCGTTTATTTTGTTGATTATTTTATCTAAGGAGCCTTCTTCCTGAGCATCCATAAGCATTTTCAATCTTTCATGAAAGCTCAAATAGGAGTCTCTCGTTTTAAATAGGATATCTACCACATTATTCATGGAATCAGACATTCTACCCGAAGATTCCAGCAAATTTTTCAAATCCTGATTGGAAAGCTCTTCAAATTTCACTCCTATATGATATCCTACTTGAAAACACTTAAATTTCTCCGAGAAATCCTTTCTTAAATCCTTCGGAATATATTCTCCTTCCTGAGAAAAATCCATCTCGAAATGAGGATCTAAAACAATGGTCGGAATGCTCAATTTCATAAGTTCTTCAAGAATAACCCTGAGTCCAAATGATTTTCCCGAGCCTGAACCGCCGAACACACCTATATGAGGATATTGATGCATACTTCTTAAATTAAATATAAAAGGGATGCCTTTCTGTTCATTAAGTTCATTATTTTCAAAGGTATATAGAATATCTTTGAATTCATCATCCATATCTTTTACCATTTGATCCGTATTTTTTATTTCTCCCAATATCAGCCCTTCTTCCAGAGAAGATTTAATCATTAAATCCTTTACTTCGGAAAATTCCGGAATTCGTACATCCGACCCGGTTTCCACAGGATAAGAAGCTTCGTTTACCAATCTGATTTTGGCTATGTAAATAGTATCTTCATCAATATCATAGCCTATTGCTCGTAAGGACTCTAAGACATGATTGTCTGCCAAATCTCCGTTTATATTTAAAGGAATGTAGCGGTTATAAGTCTGAGCCTCCACTACTTCTCCCAAAAGGTCTCCCTGATATGAGTCCTGTATTATTAGAAATTCATTCATTCTGAAATTTCTGGACCTTGAGCCTATATATATTTCCTGACACGTAGTTACTCCCACAACCTTCATATCTTTCCCTCCTATAACCATCTTTTATCTCTTTCGGAAATAAAAAGTTTCTCCAATATTTCTCTGTCCAAAGCGGTTTCCAGTATTCCTCTCATCATTTTATCTGAAATCTTTACTTCTTTATCCACAATATCAAGCCACAGGGGAACACCCCTGCTGTTTTCTGCCGTAAGTGAAACAACAAGCCTCCCCATATCGATTATACAATCCCTTTGGCTTTCCAATATATCCAATCCGATAGCCGTAGGTGAAAAGGAACTTCTGATGAATGCCGAAGAAAGCCCTGCCTCATTTTTATTTCCTACATTTGTTTCTATTAAAATCATATCCTTATATTCCAATAGTCCGTAGAGCATCTCCCTATCTCCAAATATTTCGTAATCTTTGAGAATTTTGTTTTTAATCATGGAGTTTCCTATAATTGAGGTTTCTATTTCTTTTATCACGCCTATAAGTATTATTTTTCTTTTTTCACATTCATCTTTTAATTTTATCCATTCATTGTTACATTCAATATTGTACCTTATCAAGGAACCATCCATCATCACAACGGAAGGATTAAATTTATTAATGCCTTCAAGAGCCGCATCCACTTCTATTTTCGATAATTTATAATTAAGAATTTTTTCTTCCGAATTTGTCTTTACCTCATTTTCATTTAAAATATTTTTCTCTTCCTCATTGTACAAAGGAGTATAAAAATCTCCCTTATATACTGAGGAATCTTGTCCTTTAGTACATTTAGCAAGGCCCTGATATAATTCCACAAAATGAGGAAAAGCACTCCCTATCCTGTTTTTTGAGCCATCAACTCCTATTATTCCTCCCTTTTCATAATATTTTTTAAGTTCCTCCAAAGGTAAACTTTCCAGTTTAATTATTTCCCCGATATTTTCTTCAATATATGAAATAATTTCATTTTTGCTCATCTGAAAAACCTTGCTGTACTTGGTTTTTAATTTTTCATTTAGTTCTTTTGTCCTATCTTTGAGTTCCTTACTGATTTTATACATGTTTTCCCCTTTCTGTTCCGTTTAAACTTTACAACTTTATCTTCTCAAAATTTTTTCATAATTCACTCAGAAAAATGTTGACTTAATTTGGCATATATGATACTATTTAACTTGTAGAATAAAGTCGATATAAATTAAATAAATGGGAGGAATGAAATATGAAATCAACTGGAATTGTAAGAAAAGTAGATGAGCTTGGAAGAGTGGTTATACCTATTGAATTAAGAAGGACACTGGATATTGCCGAGAAAGACGCATTGGAAATTTATGTTGAAGGAGAGCAAATTATACTTAAGAAATATGCCCCAGCATGTATTTTCTGTGGACAAGCTAAAGATGTTCAAGTATTTAAAGGTAAAAATATATGCCCTGCTTGCTTGGAAGAATTAAGAAAGAAATAATTCCATTTGCCCCTTCTTACAGAAGGGGTTATTTATCCTCTATATTTATTCCTTCTTTATATATTTGATTTCTCGGCAATTTTCTCTCCTTAGCTACCTTTTTAACCGCTTCTTTTTTAGAAAGCCCTTCTCTCATGTACTGTTTAATGTGTTCCTTTACAGGTAAATCATCAAAATTTTTTTCCTCTTCTTTTTTTCCTTCAAGAATTATAACAAGCTCTCCCTTTACTCCTTCCTCCTTGAATTTTTTAATTCCTTCCGACACTTTTCCTCTAAAAGTTTCTTCATGAATCTTTGTAAGTTCTCTTGATACTGACATTTTTCTATCTCCCAGTACCTGAATTATATCCTCCATCAGATCTAAAAATCTATGAGGAGCCTCATAAAGAATTATGGTCCTATTTTCGTCTCTAATCCTGTTTAGATCTTTAATTCTGTCTTTTTTTGATGAAGAAAGAAACCCTTCAAATACAAATTTGTCCGTAGGAAATCCTGAGAGAACCAATGCCAGAATAAAAGCACTTGCTCCGGGAAGGGCTACTATTTGTATTTCCTTTTCTATTGCAAGTTTAATAAGATCTTCTCCCGGGTCTTGTATACAGGGCATTCCCGCATCAGAAACCAAAGCTACCCTTTTTCCTTCAATTATCTCTTTAATTACTTTTTCTCCTCTTTCCCTTTTGTTGTGCTCGTGATAACTGATGAGGGGTTTCTTTATATTATAGTAATTTAGTAATTTTAATGTATGTCTGGTATCCTCCGCAGCAATTAGGTCTGCCTCTTTAAGAATATTTAATGTCCTTAAAGTTATATCTTCCAGGTTGCCGATAGGAGTAGGACATATATACAGAGTACCTTTATCCATCATTTTTCTCCTTATTCATACGATAAATTTTATATATTTCATCAGTATAACTTCCGTCTTCGTTATAAACATATATAGGATCATCAAACCTTACTTCGGGATTTCCTCTTTTCACGCCTTTTATCAATACCATATTAGGTTTTTTCCCAATTTTGGGATAAACTAAACATATGGATTTAGGTTCTAATTTATACTTTCTGAGATTCCATATTATATCTGCTATTCTGTATGGTCTGTGAATCATGTAAAATTCCCCTTTATCCTTTAAAAGGAATTCTGCGGATTTCACTATGTCTTCTAAGGTAGCACATATTTCATGGCGGGAAATACTGAAATTATCGTCGGAATTTATAATTCCCCCTCCATTAACCATATAGGGCGGGTTTGAAGTCACTACATCAAAACTTTCTTTTTTAAAAAAATCGGAAACATTTCTTAAATCCATATTAATTATTTTAACTTTATCTTGTAGTTTATTCAATATAATGCTTCTTTCCGCCATTTCTGCCATATCCTTTTGAATCTCCAATCCATATATCTTATCCGCTTCAAATCTTCCCACAAGCAAAAGAGGAATAATTCCCGTTCCGGTTCCCAGATCCACAACTTTTGAACCTCTTTTTACATTACAGTAATTAGCAAGAAGAACTGCATCTGTTCCATAAGAAAATTTTTTTATATTCTGTATTATTTTATAACAACTTCCCGGTACTGTATCCAATCTTTCATCAGAATTCAAAGTTATGCCCATAGATTTTCTCTCCCATTATCAAAAAAGGCCCTATTAGGGGGCCTTTTAAAGATCATTATTCTGGTTTTGGTGCATCTACCGGACATACATTTGCACAAGATCCACACTCAATACATTTATCTGGATCAATAACGTATTTATCATCTCCGGCACTTATTGCTTCAACTGGGCATTCAGCTGCGCAGCTGCCACAGGCTATACATGCATCACCTATTACATATGCCATTTACATTCACCCCCTAAAATACTTATCTTAACAACTAAAGTTATTTTACCATTTATTCAGAAAGATTTAAAGGGGAATTATTATTTATTATTCATTCTTTACGTTTTTCTATTTCTTCTCTCATGGGGCAGTTCATATTTCTTTCACAGCCTTTGCAATCTATGTTTCTTTCACAGCCTGTATTATTACAAAAATTTTCTATATTCTCTAATTCCTGATTTTCTTCCACAGGGACAACATAATCCGGATCCCTTTCTTCCGTTACTTCCAATTCGGAAACCTTATAATTGACTAACCCTTCAGTACCGTCGCTTAATTTTACTTTTACCTTCACAGCTTCCAATATGATATAAGTGTCTACTACTGTTCCTCTTCCCAAAGGCGTAATAACTATAGTGCCTACAGAAGGAATTTTTTTGAGGAGCTCTTCATAGACTTCATATTCATATTTTAAACAACACATAAGTCTTCCGCAGATACCTGAAATTTTTGAAGGATTAAGGGATAAATTCTGTTCTTTTGCCATCTTAATGGAAACAGGCTCAAACTCCCCTAAAAAGGCGGCACAACATATAGGCTTCCCGCAGGGACCAAGTCCCCCTATCATCTTTGCTTCATCTCTTACTCCTATTTGCCTTAACTCAATACGCGTTCTGAATATACTTGCCAAATCCTTTACCAGTTCTCTGAAATCTATTCTGCCGTCTGCGGTAAAATAAAATATGACCTTATTATTATCAAACGTGTATTCCACATCTATAAGTTTCATATCTAATTTGTGTTCTGCAATTTTTTTCAAACATATATCAAAGGCTTCTTTAGCTTTTGCTTTATTCAGCCTATGAGTTTCATAATCTTCCTCCGTTGCGATTCTTAAAACTTTCTTAAGGGGCGGAACTATCTCATCTTCCGTGACTTGTTTCATTCCTACCACCACGTATCCAAATTCTATTCCCCTTGATGTTTCAACTATAACACAATCGTCTTTTTCTATATTCAATCCGTCCGGATCAAAATAATATATCTTTCCTGCTTTTTTAAATCTAATTCCTACAACGGTTACCATCTCATCCCTCCTGTATGTTTAAGAGCATTGTTTCTATCGAAAGTTGGTAATTAGCTTTTCTATCTACATTATTTTTTGTATATTGTACATTATCTATTATATCATTGATTTTATCTATATCTAAAAAAGTTTGATCAGAAATCAATTTTAATTTGTCTTTATTTATTATCAGGTCTTTTTTCTTCAGCTCTTTATACAGGTATATATCTCGGAACCAATATAATATTATATTAAATATTTCTTCTTTCTTTTTTTCGTTTTTTATAAAAAATTCCATTGAAGTAAATGGTTTTAAACTGTTTCCCTCTACTATATCCGTAATAATTTTTATGGTTTCTTCTCTCAATTCAACGAATTCATCAGATGAAGCAATGCTTATCGCTTTTTCCACACTGCCTTTGGAATATGAAGATATAAATTCCGCTTCTTCCTTGCTCTTTTTATACTTACTTATTAAAAATTTTTCCAATTCGTCTTTTCTCACAGGGAAAAATTTAATTATCTCACATCTTGACAATATTGTAGGAAGAAGTCCCATGTTCTGTCCGATAATGAGAAAAAATATAGCATAGTCAGGAGGTTCCTCCAAGGTTTTTAAAAAGCAGTTTTGAGCTTCTCTGGTCATCTTCTGGCTGTCATCTATTACATAAATTTTTCTGCTGCTCTCAAAGGGTTTAAAATTTATATCACTTATAACATCTTCAATCTGTTCTTTCCTTATTATATCTCTATCCGGCTGAATTAAAAAAAAATCCGGATGATTTCCTGTTTCAAATTTAACGCATGAACTGCATCGATTGCATGGCTCTTCTCCCTTTTCTTTACATAAAAGAGCCTTTGAAAAAGCCAAGGCAGTCATCTTTTTCCCTATTCCGTCGGCTCCCTGAAAAAGATAACTGTGGCTGAGTTTATTATTTTTAAAAGCTCTTTTAAGATTTTCAATTATTCTTTCCTGACCTATTATATCCTGAAAATTCATATAATTCCCCCAACTACATCTTCCTAAATTTATCAACATTCATTATAAATATATTTGTTCCTCCTTGTTCGTCTTTCCTGTTTTCTTTGTTTTTAGTTTCTTTTCTGCATACAGATTTAATTATATCCACTATTTCTTCTACCTTTTCATCTTCCGCCCCTACAAGAAGAGTAGTATTTCCTGACTTTAAAAATCCCCCTGTTGAAGATAACTTTGTAGCTTGATATCTATTTTTGATTAACTCTTTTATCAGTCTATTTTCATCTTCATTATGAATAATGACTATTATCAGCTTCATATTATCTCCCCCTTTATTTACACTCTTATATACTGTTCTACATCTACAACAAATACCGTAGCTCCTCCTATTTTTACCTGCATAGGATATGGAATATAGCTTTCTCCCGGCATAGACATCGTCAATAAAGAAGTGGTAATTTCTCTGGTCTTACAACTGTATTCGATAACTTTCAATACTTCTTGTGTCTTCTCGTTTTCTACTCCAATCAGAAGCGTGGTATTTCCCGATTTTAAAAATCCTCCCGTTGAAGACAACTTTGTAACCCTAAAATTTTTTTCAGTTAATTCATCTATAAGAGTAACAACATCCTGATCCTGAACTATGGCAATTATTAACTTCACTTTGTAATTCCCCCTCCTTTAAGAATATTTTTCATGCTCTCCTTGACTTCATAAAAAACTTCCTCCAATGTACTTGTAGCATCTATCACTTTAACATTTTTAGGGTATATCTTTAAAAGTTTCAGATACCCTTCATAAACCTTTTGGTGAAAGTTTTCTCCTTCTTTTTCCAGCCTATCCCCTCCATGTCTTATGGTTTTTCTTTTAAGAGAATACCTGGGATTTACATTGAAAAATAAAATTAAATCCGGCTCTATTCCCATTGTTGCAAAATCATTTATCTTTTTCACTTCATCTATTCCTAAATCTCTTCCAATTCCCTGATATGCAAGACTGGATAAAACAAACCTTTCACAAATAACTACCTTTCCTTCCTTTAATGCTGGAAGTATCTTCTCCGAAACATGCTGACTTCTGGCTGCCGCATAAAGAAGAGCTTCTGTTTGAGGAGACATTGAGTTGTTTTTTTTATCCAATATAATTTTTCTTATATCTTCTCCTATATTGGTTCCTCCTGGTTCTCTGGTTGTTATAAATTCTACATTTTTTTCTTTAAGCCATGTTGACAATAGTTTGATAACCGTACTCTTACCCGAACCATCAGGTCCTTCCAAAGTTATGAATAATCCCCTCATATTAAGTCTTCCTTTCTATTTAATTGTTCGTATCTTTTCTATATTATAATCTAATAACCCGATTATTTCCACTGAATTTTCTTTTAAAAATCTAATTTTTTCGTAGATTTCCGGTGTTATCTCTTCCCCAGGACATATCAAGGGGACACCCGGGGGATACGGTACTACAAATTCTCCTGAAATTTTTCCCACTGCATCTTTTAATTTACATTCCTCTTTATTCCCATAAAAGGCTTCCCAGGGACTAAGAATTTGATTAACAGGTGGGAAATCTACAGATAAGGTCGGAATATTCTTGTCAATTTTTTTTATATTTGTCAATGCAGATATTAATTTTTCAAAATCCTCCCTATCATTCATTAACGTAGTTAAAATCAGTCCATAATAATAATCAGCCATTTCCAATTGTATATTATATTTTTTGTTCAGTACTCTTTGGAGCTCCGTTCCCTTCATTCCGTTAATTCTTAAAATAATCTTTGTCTTATCAAAATCCCATATCGTATCATCTTCAGCATCCCCTTCGAAAACAAATACATTATTCATATGTCGTATCCTATTTAAAGTATAGTCAATATTTTCAAAAAGAGAGTTCAGTTTTTCCTCTCCCTTTGTCTCCATATATTCTCTTGCTATATCCAAAGAAGCCATAAATATATAAGAAGGACTTGTGGTTTGATACAAGGAGGACATGGTTTTTAATTTATCTATATTTACCCTGTCTGTTCCTACATGAATCATGGAAGTTTGAGTAAAACTTGGAAGAGTCTTATGAGTACTTTGAACTACAATATCCGCTCCCGCCTCCAAAGATGATATGGGAAGATGGGGAGAAAAAACGAAATGACTTCCATGGGCTTCATCCACTATCAAGATCTTGTTATATTTATGGACTATTCTTGAAATCTCTTCAACGTTTGAACATATCCCATAATAAGTAGGGTATGTGACAACTACTGCCTTTATATCGGAATCCTTACTTAATATTAATTCTATATCTTCCGGATTTATTCCTGTTATTAAGTTATATTTTTTATTATAATGAGGATAAATATATTCGGGAATAAGTCTGTTAAGTATTATTCCATTATATACGGATTTATGGCAGTTCCTTTGAATCAAAATCTTATCCCCAGGATCGGTCGCTGCTGCTAATGCTATATATATTCCTCCCGTAGTTCCGTTCACGGAAAAGAAAGTTTCTTTAGAATGGAATGCTTTTGCCGATAGTCTCTGACTTTCCTCTATTATACCGGTAGGATTATGCAGGTTATCCATTCCTTCAATTTCGGTTACATCTATATATGGAATATATTTTCCCCAATCTATGAGAGTATTTTTCCCTTTATGTCCGGGCATATGAAAAGATACTCCTTTTTTATCCATATATTCTGTCAGTGCATTAAATATGGGAGTATTCATAAGACATCTCCTTCTTTATACATTACCTAAATAAACATATTTTAGGTACTTATCTGCTTGTTCTTTCAGCTCCGTCAATATATCCAAAGATGTAGGGGGATTGTTCATCTTATATGCGGGGAAATACCTTGTAATATGAAGAGGAATATTCTTATCAATCTGAGAAATCCAATAAGCCATACTCCCAATTTTTTCAGGAGAATCATTTTCTCCTTCAACAATAAGAGTAGTTATTTCCACATGAGACTTTTCTGCGGACATTTTAATTGTTTCAAGTATCGGTCCTATATTCCCTCCGCATAGTTCTCTATAGTATTCGTCATCGTAGGATTTCAGGTCTATATTTAATGCATCTATAAACGGAAGAAGTTCTTTCAAGGGTTCTTGCTCAATATACCCGTTAGTTACCAATACGTTCTTTAACCCTATTTCCCTTATCTTCTTTGCTATGTGGAAAACATATTCGTACCATATTGTAGGCTCATTATAAGTATAGGCAATTCCTATGGAATTTTCTCCTGCAAGAGCCAAAATATCCTTATCCGGAATTTCTATCGTAGGGGGAAGCTGTTGAGAAATCTGCCAGTTCTGACAAAATCGACATTTTAAATTGCATCCGAAGCTTCCTATGGAAAATATCCTTGTATTGGGATAAAAATTGCGTAATGGTTTCTTTTCAATAGGATCATAGGCATAGGACGATATTTTCCCATAATTTATTGTATTTAAAATCCCGTTTTTATTTTTCCTGACTCCGCATATCCCCGAATATCCGTCTTTTATTGTACATCGGTGAGGGCACAAAAAACATTTAACTCTGCCGTTATTCATTTTTTCATAATACATGGCTTCCTTAAAATCACGCATATATTTCATCTCCCACAACAAACTTCTTTCTACCTCTAACAATCTTAATTTTTCATCCCCTAAAAATGCCTTACTACTTGGAATCTCTCAAGAGTACAGCCTTTGATATCTTTTATGCCGGCTTTTTGCATAGCAATACTAACTTGATCTTCCGGAGTATCCACTCCTTCAATATCGGGCAGCAGCAATCCCATTTTAAACCCTTTGGATACTATTACTCCGTATTCTTTTATATCCAGTTCATCAATCGATTTTATAATCTCTGCTTTCCCGAGAACATCTACCGAATATACAATATCCTTTAATTCATCTTTACGAACAGGATTAAATCTGGGATCTTTTGTTCCCGCACTTACAGCATTCCTTATTATTTCTCCCGCTATTGAACTTTCTTCCGGATCTATGGTCCCTATGCATCCTCTGAGAAGATTATCCTTTTTAATCGTTACAAATACTCCTGCTCTTTCATTCAATAATTCTTTTGAAAGATCCTTCGGAATTTTCATGGTCTCTCCCGTTGATACGTAATATTCCAAACTCTGCCTTGCAAGTTTTACATAAGAGTCTTCCTTTGCTCTTATATCTTCAATTCTATCCTGTTGTTTTTTCAATATCTTTTCATATGTGGAGCCTTCGCCTTTCTCCCCTTCCACGGACCCTTTCATAGTACAGTATCCCACTCCGAAAGGCCCTTCATAGGATACAACTTCTGTCTTTAATTTTAAACCGTCCAAAAATCCTGACAGAACAATTAAACTTCTTAATGCACATTCTCCCGCTTTTTCTCCGAAATTTAAATCATAGGAAGCAATATCTTCAAAATTACCTTCTTTCAAAAATTCAACTATTTCTCTGTCAAATATCTTCCCTTCAGGGGCATAGTTATATGGTCCTTCGTCGGAAAGCCTGTGAGATAGATCCCCACTTGCTATAAACACTATATCTTCATTGGATTCCAATACTGCTTCTTTAATAAGAATTCCGAATTTATATAATTTTAAAGGAGAAATAAGCCCATATGTTATATGGACCAGCTTATAGTCCGAATATTTTTTATTAACAAAGTATAACGGGATTAATGTACCATGGTCAATATTTGGATCTACGTTATAAAGGGATCCAAACCTTTCATCTATTTTAGCCGTGGGTATTCCTTCCTTTTGAGCTTTTCCCACTATTTTGTCAACTAAATCCAGATTATTTTCAAAGTTAAATTCCAGATTATTATTTCCGAATTTTTTCAGATCCCCTTTAAGGTTCTTTTCTGTTGAAATAGAAACTGCGTTAGAAAACATGGGACCGTGAGGTGTTATTATAATAATAGTCTGAGGTTTTTTCTTTTCAATATCCTCCGACAGCTTCTCGACCCCCGTTATGGTTTGTTGAGCTTTAAGTCTCTCCTCTCCTCCTATTTCTTCAATAACAACGGGAGGATGAGGAAACAAATAAAATCCTAATATTCTACCCATTTTGTCCACTCCCTTTTAAATTTCTTTTTTAAAAAAATAAGCACCTAAAAAGGTACTTATTTCATTTTCATATATAAGTCGTTTCTCTGCAACCCATGAAATTTTTTAATATTGGTTTTTTTCTTATCTCTTTGAGAATAATAGTCCTTTATTAAATCTGTAAGAATATAGAATTCAAAAATAAATACAGGTATTATCACTAGTATAAGAAGTATAATCTTAGTCATCAATACCAACTCCCACCACAGGTATTTTGATATCCAACATTTTATTAAATTATACAACATTATACCAAGAATTAACACCTTTTTCTACATATTTTTTTATTCTTTTTCGTCCTCCGCTGTTTCTTCCGGAGTTTCTTCAGTAGTTTCTGCAGGTTCTTCTTCAGTATATCTTGAAGGTTCTACCAAAATGGCTACTGCATCATTTTCATTTTTAAGTATTGTAATCTTCTCGTTTCCAAAAATATTTAAATTCTTAACTAAAAGAGGAGTTTTGAAATCAATATTCGATACGTCTCCTTCTATTACTTCAGGAATATCTCCAGGAAGACATTCAATTTCTATTTCATCCAATTGTTGAACTACCATAGAAGGTTGAATTTTTATATTATCTTTCCCAATTAAATTTATAGGTATGTTCATCTTGATCTTCTCTGTCATAACTAATTTCTGAAAATCCACATGAACAACTTTATTATTTATAACATCACTTTGAATTTCCTTAATTATAACCGGAACTGTTTCGCCGTCAAGGTCTAAGTTGAGCATAGAAGAACGCCCAAATTTTCTTAAAGTTTTATAAAACTCATTTTCTTTTATTTTCACATGGTAAGTATTCTGGTCTTTTCCATATATAACTCCTGGAATATATTCAGCTTTTCTAATTTTATTGACTTTATTTTTTCCTATTTCTTCTCTGGTTTCGACTTTCAATTTTTCGGTTACCATATATATAGTTCCTCCTATCCTTGGTTTTTTATTTACTAATAATGTTATATCAAAAAAATCATGTAAATGCAAATAATAAAATATGACTTCCCCATGAGTAATAAAAAAGGCTTCTATTGAGACCTTATAAATTAAGGAAGCCTTTTTTGAAACCCATTTCAGGTCAAATATAAATTAAGATAAATGGGATTTTCCATGGATTATAAAATATATTGAAGGATTATTAACAGTATAACTCCCGGAATTCCCAGAAATCCCGTCAATATTGCCGTCAAAGGATTTATGGTTATATTTATCCCTATAAATCCTCCTATTAAGTTTACAATCAAAAGAAGTATTCCACCCAGTACTCCATTTATAACAAGTCTGATTATCATTTTTATAGGTATTACAAGAAGCATACCTATAAGATAAAGAAGAATCAGCCCAATTCCGTAAGCAAGTATTACCCCAAAATCAATTCCCATAATATTATCCTCCCTACTATATATTAATATTATTATATAATAAAAAAGACTTTTATATGAAATAGAAATTAAGGAAGTCTTTTTTGAAACCCATTTAACGGGAAATCTATATTAAGGAAATCTTAATTTCCCTATGGGTTATAAAAAAGGCTTTTATATGAAGTAGAATTTTAAGGAAGCTTTTTTTGAAACCCACTTTACGGAAAATTTATATTGAGGAAGAACATGATTTACCTATGGGCTATAACGGATGATTTTCTTTTATCTTTTTTAAAAAATAGAAATATTTTATCTTGGAAGCTTCTATTTCGTATATAGCGTGATCTATCAAGTCCGGGTCCGTGACATCATTAAAATGAGATTCCTTGTCTTTCCATTCCCTATGAGCTGCTTTTAAATCTTCAATAAGTTCCTTTTTTTCATATTCTGCCGTATATTTTTCTTCAATAGGTTTAAAAGATAATACATTTGCCAACTTAATTATTCTTTTTCCTCTTTCTTTATAATCCATAATATCCCCCCGTTCCTTTATTAGTAATTATTAACAAAAGATCAAGGGGATATACATGGATAAAAAGGTCTGTTCTACGAATATATTGACTCTTTATTTACAGTCATTATCGCTTCCGATAGTACTTCCGACAAAGTGGGGTGAGCATGAATTGTATGAGAAAATTCACTGCATTTCATTTTCTTATATACCGCGATCATTCCTTCGTGAATTAAATCAGAGGCATGGGCTCCCATAATATGAACTCCGAGGATTGTATCGTCTTCCGAATCGGCTATTATCTTTATCAATCCTTCTTCTTCTCCCATAGCGAGAGCTTTGCCGTTCCCCCCGAACATAAATTTACTCGTTTTGTATTTTATCCCTTTGTCCTTAGCCTCTTTTTCTGTAATGCCCACAGAAGAAATCTCGGGGAAGACAAAAATACAACTTGGAATAGGAGGCAAAATTAAAGTGTCTTCATTTCCCATTATTCTTTCTGCCACCTGTATACCCTGATATGAACCTGAATGAGCAAGCATTGATATGCCGTTTACATCTCCCACGGCATATATTCCGGGAATATTGGTCATATATCTTTCATCCACTTTTATCCCTTTTTTATCAAAATTTATTCCCATTTCTTCAATATTTAATCTCCGAAGATTCGGTGTCCTCCCTGCTGCCAAAAGTACGTCTTCCGATTTAAATATTACTTCGCCGTCTTTATTTTCTCCGGTTATTATAAACTCTTTTTCATCTTTTTCAATTTTATTTATTTTAACCGACGTATGAATGTGAATCCCTCTTTTTTTGGCAAGTATTTTATATCTCTTAATTAAATCTTCATCTACTTGTTGTAATATTGCAGGCATAAATTCCGCAACCGTTACTTCCGAACCCATTTCATTAAATATATTGGCAAATTCCATTCCTATAACTCCGCCGCCTATTATAAATAAGCTTTTGCTAACCTTGTTAAAATCCAGTAAAGTTTTATTGTTGAAAATCTGAGGATTATTGCTCCCCTCTATGGGTAATCGGGCAGAGGTTGACCCTGTTGCTATTACTATATTTTTAGTCCGAATATTTCTTATTTCCCCATTATTTAATATAACTTCAACCGTATTTTTATCTTGTATTTTCCCTATCCCATAAAGTACTTCAACTTTATTTTTCTTCAATAATTGTAAAATGCCATTTCTGAGCTTATCTATCACATTATTTTTTCTTTCCTGAATTTTTTCTATATCTATGGAATATCCGTCCACATGTATCCCAAAATTCTCTATATTCTTTAAGGTTTTTAAAATCTCTGCATTTCTGTATAACACTTTTGTGGGAATACATCCCTCATTAAGGCATGTACCTCCAAGATTATTCTTTTCTATAAGCAGGGAAGTCCCCCCCATTTGAGCTGTTCTTATAGCTGCAGCATATCCTGCAGGTCCTCCTCCTATTACCACAACATCTTTTTCCATAATATTCATCACCTCCCAGTTTATATCCCTTTAACAATTGGCCTTCTTGCGGCTTTGACTTCATCAACTCTCTTAATTATCGTATTGTAAGGCGCATTTTTCAGGATCTCAGGATCTTTTTCAGCCTCATTGGCAATCTCAATCATGGCATCAATGAATTCATCTAACGTTTCCTTGCTTTCGGTCTCTGTCGGTTCAATCATTATACTCTCCTTAACAATAAGAGGAAAATATATGGTTGGAGGATGGTAACCGTAGTCTAACAATCTTTTGGCCACATCTAATGTAGTAACTCCGTTTCCATTTTTAAGTCCTCCCAAAACGAACTCATGCTTGCATAGATGATCAAAAGGAATATTATAATATCCTTTCAGTTTCGATTTTATATAATTGGAATTCAATACAGCCATTTTGCTTGCTTGTTTGAGACCTTCTCCTCCCATTGAAAGAATATAAGCATATGCCCTGACCATAACTCCAAAGTTGCCATAGAAGCACTTTACTTTTCCTATCGATTCCGGTCTGTTATAGTCCAAACGATATTTATTATTCTTTTTTTCTATTATCGGCAAAGGAAGAAATTTAACCAAATCCTTTTTTACTCCTACAGGACCGCTCCCCGGTCCACCTCCGCCATGAGGGGTTGAAAAGGTCTTGTGAAGATTAAAATGAACTACGTCAAATCCCATATCTCCCGGTCTTGCCATACCCATCACAGCATTCATATTTGCTCCATCATAATACAGAAGGCCTCCTGATTCATGAATCAGACGGGATATTTCTAATATATCATCTTCAAATAGGCCTAAGGTATTGGGATTAGTAAGCATAAGTCCTGCCGTTTCATCATTAATAACCTCTTTCAGCTTTGCTATATCTATTCTCCCTTCGGAATTTGATTCCACTTGTATTACATTAAATCCTACGGTTGCGGCGGATGCCGGATTAGTTCCATGAGCAGAATCTGGGACTATTATATTCCTTCTTTTGTAATCATTCCTATATTCATGGTATGATTTTATAATCATGAGTCCTGTAACTTCTCCGTGAGCGCCGGCAGCAGGCTGAAGTGTAACTTCTTCCATTCCCCCTATTTCGGCAAGTTTCTTCGATAAATCATACATAAGCTCCAAAGCTCCCTGAACCTTCTCCTCATTTTCATAGGGATGAATATTTGTAAATCCCGAAAGAGCTGCAACTTCTTCATTTACCTTAGGATTATATTTCATTGTACAAGAACCGAGAGGATAAAATCCCGTATCCACTCCATAGTTTTTATTTCCTAATTGGGTATAATGTCTGACTATATCTACTTCACTTACTTCCGGCAGATTAATTTCATTTTTGCTTAACAAATTCTCCGGAATTATATCATCTGCTTTTAGATGGGGAACATCATTTTCTGGAAGAGAATACCCTTTTCTGCCTTTCCTTGAAATTTCAAATATAAGTTTATTGTATTCCTTCATTTTACTTTATTCCCTCCAATGCATCAGCAAGAATATCTATTTCATCTTTTGTTCTCTTTTCCGTTACACATAAAAGAACGGAATTTTTATATTCAGGATATTCCCTTTCCAATTCATATCCTCCTATAATATTTTTCTTCAAAAGTTCTTCGTTTATTTTTGTTCCGTCATATTTACTCTTTAGGCAGAACTCCATGAAAAATGGTTTGTCGAACAGCAACTGAAATTTTCCCGTGTCAATTATCTTTTTTAAGGCATAATGAGATTTACTTATACACTGCAGAGCTACTTCTCTTAAGCCCTCCTTGCCCATTGCAGTCATATACACTGTTGCAGCTAAGGCATTTAATTGTTCGTTGGAGCATATATTTGAACTTGCCTTTTCTCTTCTTATATGCTGCTCCCTTGCCTGAAGAGTTAAGACAAAAGCTCTCTTTCCGTCTTTGTCTTCCGTCTGCCCTACAATTCTTCCCGGAAGTTTCCTCATGAATTTTGATTTTGTTGCCATAAATCCCAAATAAGGGCCTCCAAAATTCAGACTGTTTCCCAAACTTTGTCCATCCCCTATAGCAATATCCGCTCCCCATTCCCCAGGGGTTTTAAGAATTCCCAAAGATATGGGATCAACGCTCATAATCATTAATCCCTTGTTTCTATGAATTATATTTTCGATTTCGGAAAAATCTTCTATTATTCCGAAGAAATTAGGATTTTGAACTATAATTCCTGCTGTATTCTCATTTATAATTTTTTGGAGCTTTTCAATATCCGTAACTCCGTCTTTTAGGTCCGCTTCCACAACTTCAATTTGTCTGAATTTCATATAAGTCTTAAGTACTTTACGTACTTCGGGATGAACCGATTTGGAAACAACCACAGACTTCCTTCTTGTAATTTCGCAAGCCATAAATCCAGCTTCCTGAGCGGCCGTACCTACATCATACATTGAAGCATTGGCTGCGTCCATTCCGGTCAGGCTGCATATCATGCTCTGATATTCAAATACAGATTGAAGAGTTCCCTGACTTATTTCTGCCTGGTAAGGCGTATAGGCAGTATAAAATTCCGGCTTTGAAATTACATATTTCACTACTGACGGAATATAGTGATCATAAGCTCCCGCTCCAAGAAAACATACCATATCTTCGGTACTGATATTTTTTTTGGAAAGAGCTTTTAAACGATTTAAAACTTCCATTTCAGACATGGGAGAATTTATGTTGAGTCTTCTCTTTAATTTCACTTCTTCCGGTACATCGTCAAAAAGATCATCGACAGAGGATAACCCTATAGAATCTAACATAATTTTTTCATCTTCCGGGGTATTTGGTATATAGGGATACATCAATTAATCCTCCTTTTTGCAATGAATTTCATATTCTTCGGAATTCATTAAATCATTCAATTGGGATTCATCTTTAATTTCAATTAATACAAGCCAATTTTCATAGGGATCTTGATTTATAAGAGCGGGATCATCGGATAAAGCTTCATTTATATTTAATATTTTCCCACTTATGGGAATATAAATATCGGAAGCCGCCTTTACCGACTCCACTGCGCTGAAATTATCTCCAGCCTCAAATTCCTGACCTATTTCGGGCAGATCTACAAAGACTATATCTCCAAGGGCATGCTGCGCATAATCTGTAATCCCGATGTATGCTTCATTGCCTTGAACCTTCACCCATTCATGATCTTTCGTATAAAGCAAATCCTTCAATATTTTCATTTTTCATTCCTCCCGATAATTTTTTGTATAAAATTTTCTGCTGATTACTGCTGCTTTTATAGGTTTATTCCTTATCATTACATCTATTTCCGTATTTAAATCAGTATAATCGATATCTATCATTGCAAGACCTATGCTTTTCTTTAAAGTAGGAGAAAAATATCCGGTCGTTACAAACCCAATATTTTTGTTGTTCTTTTTAACTTCATATCCCTTTCTGGGTATTCCTCTTCCTGTCATTTTAAATCCCACTATTTTTCTTTTAACTCCATCTTTTTTCTGCCTTAGCAGGGCATCTTTTCCTACAAAATCTCCTTTATTAGTTTTTACAAAAAAGCCGTATCCTGCCTCAATAGGGCTTATATCTTCGGAAAGCTCATTGCCGTAAAGAGGAAGATTTGCTTCAAATCTCAAAGTATCTCTCGCACCGAGACCTGCCGGAAGAATACCGTATTCTTTTCCCGCCTCAATTGTGCTTTTCCAAACAGAAATTATACTTTCATTGTCGGAATATATTTCGAATCCGTCTTCACCTGTATAGCCGGTTCTTGAAATCATGCACTTATTACCGCCTATATATGCACCCCTTTTAAATTTGAAGAATTTGAGTTCATTAAGATCAAAGTCAGTAATTTTCTGAAGCACGTCTTGGGCTTTAGGCCCCTGAACGGCAACTTGAGCTATCCCAGCCGAAATATTGCAAATATTAACATAAAAATGTTCCTTATTGCTGATCAGCCATTGAAAATCCTTGTCAATATTTCCCGCATTTACGACAAGCATGAAATAATCTTCCTCAAACTTATATACAAGAAGGTCATCAACCACTCCGCCATGAGGATTGCACATAAAGGTATATATGACATCATTATTCTGAAGCTTGGAAATATCATTTGTAACAATGTACTGCAAATAATTAAAGGCATCTTGCCCCTTTACAGTAATTTCCCCCATATGAGAAACATCAAAAATTCCTGCATCATTTCTTACTTTTTCATGTTCCTGGATTATTCCTTTATATTGCAAAGGAAGATTCCATCCTGCAAAATCAACCATTTCTCCATTAAGGTTCAGATGGCATTCATATAATGGGGTCTTCTTTAAATTTTCCAAATACATTCACCTCCAAATTTTAATAATAAAAAACAAAAAAATACAGAGATATAATGACACGACAATACAGATGTCATTATATCTCTGTATTTTTACCTGAGAGTTGCAGCATCGTAAATGATGCACTTGCTCCTACGGTGATTTCCATCTTTCCAGAGATCCATCGGATAACAATCCCTTTGCCTGAAAGCTTCTATAGTCATTTGACAAAATCACTATATTTCTTCTTCGGCCATTCTAAATGAATATCTCTCATTATCCTCATCTGAACATATTTAATTATCCAAACCCATATTAGCACCTACCCAAAAATATTTCAACTAATTTTTTAAGAATTTTAATTTTTATTTTCACTTAATGGAATTTCTACATAAAAAGAAACGCCCTCTTCTTCGTTTTTTGCCCAAATTTTGGAATCATGGAGAGTCACTATACGGTAAACAATTGCAAGCCCCAATCCGAATTGTCCTTTGTATCCCTTGTTGAATTTATCAAAGAGTCTTTCCATGATCTTATCTTCAATGGGAGCTCCGTCGTTCCACAATTTCAGCAATGCTTTCTCATTGTCATCTTCTATGGATTTAGTCAAGAAAATAGATATTTTTGTATTAGAATATCTGATTTGATTATCCAACAAATTTTCTAATACCACAATCCACTGTTCTATATCCCCTTTTATCTTTATAGGTTCCAATTTTACAAACCAATCCAATTCATTTCTACGCCACCTGAGCCTTTCTACAACTTCTCTTATCAATTCGTCTAATGCAAATATCTCTTTAGAAGTATTGTGCAAAGATAGATAATCCAATTTGGTCAAATAAAGGAGATTTCCTATTCTCTTTTCCAATCGTTCCGATTCGTTGTCAATAACCTGAAGAGTACAATCCAAATTTCCTTTTGGATATATGCCATCTCTTATGGCTTGGGAATAGCTTCTGATAACCATGACAGGAGTCTTTAATTCATGAGATACATGTTGTAAAAATGACTGCTGGGATTCATCCTGCTTAAGAAGCTGATTTCTTAACTGTTCTATGGAGTCTCCCAGTTCCCCTATTTCATCCTTTCGGTCAAGTTGAAACGACTCATCCCACTCATGATTTGCTAATTTTTTGACTCTTCTTTCCAATGCCACTAAGGGTTTGGACAAATATCTTGACAGAAAAATAGCTGGGATCCAACTTAAAAGAAGAATAAAAGTCATAACTACAACTAATCTTCTGAATAAGGTATGAACTAAATCATCTCTATAGGAGTCCCACATATAAGATACAAGGTACACATCATGGTCCCATATCTTGCCCCTTGAGATTACATAAAACATTTTTCTGCTGTTGATTTGTCCGCTGTATCTTTGGCTGCTGGCGTTTTGCGTTTCTATCTTTTCTCTTACTTCACTTAGAAAGTCTATAGAAATTGTGGGGGAAGTAATAAATATAGTATTATTGCCATATATCATAAAATGATTTACTGTTCGAATATTTTCTATTTGTTTTTTTTCAGAAAAACTGTCGGAACTAAAATCATCTTCGGAATAATCTCTGTCAATTCTATTAATTAATAAGTCTTGAGCGCTTTCTATAGTTTCATAAATTTCTTTAGTAAAAAAATCTCTTAAAGTCAACGGTAAAACAAAGACCAATAGTATTGATATACATAATGTAATCAAAGCAAATACCATCCAAATCTGTATTGATAAAGGATAATTTTTCATGAGTCCATCACCCTATATCCATATCCGTATATAGTTTCTACGTTTAAAAGAGGAAGCTTCTTCCTGAGTCTTCTTATTAAATCATCCACAGCTCTATCCGTTCCAAAATAATTTTCTCCCCAAACATAATTGAGTACCTGTTCTCTCGAAAGGGCTCTGTCTTTATTCTTAGCGAAAAATACCAAAAGATCAAATTCCTTTGAAGTTAATTCAATAACTTCATTGTCTAATTTTACTGTTCTACTGGACTCATCTATACTGTAAGGAGAAATATTCAAGTTTCTGCTGCCGCTTCCATATACTCTTTCTAAAAGATTCCGGGTACGAATAACCAATTCCCGGGGGAGAAAAGGTTTAGGCAAATAATCGTCACTTCCCAATTCCAAACCGACAACCCTATCTATATCCGCATCTCTTGCAGATATAAATATAACAGGAATATTTAAAGAAGCCTCCCTGATTTCCTGAAGAAGATGATATCCGTCTATATCCGGAAGCATAATATCCAATATCCATAAATCCGGCGGATTTGAAATAGCTTTTTGAGCGTCTTTACCAGTTAAGAAAGGACTTACTTCCCATCCTTCTTTTTTTAAATAAGTAGTTAAGACCAAATTTAAATTGCTGTCATCTTCTACTAAATATATTTTAAAAGACATATAAATCAATCTCCCTATGTTCAAATTTATATAATATTAAATATATTATAGCAAAAAGGTATGGAATTTCACCATACCTTTTTTGGGGTTTAACTAAAATAATATCAGAGGGGGGAAAGGAGGTATTCTCTCTAATTTGTGTATTTTCTATTTTGAATCCGACGGAATGATCTTTTCCATTTGTTCTTTAAATTCTTCCTTGGTTATTTTTCCATTTTTTAGCTTTTCTCGTAATTCTTTAATCTCGGTTTTTACTTCTTCTGGTAATTCTTTCCCATCTTTAATTCTCATTTTGAATTTGAAGCCTTCCGGCATTATCTTTTTCATTTGTTTTTCAAATTCTTCTTCTGTTATCTCACCTTTTTTTAACTTCTCTCGTAATTCTTTAATCTGAGTCTTTACTTCTTCCGGTAATTCTTTTCTCTCTTTGAATTCAAATCCTTCCGGCAATATTTCTTTCAATTTTTCTTTAAATTCTTCCTTGGTTATCTCGCCACTCTTTAATTTTTCTCGTAATTCTTTAATTTGTGCTTTCGTTTCTGCCGGCAAGTCTTCTTTAATATCTGATCTTATCTTCTTAGAATCTTCTTCTTGTGTATTTTGTTCAATTTTGGTGTTAGAATATTCTTCCGTATCTGCGAATACTAATGCAGACACAGAAAGAACCAATGCAACAGTAATAATCGAAATTTTTTTCAACAATTTAATTAAGAACACTCCTTTCTTTATACATTTTTGAATACCTCCTTGTTTATAGTATCTGAAAAAAATATGTAATTATTATCAAGACTTTGTGGGAAATCTTGAAAAAATTTTTTTATAAAAAAATTCACTTTTACCATATTTCTTCGATATTTGTTTTTTATTATATATGTATAGGATACGAAAAATGAATAAGGAGGTAATTTAAATGGATGAGAACAAACCGGATATCATCTATTATTCTCAGGATAATAGTAAAAAACCAAAAAAGAAGAATTTTCTTTCCTACTTTATTGTAGCTATAGTTGCAGCTATTATTGGAGGAATCGTAACATCATATATAGCCCCAAATTATTTATATGGGAAAATACTTCCCGTACCTGCCATCTATACGCAGGGAAAAAGCGGAACAAATACAGCGCAAAAAATAAATATAACTCCAAATAGCAATGTCAGCAGCGTAACGGCCGTCGCAGAAAAAACAATAAGTTCGGTTGTAGGAATTACAACAGTAGAAATACAAAATGATATGTTTTGGCAGAGAGAAGTGGAAGGTGTCGGTTCAGGAATCATAGTAGACAGCAACGGTTATATTCTTACCAATTCTCATGTAATCGGAGACGGAAATGCTAAAAAAATAACCGTTTTGTTTGAAGACGGCACCAAAAAATCGGGCAAGGTATTATGGTACGATACTGCTTTGGACTTAGCAATAGTTAAAGTAGATGCCACAGGATTAAATGCCGCAGAGCTTGGAGATTCCGACAACCTTGAAATAGGACAATTAGCTGTTGCAATAGGAAATCCATTAGGTTTGGATTTTCAGAGAAGTGTTACGTCAGGTATAATCAGCGGTCTTCATAGAACAATTCAGGTAGATGAATATAACGTAATTGAAGATCTGATACAGACAGATGCGGCAATTAACTCTGGGAACAGCGGAGGTCCTCTGTTAAATGAAAAAGGGCAGGTAATAGGTATAAATACTGCAAAGATTCAAACAGCAGAGGGGCTGGGATTTTCCATACCAATTAATGTGGCAAAACCTATAATCGAACAAGTAATAAAGGATGGATCTTATAAAATTGTCTACATGGGAATAACCGGAGTGGAAGTAGAAAAATATGAAGCTCAGTTGGGAGTAAATTTAAATGTAGACAAGGGTATAATAATTTTGGAAATAGATCCTAGTTCTCCTGCAAAAAAAGCAGGGCTTGAAAACGGAGACGTGTTAACAAAAATCGACAATCAGGAAGTAGAAAATATGAGTCAGCTGAAAAAAATACTTTATAAATACAATAAAGGCGACAAAGCAAGTTTAAATATTATAAGAAATGGGAAAAGTATGAATGTAGATATAGTCTTCACCGTTTTAAAATAGAATATCTCAAAAAAATAAAGGCAGAATTTAATCTGCCTTTATTTTTTTGAGCTGTAAGCATATGCTGACTCTTATTCAAAAGCATTTATATACATTTGTTTTATTTCACTTATTAGAGGATATCTCGGATTGGATCCCGTACATTGGTCATCGAAAGCTCTTTCCGACATTTCATCCAAAGTACTGTAAAAATTCTCTTTGGATATCCCAAATTCACAGATAAATTTAGGAATTCCTATTTTTTTCTTCAATTCGTCTATTGATTTAATTAAAAGTTCTACTTTTTCTTCTTCAGTATTTCCTCCCAATTTTAAATAATCCGATATCTGAGCATACTTAGACTTAGCATGCGGATATTTATACTGAGGAAATGATGCCTGTTTTCTTGGAGCATCTGAACTATTAAATTTTATTGTCTCATTTATCAGCAGTGCATTGGCAATACCGTGAGGCACATGATGCATTGAACCTAATTTGTGAGCCATAGAATGACATACACCTAAGAAAGCATTGGCAAAGGCCATTCCTGCAATAGTTGATGCATGAGCCATTTTTTCCCTTGCTTCCACATCAGAGGGCCCTTCATTATAAGCAATGGGAAGATACTTAAATATCAAATCAATAGCCTGCAAACATAATCCGTCAGTATATTCCGTAGATAAAACAGAAACATAGGCTTCAATAGCATGAGTTAATGCATCTATTCCCGAAGCCGCCGTCAAACCTCTCGGCATATTCATCATGAGTTTTGTGTCTATTACTGCCATGTCCGGAGTCAATTCATAGTCTGCAAGAGGATATTTTATGTCTGTTTTTTCATCAGTTATTACCGCAAAAGGAGTTACTTCCGATCCCGTTCCGGAGGATGTCGGTATTGCCACCATAGTTGCCTTTTCTCCCATGTGGGGAAACTTATATACTCTCTTCCTTATATCCATAAATCTCATGGCCAGATCTTCAAATTCTGCTTCCGGATGCTCATACAGAACCCACATAATCTTTGCCGCATCCATGGGAGAACCCCCTCCCAATGCTATTATCACATCCGGTTTAAAATCTTTCATTCTTTCAGCACCTTTTTTTGCTGTTTCCAATGTAGGATCAGGATTAACATCATAAAATATGTCATAACTGATTCCGCATTCCTCCAAAGTTTTTGTAATCTCAGCGGTATATCCAAGGTTATAAATAACTTTATCAGTAACAATAAATGCTCTTTTTTTATTCATGTCCTTTAATTCTTTTAATGCTACGGGAAGGCAGCCATATTTAAAATAAATTTTTTCCGGAACTTTGAACCAAAGCATATTCTCTCTCCTTTCTGCAACAGTCTTAATATTAAGCAGGTGTTTTACACCAACATTTTCAGATACGGAATTTCCTCCCCAAGATCCACATCCTAAGGTCAATGAAGGGGTAAGTTTGAAATTATATATATCTCCTATGGCTCCGAGGGCAGAAGGCATATTAACTATGACTCTCCCCGTTTTCATCAGCAGCCCGAATTTTTCTATCCTATCCTTGGACTTTATGGGATCTGTATATAATGAAGAAGTATGTCCGAATCCTCCGTGTTCCACCAGTATTTCAGCCTTTGATACAGCATCTTCAAAATCTTCAGCCCTATACATTGCCAATACAGGTGAAAGTTTCTCATGAGCAAATGGTTCTTCTATTCCTACAGATTCTACTTCTCCTATAAGTACTTTGGTCTCTTCAGGTACTGTTATCCCTGCCATATTGGCAATCTTATATGCCGGCTGTCCAACTATATCTGCATTTACTTGTCCGTTTTTTAAGATTATATTTCTTGCCTTATCAATTTCTTCCTTATTTAATATATAAGCTCCTCTTCTTTTAAATTCTTCTCTAACTTCATCATATATTTTATCGACTATTATTACAGATTGTTCCGATGCACATACAACGCCGTTATCAAAAGTTTTTGACATAAGAATTGAGCTCACAGCCATTTTAATGTCAGCAGTTTCGTCAATAACCGCAGGAGCATTCCCAGGTCCCACTCCAATTGCAGGTTTCCCTGATGAATAAGCAGCTTTAACCATTGCAGGTCCTCCCGTTGCAAGAACAAAATCAGCTTCCTTCATTAATAACTGGGAAAGTTCAATAGAAGGTCCATCTATCCAACCTATAATTCCTTCAGGCGCTCCCGCCTTAACTGCTGCATCAAGAACTAACTTAGCCGCAGCTATAGTAGATTTTTTAGCTCTCGGATGGGGAGAAAAAATTATTCCGTTTCGAGTTTTTAGGGCAATCAGTGCTTTAAATATCGTTGTTGAAGTAGGATTAGTTGTAGGTATTATAGCTGCAATGACCCCAAGAGGTTCTGCTATTTTTGCGGTACCGAAAAAATAGTCTTCCTCTATTATCCCACAGGTTTTTTCGTTTTTGTAAGTATTATAAATATATTCCGAAGCATAGTGGTTTTTAATAACCTTATCTTCAACTACCCCCATTCCTGTTTCTTCTACAGCCATCTTTGCCAATTCAATTCTTTTATTATTGGCAGCTATGGAAGCTTTAAAAAATATTTCATCCACCTGTTCCTGAGTAAAATGCGAAAATTGTTTTTGAGCTTTTTTCACTTCTTTCAATTTTTGTAATAATTCTTCCTTATTTTTAACTTCCATCTCATTCACCTCAACAATAAATTTTAGTATTAGATTGTTAAATAACAAACTATAAATTGGAAAAAATATATCCATGTATGGACCAAATAAGTCCCATATGCTATAAGATAATCTTTCCAGACTACATCTGAATACCTAACGTTATAGAATAAGTTTTTTTCAAAATACCTTCTAATACTTAAGGTTGCTTTCTAAAAAAATAATAAACATAATCCTTTTTAACAATAATACTTTGATAAATAATGAACTATCTTTTATTGTTAATTATATCACAATATTTATATTTGTAAACAAAAATC
>NZ_FMIF01000014.1:0-7765 GCF_900095615.1 Sporanaerobacter sp. PP17-6a | reverse complement strand
TAACAGATAAAAATATCCTTGTCAATACGTCAAAATCAAATTTCTATAATATCTGCCTTTATTTTATCTCCGATTTCTACAATTGCAAAGGTCCTCTTATGCCTTCCTCTCGGCATTGAGGGACTTCCGGGATTTAGAAAAATCATGCCATCCTTCTTTTCAATAGATGGTATATGAGTATGACCATATAGTATCAAATCTGCATTTTCTTCTTTTCCTGCATAATATAAATTTAGAATACCCATTTTTACATTATATTTATGCCCATGGGTTAGAAATATTCTCTTATCTCCAATATTCAATATAGTCTCCTCATTTTTCTTCTCCGTATAAAAATCACAATTCCCTCTTATTTTTATAGTATTAATATTTAATCTCTTTTCAATTTCAATTCCATCTTCGATATAATCTCCTAAATGAATAATCATATCAGGTTTTTCTAAGTATTCGACCTTTTTAATAAATTCATTTATTCTTCCATGGGTATCACTCACTACAAATATTCTCACTGCTTATCACCTTCACATATGTTTCCTAATTTTCGTTTATATTTCATTCAAAAAAATTTTTAGCTCTTCTTTTAATTTTTTCAAAGCTCTACTCCTGTGGCTTATTTTATTTTTAATTTCTTCTCCTAATTCTGCGAAAGTCCTATCATATCCGTCTACTATAAACAGAGGATCATATCCAAATCCTTCTGTACCTCTTTCTTCAAATCCTATTTTCCCCCTGCATTCTCCTGTTACAGTTTTCGTTCTTTTTCCGTCTGTTATTGCTATAACTGTCTTAAATACTGCATTTCTTTCTTTTAGTGGTACCCCCTTAAGATTGTTAAGAAGTTTTTTATTATTTTTTCTGTATGTAGAGCCTTCTCCCGAATATCTTGCAGAATATAAGCCCGGTTCTCCATTTAATTTATCTACAAAAAGTCCCGTATCGTCAGCAATAACTATTCCTCCGGCTATTTGTTGAATTTCTGTTGCCTTTTTGATGGCATTTTCTTCCAAAGTAGTACCATTTTCCTCTATACTAAATTCTTTTAATCCTATTTCATCTTTAGATAAAATTTCAATGTTGAATCCATCAAGAATATCCTTTATTTCTTCTACCTTATGAATATTTCCTGTAGAAAGGATCAACTTTCTTCTCTCCATTTTATTCACCTTCTGATTGCGGAATTTGTCCTATTAATTTGCCTATATCTCCTAAAGATCTTTTTTGAATTCTTATGAGTTCTTCGTTCCCTTTTTTGGCTAAATTCAACATTTCATTTAATTCTCCATAAGTAAATGTTCCCTTTTCTCCTGTTCCTTGTATTTCTATAAACTCTCCCCTATCATTCATAGCAATATTCATATCAACTCTTGCTTTATAATCTTCTATATAGCACAAATCCAATATTGGTACTCCACCAAAAATTCCTACACTTATTGCTGATACATAATGAGTTATAGGGATATAAGGCAATTCCCCCTGAACATAAAGTTTATTCATAGCCTCTACTAAGGCTACATATGCTCCCGTAATTGATGCAGTTCTTGTACCCCCATCAGCCTGTATTACATCACAATCTATCCAAATAGTTCTTTCTCCAATCTTATCTAACTTAACCGAATTCCTCAAAGCTCTTCCGATAAACCTTTGAATTTCTTGAGATCTGCCTTCGATTTTCCCCCGAGAAGAATCTCTGACTTTCCTATTCATAGTTGAACCGGGCAACATAGAATATTCTGCTGTAATCCATCCTGTATTTGTCCCTTTTAAAAAAGTTGGTACCTTGTCATCTATCATAGCTGTACAAATTACCTTTGTTTCCCCGATCTCTATGAGTGCTGAGCCTTGGGGATGTTTCAAATAATTTCTTGTAATATTAACTTCTCTTAATTCATCATATTTTCTTCTATCTATCCTTTGCATAAAAACATCTCCCAACTATATTATTACATTCTAATAATAACAGAATTAATACTATTTTTCCATAACAATTGTAATGGTATAAGTATCTATTAAAAAAAAATATAAGCTGCTACAAGAACAGCTTATATATGTTTTGTATGTTTTTGTATGTTTGCTTTCCCTTGTAAAATAGCCATCTTAAATTTTCTCATTTTGATATATTTGATTACTCTTTGCTAAAATTGGCACGAATGGCACGAAAAGTGGCACGTGAAAAACAGGCTTGCTTCTTGTAATTATATATAAAGGACCTAAATTAATAGGTCCTTTTCTCCATAGATATTCCACTAATTAATTTTCATAGTACTTTAAAATTTATATATTCAAACCTCTAAGCAACAAGTCTTTCTGAAATTTATTTAAAATAGACATTTCTATGTTTTCTTTATAATTTCTTAAAGATGAACACGACAATTGTCTTACCGAATTTACTCTGCTTATCTTAGTAAATTTAAATGAATTTCTGTCAAATTTAGTTCCATTAAAGAATGCCGAAATAAATCTTTCTTCATTGTTTCCCGTTTTTAATAAATTATCAAAAACAACCATACCGTTGATATGATTATCAGTAAGCTCTTTTTCTATCTTTTCTAATTCTTTAAATATATTTTCATACGTCAATGATATTATAAGAGCTGAAAAGGCGCCACTTCTAATATATTCAATTTTATATTTTGACATTCCATTCAACTCCTTATAATGGTTTATTTATATAAACCATAAAATTCATTTATTAATTCTAAACCTACTTTTATTATGTTATGGGCTTCTGTACAATCTTTTATAATTTTTGTAGTGTCTAAATTAGTTTCTAAATCATCCCAATGAAACAGCCTATGCCTTTCTTGGCAATAATAATTATATAATTTATTAAAATGGGAAATCTTTTCTTTATTCCCTATTTTCTTTTTATAACACTCTTTTAATTTAAATACATTATTATCACTTTTTTCAAATAAATTATGTGGCTCAATACTTTTCGCAATTCTATCTCTAATATCTTTTATATAAGCCTCTGTAACTCTTAATACTGGGAAAGCTAAGCAAGCATAATCGTACATCTGTCCTCCTACGCTTAAATTAAAAATCGACTGGCTTAAAACTGTCTTTCTCTTTTCTTCAATTAAATCTTTATTGGCATTAGGCAGATACAAAATAAATTGGTTGTCTATTTGTTCTTGCTCTATAGATAAATTATAATATTTATTTAGTACAGGTATTAACTTAAGGCTATCAACTAACGTACCCAAATAATTTATAAATATTGAATATACATTATTTTTATGTCCTTGTATCATTAAATTATTCTTATTATTAAAAAAAGTTACTGTAATTTTATCTTTGCCAAAAGTTAAAATAAAGATACATTTATCTACGCTTTCTTTTATATCATAATTTATACAATATTCTTCCTTCATAGTTTCCACTATTACCTTTATCTCATCAACATCTTTTACTCCTTTAATAACTATATAATCTTCTCCTTCTTTTTTTACTTGCTTTATGTTTGTTTCTTGAAGCAAAGCTTTTTTAGCAAGCTTGTCCACTCTGTCATTATATTTATCGTTTGAATGTGACTTTATTTTTTCAAATATTAACTTTAATCCTTTAGAATTAATATTCATAAACTTAACATACTCTTTAGCTACATATGTTTTTGCTTTCCATTCTCTTGTAAACCACTTCTCAATTCCTTCATAATCATATCTAATAATGACACTTTTAAATAAATTTTTATTTACATAACCAATTAAGTGCATGACTCCCTTAACTTCTCCAGCCACATTTCTACTTGCCACCGCCTTTTTATCATCTCCAACACCATATGTTTCATATATTCCCCCACTTGGCATTATTGCTACAATTCCATATGAATACTTTCCTATTTCTGTGCTAAAACTTCCATCTATATAAGCAATTAGAATGTTCTTCCTTTTGGCCTCATCCAAAACCGTTTTCTTCTCATCAGTATTATTTAAATAATTTTCAGCCTTTTCTCTTTCGGTAAAACTTTTATATTCTGCATTTGGATAGCCATTAACACTATTTTTACATTCCTCCCAAGTTTCAAAAATTCCAGTAGTTTTTCCAACTTTAACCGCATAATATTTTTTAGGCATAACATCAACCACCTTTATTCATAATTAGAGTATAAAGTTTTATAGTAATAAAATCAATAGATAAATATTATAAAATTCTAGTTATAATTGCTTTAGGTCCTCTCTTTGTTTCTACTAAATAAAATTCAACATTTTTATCTATTTTGATTTTACTTTTAAGCCCATTTTTTATATCATTAACATGGAAAAAATAACTCTTACAGCTATTATTAATAAAACCATAGCCTTTACTACTAAACCATTTTTTAATTTCTCCCTTTTGAAATTTATCATATTTATTGCTTACAATCTTATTTAAATGTTTTAATGTATCTACGCAATCCTCTTTATAATTAGTTTCACTTATAATCTTATCAATTTCCTCTAATAGATTTTGCGCTTCCACATAACCCAACTTAAAATTACGTTTTTTTAAACTTATTGAATCTAACAACATTTTCTTAGCAGAATATAATAAACCATGTTTATAATACACTAACCCCATTAAATACAAATTTTTATGATTATTCTTTCCTTTGTTTAATGCTTCTTTCGAATAAATATATGCATTATCTAAATCATTCATTTGTAAATAAACATATGATAAGTCTCTGTATATATAATCTTTTTCTCTCGTTTTTAATATTTCATTATACAAATTTATTGCTTCACTATAATTACCTAATTTAATCATAGTCTTGGCTTTTAGCTCGTGTACATAATACTTACTTGGTAGTTCTCGAATTATCTTAATAACTTTACTATAATCCCTATTATAATAATAAGCTTTGCCTAAATTATATAATATATAATTATTCTTCTTATCTATTTTATACACTTTCTCTAAAGTTTTAATTGATTCATTGATCTTCCCTAAAACTATTAAAATTTTGCCCTTTAAAAACAACACTTTTATATATGTACTCTGATTTCTCTTTTTTTGTTCCACATTGTATTTATCATATATACATTCACAAATATCTAAATACTCGATTGCCTCTTGTTGTTTAGTAAAGCTATTATTATAATCATTCTTTATTTCCTGAGTAATTGCATAACTTAATCTGTAATATGCAATTAAATAATCTCGATGGTATTTTATAGATTCTTTAAAACAAAATATTGCATTAAGCCAATCTTTCATACAATAATACTGATATCCCAACATATAATGCCATTTAGCCTTTTTGGGTTCTTTAGCTATAATTTTTTTATATGTACATATTGATTCTTTATATAGCCCTAATCTTGATTGGCACCAACCTATCTTATCAAGAATAGAAATATCTGTATGCCCATTATTATAAAGTGTCTCATATTTTTTCAGTGCATCATTCCACATTTTTTTGTCTTCACATTCTTTAGCTTTATTAAGAATATTGTCCATACTTTCTCCCCCAAAAAAATAACAGCATTCCTTCCACCCCAATTATTCTATTTGTACAATAAATTCTATATTGTTTAATATAATCCTTCTTTTTGATGAATTTTTATAAATATTTGTATAATTTTCTCCAAAAAAATAAAAAAAGGCCGAGAAATTAATCCCGACCGTAAAAATAAACTATACCTGATCTTCTTTTTCCTTTCTCTGCAGCTCACTCGAAAAATTGACTTTCATATATTCGCCATCATACCCTAATAAATCTTTATCCTTGCTCAAATATTTTTTAAGGTATTGGACAGAATCTTCAATTATATTATCCAATTCCTTTTTTCCAATAAGCAAAGTTAGTATCTTAGGCAGTATTTTATATATATTTTCTACTACCATTGCATATTTAAGTTCACCCGTACCACTTCCAAGAGTTTTCTCTGCTTGTACTACTAAAGACAATATTACCTGCTTTACAAATTCCTTCTTACCTCTCTTATACAAATATAAAAGCCCTACTATAACGATTATGATTGTTATAATAGAGCTTAGATTTGCCTTTATAAATTCTAACATGTTATTCTTCCCCCTTATAATTTATTGTTACAGTTTCATCTTGCCATCCTATCTGATATCCTAACTTTTCTAAAAATCTTATAGGAATATAGTTTATTCCATCCTGATGTATACCGTCTGTCTCTAACTGTTTCCCATGAAGACTTATTTTGATTTTGCTTAGTTCTTTTTTGTCATCCACTTTTATATCTGCTCCTTTCATTTCTTTTTGGATCATATTCAAAAATCTGTTCCATCCCATATCTAACGTTCTATGCGGACAATATTTCCCACTGAAATCCTGATGTTTTTTAACTTTGCCGATTCCCCAGCCATATTGTTTTAGCAATTGAGCAATAATTTCCGCTGCGTTCTTTTCTGCTTTATTGAATTTAGGACCACCACTTTTTGAATAACAGATTTCTATAGAAATATAATTCCTATTACCATTTCCAGAACTGCCATCTCCAGCATGCCACGTATTTCTATCAAAAGGAATGGCTTGGATTGCTTCAATATCATCTACAGCAATGTGATATGACACCTGGTTGTTATTCCCCTTCATGTAGGATACCTCGTTCTTGGCTGATGCATCATTGGCCGTATTGTGTACACATATTCCCTTAGGTTTCATTACATATGGGCACTTTACATTATATTTTGATTTAGACACAAGTTCTTTATTTATATTCATTCCTTACCTCCTTCCTCAACATCCTCTCTCAATTCATCTATTCTATGATGAGCTGATTTCACGGATTGCTCAACAACAACCATCCTGTCTTGTAGCTGGTTATGTTTTTCTACCTTCTTTTCGAGCTGTTCTAATCGATACGTAATAAGCGCTGTAGTACGACGTTGTGAAAAATAGCTACCGCATAGTGTACCGGCAAGGCTTATAATTGCCACAATAACTGTTTCTGGCATAGTCCATCTCCTTTCTGTCCACCTCCAAAGTAAATAAAAAGAACCTACGTAAGTAAGTTCTAATTGTTAATCATTTCTATTTTCTAATTAGATTTTCTCAAAGACTTTATATTGTAATCTATTGCTTCATTTAAAACTTTGATAAGCTCTTTATGCGAATCTTCATAAGAAAACTTGTTGTCCATTATATAAGCAAAAAGTTCTAGATTTTTAGGGAAAATCCCACCTAATTTTAATTTGTTAGAATTTATTATTTTATTAACCTCATTGCCATAATTATTTAGCTTATCTTTAATATGGAGATCACCTAAAAATTGTTTATCCTTTTCGTTATAACCATTTAAAAACGGAATTATAGATATTATCTTTCCTGTCCAAATAGACACTTCAATTTCATATTCACATATTAAACCATCCAATTTTTGTTTGTCTTCGCTAGTAGCAGCTTTAATAATTTTTATTATGATCCTATTCACAGTCTTTATAGCATCTTTTGTATCTTTTAACTCTTCCAAGGCTATGTTTTTATACATCAATTCATTTTCCAACTCTCTATTGAGTTCATATTGTTTTTTATTACTAAATATTGCTATACATACGGCCCCAATTATACCTATTATAGAACCAACAAATTGTAACCAATCTCCAGGGCTTATTTTTCTAAAAAAACCGTAAACCATATTATCCCTCCCTGCTATATTTTACCACAGCAGGAGTAAGAAGGACAATAAAAAAGCCCTTCTGTAGGGTTATACTTCTTCATTTTCCTCTTCTATTTTCTGTCTTATCAGTTCGAGCATTCCATCTTCATCTATTAAAAAAGGAATTTCTTCCTTCTTAAATCTAAACATCC
>NZ_FMIF01000015.1:0-141322 GCF_900095615.1 Sporanaerobacter sp. PP17-6a | reverse complement strand
AAGAAAAATTTAATGGGGCAGTTCCTTGAGCTGCCCCATTAACATTATTCAACACGAAAAACTAAACTGTTTTTGTCCACGTCTATTATCACTTTATCCTTATCCTTTATATCGCCCTTAATAATCATTTTTCCAAGCTCGGTTTCCAAATTCTTTTCCAAAAACCTTTTTATAGGTCTTGCACCGTATTGTACCGAATACGCTTTATCTAAAACAAATTCCTTTGCGGCACCGGTTAAATTTAAAGTGATTTCTCTGTCTTCAAGCCTTTTTTCTATTTCATTCATTAACAAATCAATTATTTTGTATATTTCATCTTTTTGAAGAGGCTTAAACGTTACTATTTCATCAATTCTGTTTAAAAATTCAGGTTTAAAAGTCCTTCTCATTTCTTCGTTAACCTTTTCTTTTGCAAATTCGGAAATACTGCCGTCATCCTTTAAACCTTCCAACAGATAAGAAGATCCTAAGTTTGATGTCATTATTATGACCGTATGTCTGAAATCTACCGTTCTTCCTTGATTATCCGTAAGTCTCCCGTCGTCGAGAACCTGAAGGAGTATATTAAAGACATCAGGATGAGCTTTTTCTATTTCATCAAAGAGTATCACCGAATATGGTTTTCTTCTTACCGCTTCCGTTAATTGCCCTCCTTCATCATATCCTACATATCCCGGGGGAGCACCGATAAGTCTTGATACAGAGAATTTTTCCATATATTCACTCATATCAATTCTTATCATATTTCTTTCATCATCAAAGAGTGATTCGGTTAAAGCCTTAGCAAGTTCGGTCTTTCCTACTCCCGTAGGACCAAGAAATATAAAAGAACCTACAGGCCTGTTTAATGCCTTAAGTCCTGCCCTTGCTCTTAAGACCGCATTAGACACGTCTTCTACTGCTTCATCTTGACCTATTACTCTTTTATGGAGGATTTTATTTAAATTCAGCAATTTTTCCCTTTCACTTTGAACTAATTTGGTAATAGGTATTCCTGTCCATTTAGAAACAACTTCAGCGACTTCCTCTTCGGTAACCTCTTCTTTTAACATCCTTTCGCCGCCTTTATTGGCATTCTTGGCAACTTCCAATTCTTTTTCCAATGCAGGGAGCTTACCGTATTTAAGTTCTGAAAGCTTCCCCAGGTCGTATTTTCTTTGAGCTTCTTCAATCTCCCATTTTAACTTATCTATCTGTTCCTTTATTTCCTTTACTTTTCTTATATTCTTCTTTTCACTTTCCCATTGAGCTTTTTTTACATCATAATCGGATTTATATTCGGAAAGCTCTTTTTCTAACTTTTTCAGTCTTTTTAGAGAACTCTCGTCGGTTTCTTTTTTAAGAGCCTCTCTCTCAATTTCAAGTTGCATTATTTTCCTTCGAATTTCGTCTAATTCTACAGGCATACTGTCTATTTCCGTTCTGATCATGGCAGATGCTTCATCCATTAGGTCTATTGCTTTATCGGGAAGGAACCTATCACTTATATATTTGTCGGAAAGAGTAGCACAAGCAATAACTGCTCCATCGGAGATTCTGATACCGTGGTGAATCTCGTACTTTTCTTTAATTCCTCTCAAAATGGAGATGGTATCTTCTACTGATGGCTGCTCCACTAATACCTTCTGGAATCTCCTTTCCAAAGCCGCATCCTTTTCGATATATTTTCTGTATTCATCCAAAGTAGTGGCACCTATACAATGAAGCTCTCCTCTGGCAAGCATTGGTTTCAAAAGATTAGATGCATCCATTGAGCCTTCCGTTCTTCCTGCACCGACAATATTGTGAATTTCATCGATGAACATTATTATTTTCCCTTCGGATTTTTCTACTTCTTTAAGAACTGTTTTTAATCTTTCTTCGAATTCTCCTCTATACTTAGCCCCTGCAATTAATGCCCCCATGTCCAAAGCAAATATGGTCTTTTCTTTAAGGCCCTCCGGGACATCTCCGTTTACAATTCTCAAGGCAAGTCCTTCCACTATTGCGGTTTTTCCTACTCCCGGTTCTCCTATTAATATGGGATTATTTTTTGTTCTTCTGGAAAGTATTCTGATCACATTTCGGATTTCATCGTCTCTTCCTATGACAGGATCCAATTTTCCGCTTTTAGCTTCTTCTACCAAGTTTCTTCCGAATTTTTTTAACGGATTATAGGTATCTTCCGGATTATCGGAAGTAATGGTTTGATTTCCCCTTATTTTCTTTAATGCTTCTAAGAATCGTTCCAAATTTATATTATATTTTTTAAATATTTTTTCAGACGGAATATTTTTTTCTTTTAATAGTGCAATATAAAGATGCTCTACTCCTACGTATTCGTCTCCGAATTTTTTCAATTCATCTTCTGACTTTAACAGTATTTTTGAAAATGTTCTGGAAGGATATACGGCACTTGAACCGTCGCCGTACTGCTTAGGCAAATTTTTAACTTCTCTCTCTACATCAGCGGTTATAAGAGATGGTTTTTCTCCCATAAAAGACAGTACTTTCGGAATCAGACCTTCCTCTTGAGTCATAAGGGCCAAATGAAGATGCAGCTCTTCAATTTGAGGATTTTCATATTTTATTGTTAGTTCCTGTGCTCTCTGTATAGCTTCTTGGCTTTTTTGGGTAAATTTGTTTATATCCATATATATCACCTCTATGTTCTGGGATTATACCCGCAAATATTTTTTAACTCCTTATAAAGTTTTTCTTCCTCCTTAGAAAGAACATTAGGATTGACTATTAAGATTTCTATATATAAATCACCTGTATTATTTTTCATATCCTTATATCCCTTGGAGGGAATTCTTATTTTCTGACCGGATTGAACTCCGGCAGGAATTTTGACTTTTATTTTTCCTGAAATCGTACTTACTACCAACTTAGTTCCAAAAGCTGCTTCCCATGGCAAGAGCTTAATTTTGGTGATTATGTCCAAACCTTTTATTTCATATTCTGAATTATTTAATATATTTATCTTTATATAGATGTCTCCCCTTACGCCTACTTTTTCCCCTCTGATTTTTATTTTTTTATTGGGAAGTATGCCCTTTGGAATCTTTACGGAAATAGTTTTGAGTTCATTTCCTATATACAAAGATATTCGTTTTTCGACACCATTATAGGCTTCCTCCAAACTGATACCTAACTCTGTTTCATAATTTTGCCTGGGTTCTTCGTAGAAAGAAGTTCTTCTTCTGCCGGTATTTCCTCTAAACAGATCTTCTATGTTAGAATCATTTCCACCAAAGAACATATTGAAGAAATCGCTGAAACCACCAAAATTGCCGCCATTACCAGTAGTATAAGTATATTTAAACCCCTTTCCGGAATTATCAAATCCAAATTGAGAGGGGTCAAAATCCTGACCGTTAGAAAAATTATAGCCACTGCCAAAGGCATCATATTTTTTTCGTTTTGCTTCATCTCCAAGAACTTCATTTGCTTCATTTATATCTTTAAATTTTTCTTGGGCCTTAGGGTCGCCTTGATTTAAATCAGGATGATATTTTTTGGCAAGTTTTCTGTAAGCCGTCTTAATCTCATCCTGAGTTGCATTCTTATCCACACCTAATATTTTATAATAATCCTTATATTGCATAAATACACACCTCCTAACTCCTTGGAGAAAAAGATTTAACTTTGACTTTCTTTGACCTTTCAATAATATTATAATAACTGACATTTAAAAAATCAATAGATTATTTAAATATATTTTATCCATTTTTAATATTTTTTTATAACCCATAGGAAAGCCATAATATACCTTAGTATGTGATCCAAAGTAAGTTTCAAAAAAGGCCTCTATTAATATGGTAATATTTCAATATAGAAGCCTTTTTCATAGTTTCCCTGATTTTAATATGGAAATAAGAAGCCAAAAACCTGCTATGGCCGCTCCCAAATATCCGACAAGGCCGATTATGGGTATATTATATATTTTAATTCCTATATCTGCATTGATGACAAGAGAACTGCTGACTACCAGGCTTGCTACTATTATAGCAAAGATCAATCTATTCACCATTCTGTTTAATTCCGATATACTGTTTTCCATATTTTTAAATTCAAGATTAAGCTTCATTCTTCCGCCTAAGGCGTGATTTATAAGCAATAAAACTTTGGGAGATAGTTCTATATTGGATTTTAGGAAAGTATATAAATATTTCAACATATTGGTTGAATTGATTTCCTTTAAATTTTCCTGTATGATATGGCTTGCCACATAAGGTTCGGCTATATCTATTAAATTCATATCCTTATCCAACTTTGCTAAAAGTCCCTGTATTGTCATTAGGCTTTTAGCCAAAAGGGCTACATCCTTTGGCATAGCTATATTGTTTGATTTACATACTTTAAGGATTTCTTCCATTATTTGTGGGAGATCATATTCACCCATGGATTCGCCTATATATTTATCGTACATCATTTCTATATCGGAATGGAATTTGTTTATATCTACTGGTCCCCTTTTTATTCCAATCTTTAATACAGAATTGGCCATAGAATTAATATCTTCGCTAGCAGCACCTTTAAGGAATTCATTTAAGTGTTTCCTTAAATTTTTATTAAGTTCTCCCATAAGGCCAAAATCGATATACCCTATCTTTTTATTTGAAACTAAAATATTTCCCGGATGAGGATCGGCATGAAAATATCCATCTTCAAATATCTGTTTAAAATAATTATATGTGAGCTTTTCCGCAATATCTTTAAGGTCGTATCCCTCTTCTTCAAGCTTTTTTATATTGTCAATTTTGATACCTTCTATATAATCCATTACGAGGACTTTATCTGTGGAATATTCCTTGTAGGCCTTAAGGGATGCCATATATTTTACATCCTTGTTGTTTTCGTTAAACCTATTTATGTTGTTGAGTTCACTCAGAAAATTCAGCTCTTTTTTTGCTGCATCGGACAACTCGTCTATTATTTCTTTTGCGTTTATTACTTCCCCTTGGGAAATTAAATTAATAAAAGGGGTAAGTTTATTAAGTATATGGATATCGGCCATAAGCTTTTCTTTAACATTAGGGCGTTGCACTTTAACTGCTACGATATTTTCGGATTTGGTTCTTGCTAAATGGACTTGAGAAAGAGATGCACAAGCAAGAGGTTTTTTTTCAAAATAAGGGAACACTTGTGCTATAGGTTTTTGAAGTTCTTTTTCCACAATATCTTTTATAACATTAAAATCCTCGGATTTTACATTATCCTGAAGATTTTTTAATTCTTCTATATATTCTTTAGGCAGGATATCAGGTCTTGTAGATAATATTTGACCGATTTTTACAAATGTAGGACCTAAGTCTTCCAAAGCACGGCGAAATTCCTTAGGATTCCTGATGTTATTTTTAAATCCATGCTTTAAAAATACAGATATAATTTCTTTTAGCCTATCTCTTGTATAATATTTATCCATGTTCATAAAAAATACCCTGATTCTTCAAGGTATTTTTTAACCTCCCAATTAATTATTTTTTTCAATATTATCTATTCTCTGTTTTAATTCTTCAATATCCTGTTTTGTGGGAAGGTTCAATTCCGATAAAGCTGATTTTAATGTTTCTTTATCAATATTTTTGTTGAAATTATCTTTTTTGTATGTGTCTACTGTTTTTTTAAGTTCTTCGTTTAATTCTTTTCCCTGAGTAATTGTAAGCTCTCCCTTTTTTACAAGGTTTTCAATCATTTCCGTTCCCTTTTCATAACTTACAGCTATACTCCCTATTCCTGCAAGAAGCAAATTTTTTAAGCTTATTTCCACTTTCAATCCCTCCTAATTTAATATTTTATGTTAATATATCCAGAAGCAATCCTTTTATGTCGTTTAATCTTTTTAGTATTTTTAATCGGTTGTTTTCAACATCCAGAAAGTCCTTAGTTAATTCGTCAAGTTCACTATCTACCATCTTCACTAAAGAATATACCCTATGTCTCCCTCTTCTATCCAAAGAATTTTCTTTAAAGAATACGTGAGAGTTATTGACAGTAAGATGAAGAAATTTTTTAACAAATTTTTTATATTCAACCAGATCTTCAATAAATAATTTATTTTGAAGTTTCGAGGACTCCTTTTCAATCTGAGTAAAAATTACCTTCAGCTCTTCCCTTATCTGTTCTTGCTGAATGTTATCCAATTTTTCTCTGAATTCTACGTTTATATCATCTTTTTTATTCACTTGTACTTTTTCGATCTGTTCCAAATGTTTTGTTCCCACTTTTTCGATCTGCACTAAGGAATCACTCCTCTCTCTTCTATCTTATATTATACATTATCGTCAAATAATATGGAATGAAATAGTTGGATATAAAGAATATTTTAATATTGTCGATAAAAATCTTAGAAAAGTGTAAAGGATGAAAAACATGGATCCCATAAAGGTAGAAACAAAAGAAAATGTGCTCAATGCTTATAGTGTGAGGCCTACTCTTCCTTACGATGTGGAAGGAGTGATATGCTCCAAAGAAGGCAAAAATGTGGAATTAAAGGCTAAGGTAGAGAATAAGAACGTATATTATTCTCTTAAATTGAAGGAAGAGATACCGGAGGATATAGGAGATTCGGCCTATATTAAAAAAGAAAATATTTTGTCTTGCAAGATGAAGGTAGTGGACCAAGAATATGAGGAAAAACAAGTAAATAAGATTGAGCAGATGATGGATGAACTGGGAATAGAAAAGGAAGAAGAGACAACGGAGGCTTTTAAGTCCCTTTATGACGAAGGTATTCCTCTGACAGAGGATAATATCAGTTCCATCCTTCATTCGAAAAAATGTTTGGAAGATGTAATAGAAAAAATAGATTATTCCACGGCCATTAAATTGATGAAAAAGGGAATAGATATAGAAAAAGATCCCTTATCAAAAATTGTTGAAGCATTAAAGGATATCCAAGGACAAGAAAAAATATCATTGAAGGATATAATTTTTAAAAAGAGAAGTATTGATTTAAAAGATGCGGAGGAAATAGCGGTAAAGATATATGGACGTACTATGGGTAAAGATATATATGACAGCATTATTGCTCTCTATAAAGAGGGAATGGATATAACGAAAGAAAATATTGAAAATGTCAGAGAAGTCGTATATAAATTGTATGATTTAAAGGATATAGAAAATAAGGTATTAATATCTACCATGTCCGATGATATTTCGGTAAATATAAATAATCTATATAAATTGAAACATTCCTATTCCCAAAATGAGATGAAATTTAATTTTGGTTCTGAACGATATGAAGAATTTACGATAACAAAAGAAGTAGATGCAGAAGAAATCTATAATATGATCAACAAGTTGAATATTGACAATACAGAAGAAAATGTCCTCATTATAAGAGATTTTATTCTTTCGGATGTAGATGTGAAAATAGAAAATATTGATAAGATGAGGGAAATGAAGGAAAATCTGTCCCAACTGATACAAAACTTTAATGAGGAAAGTGCTGCGAAGGTTATAAACCAAGGAATAGATCCCCTGACAGAAGATATTAAATCCCTTCTTGCCATAATCAGAAAAGAACCGGAAGGAAAAGCTGGTAAATCAGAGGTACAAGAAGTAATAAGTAAAATAAACGAGTTAAAAGAAATAGATGATAAAGATTTGGTATTGCTTCTTAAAAAAGGAGAAGACTTTAATATTGATAAATTAAAGAGCATTTCTTCGGAGAAAAATAATAATATCAGTGGTGATAATAGAAAAGTAATAGATAAGGTTTCTAATCTGGTTAAAATATTTAATGAAGTGGGGGATTTGGATAAAAATGTAGTTTCCTTGGCAGCAAAAAGATTTTCTCAAATATCTCTTTATCATTTAATGGAAAGTAAGAGGGAATTGGAAATTGACGGGAATACCGTATCCTCTGTGGGAGAGGTTTCAGATGATAGTATAAATATGATAAGAGCAGAATATTTCAAAGTTAAAAATTCTTTAACTTCGAATATGGTAAAAGAATCTGTAAAGGAAGGAATGGATATAGAATTGCTTCCTCTGTGCGAAGTAAATGACTATATCGAAAAAAAATCTTTTAAGAATCAAAAAGTGGAAAGGTTTATAAACAGCATTAAAAATTTAAAAGGAAAAGAATTCGGACTTTTATCATCATCGATGAAAAACGGGTTGGATTTATCTTTAAAAGAATTGAATGATTTAAATGGATTTAATTCTAATAAAATAGGATTCGGAAGTTTAACAGAAAAGCTTTCAAAGGAGACAAGTTATGGGAATGAAGGAATAGAAAAAGCTGTGGAAGAATTTCAGAAAAAAAGTAAAGATCTTTCCGATAATATTAAAGAAGGTAATGAAAGAATTAAAGAAAAATATAAAGACCTGATGAAAGCCTTTCAGGAATTGGAAAGTTTTTTGGAAGAAAAAAAGGACAGAAACCAATTATATGAGGAGATAAAGGAATTAAAGAGGAATCAAAGATTCATTTCAAAGGAAGATTTGATGATTCAATTTCCCATAACTTTGGGAGATGATTTTGAAAATCTTCAATTGATAATTTTAGACGGAGAAAAAGGAATAGATAAAGATAAAATGACTTTTCTTCTAAATATCAATACGCCGAATATGGGAGATGTGAAATTTAAATTAAGAACTCAAGGCAAAAATATATTTGGTGAGATCGATGGAGAAGGGGCGGATTTAATAATAGAAAAGTCTCAAATCTTAAAAGAAAAATTAGAAAGTATCGGATACAATTTAAAAGGTTTGTCAAAGAAGGGAAAAGAGAAGAATGTAAATTATTCTTTTAAATTAATTGATAGGAAGATATAAAGGTGAAATTAAGAATAGTACAAAAAAAACAAATAAAAAGGGCATATGAGAAAAAGAAGATCAGCGAAGAAATAATTTCCCGGGAAGGTAGAAAAAAGGACGTAATAGACAAAGTACCGGATGAGATGTTTTTAATATTGAAAGAGACTTTATCTTTTGTAGAAAAAATTAACATTGAGGAGGAGAACAATGAGAATAAATAATAATATTCCGGCATTAAATACTCATAGAATACTAAACATCAATACTGAGGCTATGCAAAAAACTTTGGAGAAGCTTTCTTCAGGCAAAAGAATAAACAGAGCATCTGACGATGCGGCAGGGCTTGCCATCTCTCAAAAGATGAAAGCTCAGATAAATGGACTTAAACAGGCTTCCAGAAATTCTTTAGACGGGATATCCCTTATTCAAACAGCAGAAGGAGCATTAAATGAAGTTCATTCCATGCTTCAAAGGATGAGAGAGCTTTGTGTTCAGGGAGCAAACGGAGTGTATAAGGATGAAGATTTAGGAGCAGTAGCAGATGAAATTAAAGAATTAACGGAACAGATAAATAAGATTGCAACGGATACGGAATTTAACGGCATCCCCATTCTTAAGGGAGATCTTGGAGTAAGCGGAAGCGGAAGTCAGACTTTAAGGCTTCAGATAGGAGCGGATGAAGGGCAATTTATAGAACTTGAAATGAAGGACATGAATGTAACGGTTACTGACTCAAGCGGAAGCGGATTAAATATTATAGGCAGCGGTATGCTGATTTCAGATATCAACGGCAGCGGAAAATGTACAATAGGTAGCGGAGCACTTACATCTCCCATATTTGAAAAGTGTATAACAGTTTATAATGATGCAGTTAATGAGGTTGCTCATATGCGTTCTAAGCTCGGAGCTTATCAAAATCGTCTTGAGCATACAATAAAAAATACGGATAATACTGTGGAGAATTTGACATCATCTATGTCCAGAATAGAGGATGTGGATATGGCATCCGAGATGTCCGAATATACGAAACTGAATATACTGCAGCAGGCAGGAACGGCAATGCTTGCTCAGGCAAACGAGCTTCCCCAGACTGTATTACAGCTCTTAAGACAGTAGGAGATGATATTAATTGCTTAACAGATCAGAGGTGGAGAGGAGAATAGGCAGTACAAATTCTGCAGGACTTATTGCCATTCTTTATGAAGCCCTTATAGATAATTTCAATGATAGTATTAAGGCGATAGAGGATAATGACAGGGAAACTTTGAACTTCATAAATAATAATTCAAGGGATATATTAGCAGAACTTATATCCGCTTTAAAAGGGGATTCCGAGATAGCTCGTAATCTAAGAGAAATATATATCTATTTAAACAAACTTATAACAAAAGCTGAAAATTTAAGGAATCCGGACTTATATGAATCCGCTGCAAAGATAGTCAAACCCCTTTATGATGGATTTATACAGCTTGAAGAATCCGAAGATCCGAAGGTTGTTGCGGGATTGACCTATGGAAAGAATTTTGTTTCGGAATATAACTATAAAGAAGGTAAAACTTTTAAGGGATAAAAGATTATTTTGCATAATAAAAACCTTTAACATTAAGAATAATGCTAAAGGTTTTTTTATGTAGCCGTACACCCGGCTTTGACTTATTACCTTAGGTGTTACTTAGGTAGTTAACTCACATTAGGTTTTCCTACGGCACATGAAAGTGTCTATTTACCGCTGCTTCCTTCCGGACCTGACGGGGTTCATAAATTTTCATTGCGCAGGGCCCAATAATCATTGCCACTTATCTAAGGCGAACCCTACTGCAAAAAAGCCGAGGCCGGGAATTCAATCCTGCTATAGCGGATTGCAGGTACAGGACACCGCTAATTTCCCATCTAGTACGGCAAAGGTTAAAATGGCGGAGAGGGCGGGATTCGAACCCGCGAGACGATATACTCGTCTACCCGCTTTCCAGGCGAGCGCCTTCAACCAACTCAACCACCTCTCCGTGTGTTGCTCTACATATTATATATTGATATATGACTTATCAACTACAGAAATATATTATACATTAGAAATTTTTATATGTCAACAGCTATATTTTAGCGATGCTTTAGCTATAGAATAAAGTTTTGCTGTATTTAATCATGGCTTTCAATTTTGAGGTGTATTTATAATGAAGTTCTGATATAATATATATATTATGATAATGTAGGTGAATAACATGTATAAGGCTTTATATAGGAAATATCGTCCTCAAACTTTTGACCAAGTGTGGGGACAGGAACATATAACCACAGTTCTTAAAAATCAGATTTTACACGGAAGCATTGGGCATGCTTATCTTTTTTCCGGAACCCGAGGGACAGGGAAAACTTCTACGGCTAAGATATTTGCAAGAGCTGTTAACTGTTTAAATCTTGTTGACGGGAACCCCTGCAACGAATGTGAGATATGCAAAGGGATAATGGATGAGACTATAATGGATGTAATTGAAATGGATGCAGCAAGCAACAACAGCGTAGAAGATGTAAGAGAACTGAGAGAAAAAGTGAAGTATCCTCCTTCAAATTGTAAATATAAAGTATATATAATAGATGAAGTCCATATGCTCTCTAAGGGAGCGTTTAATGCACTTTTGAAAACATTGGAGGAACCTCCGGAACATTTGATATTCATTTTAGCAACGACAGAAGTGGAAAAGTTACCTCAGACTATTTTGTCCAGATGCCAAAGATTTGATTTTAAAAGAATTACTGTAAATGATATAGTAAGTAATATGAAGAAAATATGTTCTGATATGAATGTGTCAGTAGATGAAAGCGTGCTACATCTTATAGCAAGGAATTGTGACGGCGCAATGAGGGACGCTTTAAGCCTTTTGGAGCAATGTATTTCTTTTGAAGAAGGGCATATTTCCATGGAAGATGCTTTAGAAATACTGGGGATAACGAATTATGATTTAATATTTCAATTAGTAGATAATATAAAATATAAAGAATTGGACAAAGCATTGAATTTGATAAATGAAATAATCCAGGACGGAAAGGACATAAATCAGTTTATAAAGGATTTAATATATCATTTTAGAAACCTCATGATTATCAAGACTTCCGTTCACCCTTCGACTATCATTGAAATGGAGCCGGAAATAATCGAAATGTATAAAAAACAAGCCCAGGATATGTCCTTGTCTTTTATACTTGAAGCTTTAAATATTTTCAATGATAGTGAAAATAAAGCCAAATGGTCGACTCAACCGAGAATTATACTTGAGATGGCTGTTATAAGACTTATAAAGATGGAAGGAGAAAAAGATATTTATGAAAGAGTAAAGGACCTAGAGGATATAATAGCTAATGGAAGTATACCGGTTAACCATAAACCAAAGGAAGAAAAAAAGGAAAAGCCTCACAAAACAGAAAAAATAAAAATTAATGCTCAAGATAAACCAGCAGATAAAGTTGATAAGACAGAAAAGAGTCAAAGAGATGACGGAAATGAGCTCAATATAGATATTATAAAGGAACGATGGGACAATGTTCTCAAATTCATAAAAGAGAAAAAAATAGTTATTCATGCTTTACTAATAGAAGGTTCTCCCATATCATATGAAAATGGTATTTTATCCATAGAATATAAACAAGGCTATGGTATACACAGAGAAGCCATAAGCAAGGATGACAACAAGAATTTTGTTGAAAAGATTTTATCCGAGTATTTTAATAAAGAGATAAAAGTCCGATTTGTAATGGAAGGGGAAAATTTATTAGAAATAAATAAAGAAGAAAAGGAAGACATTCTTAAACCCATAATTGATTTTTTTGGAAAGGATTTAATTGAAGTTGAAAAAAAGAATAAGGAGGAAGAATAATGGCTAAAGGCGGATTCCCTGGAGGGGGAAATATGGGAAATATGATGAAACAAGTTCAAAAGATGCAAAAGCAGATGACAGAACTTCAAAGCCAGCTTGAAGAAAAAGAAGTGGAGGCAAGTGCAGGAGGAGGAGCGGTAGTAGCTAAAGCTAACGGGAAAAAAGAATTAATTTCTATTACTATAGATAAAGATGTAGTCGATCCGGATGATTTGGAGATGCTTCAGGATTTAATATTGGCAGCAGTAAACGAAGCTCTGAGGAATGCAGAAAATTATGTACAGGAGGAAATGAAGAAGATAACAGGAGGAATGAATATTCCCGGGTTATTTTAGAAAAGGGTGATAAAATGGACTATTATGCTTTGCCTATAGCAAATTTAATAGAAGAGTTTTCCAAACTTCCCGGAATAGGGAGGAAAACTGCTCAAAGATTAGCCTTTTATGTATTGGAATCAGATACTAAAGATGCGGAAAAATTAGCAAATTCAATTATTAATGCAAAAGAGAAGGTAAAATATTGCAGCATATGCTGTAATTTGACTGATGATGATCCTTGCTATATTTGCACAGATAAAAAAAGGGATACCTCTACTATATGCGTAGTAGAAGGTCCAAAAGATGTAGTTGCAATGGAAAGAACAAGAGAATATCATGGTCTGTATCATGTTCTTCATGGAGCCATATCACCTATTGAAAATATAGGCCCTGATGATATAAAGATCAGGGAACTTTTAGAAAGAATTAAAGACGGGCAAATAAAAGAGGTGATCCTTGCTACAAATCCCACAGTAGAAGGGGAAGCAACAGCAATGTATATAGCAAAACTGTTAAAACCCTTTGAAATAAAAACAACAAGAATTGCCCACGGAATACCTGTGGGGGGAGACTTGGACTACCTTGATGAGATAACTTTATCTAAGGCTATGGAAGGAAGAAGAGAAATATAAAATAATCTTTTATAAAAAAGCATGATCAAAAGGAAAATTTTCTAATCCTATGGCATGCTTTTTTTAAAAACCATATTCCTTAACCTTTATTGCTTTTTAGATATTCGATATATTCCTCACCCCAGATTTCAAGTGCATCTAATACAGGTTTAAAATGCTTGCCCAATGGGCTAAGGGAATACTCCACCTTTGGCGGAATCTGATTGTATACGGTTCTGATAATTAATCCGTTTTTTTCCATCATGCGCAGTTGCTTTGTTAAGGTGGACTGGGTCAAATCTGGTAGAACCTTTTTCAGTTCATTAAAACGCATGGTTTTTTCACTTAAATGGTGTAGGATGAGCAAGGTCCATTTTCCTGTAAGCAATTTTTGCGCCGTAACATACGGACAAATTCCAAACAAATCTTGTTGCATAATTGCCTCCTTATAGTATCATAATTAATACTAAGTATATTAAAAAATCGTACTTGACCATAATATTGTACGATGATTTAATAATACATAAGAAGGGACTAAAAGTCAACTTTTTATAAAAATTAATAGAAAAGGAGAAAGTTATTATGAAAGAAGTTTGTGAATTTTTGAAAAAATGCGGTGCTTATTATTTGGCGACCGTCGAAGATGACCAGCCGAGAGTTCGTCCTTTTGGCACTGCAGAGATTTTTGAGGATAAACTTTATATTCAGACAGGCAAAGTCAAAAATGTATCCAAACAAATGAAGAAAAATCCTAAAATCGAAATCTGCGGCATGACAGATGATAAGTGGATTCGAATAGAAGCCGTTGCAGTTGAGGATGACAGAGTAGAAGCAAGGCAGCATATGTTGGACGCTTATCCATCCCTTCAGAAAATGTATAAAGCCGATGACGGCAACTGCCAAGTTTTTTATCTTAAAGATGCCACAGCAACCATCTACTCTTTCACAGACAAACCGACTGTCATTAAATTCTAAGAGATATAGGAAATAATAAAAGCATGATCAATGGGAAATTTCTGAACCCCACGGCATGCTTTTTTTCTTTAAAATGAGGAACTGGCAAAGAAGCTAATTCGGTATGAAGAATAATTTTTTCAAATGTTTAGGTAGTATTTTAATTGGATATTCTCGTTAATCTGATATTTTAGTAATAAATTATTACATAAATACACAAAATATTGACAATAAACAAATACTGATGTAATATAATATTACAAGGAGGGTTTGAAAATGGTGAAGAATATTCCTATCGGATTAAAAATAAAAGCTAGTAGAGAGGCAAAAGAATTAAGCCAAATAGAAGTAGTAGAAAAACTTGCCGAAAAAGATATTGACATGAGCAGGGAAACATTAAGCAAAATAGAAAACGGCAACAGGACTATATCTGCTGTGGAATTAAATGCTATATGCAAAATTCTGAATATAGATCTAAACGATCTTTTTGAAGAAGATAAAGACGATGATTTAGTTACACTATTCAGAAAGAAACATTTCTCAGAGAAAACAATTGAAGAAGTGGAAAAACTTCAGGATATGATAAAGATGTTTATTTATCAAAAGAAAATATATAATGGAGAGTTTAAACCACAAGAGAGAAAGCCGCTATGGAAGGAGTGTTAAAATGTCAAAGATTAATTTGAATCTCCCGGAAGCATCCTTCAGACTGCAAATCAAAGATTTGGCAGAAGATGTGAGAATAAAATTTGCCAGAAAAGGGCTTTCTGATATATTTGATATTTTATCGGAGGCTGCATTTTTAATAAGAAAGCCATTGGATACAGACGAATTATCAGGATTTAGCACCTATTTTGAGAGACAGTTTATTGTCTATTTAAACAGTAATTTTACTCTGGGGCATGAACGCTATACCGGTGCTCACGAATTATACCACCTTATTTATAATGCTGATACTTTGAAAAGAGAAAAAATTTTTTTAGATGATGAAAAGCATAAAGAGGAAGATACTAAAGCGGATGTATTTGCTTCCGAATTTTTAATGCCCGAAGATTATGTAAAAGAAATATTTTATAAAATTGTTAATGTAGATAAAGACAGCATTTTACCAAGGCATATTGTTAGAATTCACAATTATTTTAAAGTAAGTTATAAGGCAATGTTAAAAAGGCTTGTTCAGATTGATTTATGTTCTATCGATAAATATGAAGAACTCGCAGATATCTGTTCACTAAAAAATACAAAACAACTTCAACTTTTAACCGTACGGGAAGGTTATGATATTGACTTGATAATTCCATCAAAAGAAATGTATGTACCCAAAGAATATATAGAATTTGTAAAAAGTAATTACGAAAGAGGGAATATTTCATATAAGAATATGAAAAACAGCCTTGAATTTATTGGGCTGACACCAAAACAATTTGGGTATGAGTATCCCTTGGAAGAGGACTATTAAAATGAGGTATGTGGGTGCAGTTTCTGATGCGGATATCTTAATTAATTTAGCTGAGGCTAACAGGTTGGATATTTTAGAACTTTTATTTAAAAAAATTATTATTCCGCAATTTGTATATGAGATCGAAATAAAGAAAAATGCAAGAATATACTATAGTACAATTAACCAAGCCGTTTATAAAGACGGAAGCATATTTAAGATAGTGGATAGGAAGAAAGATATATCTGTAAATATACTTGCAAGAGACATTATTGAAGATAAGAAAAAGGTAATCGGGCCGGGAGAAAGTGAATGTTCAGGATATGCCCAGGCATTGAGAATTCCAATAATAATATCAGATAATTATACTGAATTTAAATGGTTAAACGAATTTATCACTCTAACACACAATAATATTTTGGCTTTATGCGTATATTTTAGGGAGATTACAAAAAGTGAAGCAGAAGATATTTTTAATAAAATTAATGATAAATTAGATCATCCAACCGAAGACACCTTTGAAGACCAATATAACAAGGCTTTAATAAGATTTGAGAGAAATGGTTGGAAAAGATATTTAGGCATATAGCAGATAGTTCTTGTTGACTAATAATATTAAAAGTAGAAAGCTAATGGAAGTTATATCTAATGAGATTCTGGAATCGTTAATTAAAAAAGTTATGATTAAAAACCATAAAAGCAAAATATAATAAGTAATATTATTAAACGAAACAAAGTTTACAACAAGCAGGCTTACAAAAAGTTAATTATAGGGGTGGGAATTATGAAATTTAATAAATCTAAAATATTAGAAATTGTAAGAAAACAATTGGCAATAGATATGAATTGCAATACAGAGGATTTTGTTAAAGACGTATAGTATTTTTTGAAGCAAAATTAAATAGAGGAAGAAGAATGTTTGATAGACAATCTCCTTTTCTTGAAATTGTAACTATGGGTAAAGGTATAGTTGTTTCAGCAGATAGTAATATTTTAACAAAGGTAAAACCATTATTAGAAAATAAAACAAGAGAAGATATATTCGTAGCCCCATTTGTATTTGGACATTCTCTTTATTATATACCTGATTGTAATAGGCTGAAAAAATTGCCTATGCCTGATGATTTTAATTTTTACATAAAAGAGGGAAAAGAAATACATGATTTATATAAAATTTCAGGTTTTGAAAATGCAATTCAATACGATGTAAATCATCCGCGACCAGATGTAATTGTAATATATGCAATGTATAATAATAAAATTGTGGCAATAGCAGGAGCATCAGCCGATAGTAATTTGATGTGGCAAATAGGTATTGATGTATTACCACAATTCAGGAATAAAGAGCTTGTTACAAGTTTAGTAAGTAATCTTGCAATAATGATTATGGAACTGCTTCATCCAATATAGCATCACAATCTGTTGCATATAGAAGTGGATTTACTCCAACGTGGATGTGCTCATATAAAAATATTTTTGACGGGACAGCACCTTATGATAATGACATAAAAATTATTTTCTAATATTATTATAATGTATATGATATTTAAGAAGGTAAAACACATAGATTGGGAAAGCTGTCATAAAGTTATTGACAACGTAAAGAAGAAACGTTTTTTAAAAAAGAAGTAGTATATTGGTATTATAAGAATCAATTTAAAAAGGTCTAATTTATTTTTACAATTGAGTTGTTTAACGTAATGAAGAGAGAAGATATTAACTATTTGAAAAATAATTTTTTAATGTTTTAAGTTAAACTTTATGATAAAAAGGGTAATTAGGCTGGGAGAAGGTGAGCGTATGATTATAAGAGCAGCAGAATTTGAAGATGAAGAAAGGATATCGGGATTAATAGCACAGTTTAGAGTAGAATTAAAAGAACTTAAAGGCATTAAATCATCTGCTAACATAGAGCAGGCAAAAGAAGAATTTAGAGAATACATAGAAGCCAAATTTCCTATATTTGTTGCCGAAGGTAGTAATAATGAATTGTTAGGCTATTTGGTTTGCAGAATTGACGGTGATGTGGTATGGGCAGAATCCCTGTTTGTTTCTGATACTTCAAGAAGGAAAGGAATAGGTTCAAAATTATATGCAAAAGCAGAGGAAATAGCAAAGAAATTAGGGGAAAATACGGTTTATAATTGGATTCATCCAAATAATGATAAGATCATACCATTTTTATTAAAAAGAGGTTATAACGTTTTAAATCTTATAGAAATAAGGAAACCATGGGAGAATGAGATACCAACTCAAAAAATAAGTATCGGAAAATATGAATATAATTATTGATTGCATGAGGGGGAGAAATTAAAATGCTGGACAGTAAGGGCTTTGATTTATGGGCCGATGGTTATGACAAAAGCGTAAATATGAGTGAAGAAAGCAACGAATATCCCTTTGCGGGATATAAAGATGTACTCAACTATATATACAAACAAGTCAAAGGAAAAAATAGCGCGGATATTTTAGACATAGGTTTCGGAACGGGGATATTAACTTCCAAGCTTTATAATGAAGGATATAATATTACTGGAATTGATTTTTCAAGTAATATGATAGATATCGCAAAACAGAAAATGCCCCGGGCAATATTAATAAATTGGGATTTTAAAGAGGGAATACCCGATGAGATTAAAAACCGCCAATTTGATTATATTATTAGTACTTATGCAATTCATCATATAACAGATAAAGAGAAAATAAATTTTATAAATTTACTTTCTCCCATGTTAACTGAAACAGGAAAGATAATCTTGGGGGACGTTTCTTTTGAAAATAAAAGTGAATTGGAAAAGTGTAAAAGGATATATAATAAATATTGGGATGATGAAGAATTTTATTTTATTGCGGAAGAAATATTAAGAGTTTTGCAAAATCAATACTTATGCAAGTATACAAAATTATCTTACTGTGCCGGAGTGTTGACCGTTATGAGAAAGGCAAACGAATTTTATTAAATATTTGGGAGAGGATTTAGGATATGATTGGGAATAAATATTTACAAGCATTATTTGATTATCCTGATGAAGATACGAGTTTTAATCAACTGATTGAGATATTAAAATACAAAGATATAAAATTTATAAATAGTCTGAAGAAACCGGTAAATATAGATTTATGCAACGATAAAGAAATAAAGTATTTAACTAAAGCATCGGCGTTAATAGATTATTATTTACAAACAAATAATATAGAGGTTCCGGATTGGATTAGAAATGAAAAACTAAGATTTGACAGGCCCTATTATCACACCAAAAGAATAAGTGACTTTGAAAAATTTAAGTTACAATATACCAATCCTTCACCGTTTAAAGCAAGAAATGTTTATTTTGATTTAGATAGTATTAAAAGGGTTTAGGGACAGTAAAGTAACTTTACTTTTAAGCCAAGCTTTTGATAAATAGAATTTAAAATTTATAAGATAGTTCGATATCCCAAAATATGTATACAAATACAGGGATTTGTTCAGCATGGACAAGAAAATAGGAGAGGCCACTAAAAAAGTATTCTTTTAGCGGCTTCTCTTTTTTTCCTGCTCCTACTTATCAATGTTTTTAGATATGGATTTAACGAAATCCCAGGTTTTTAAAAAAATATCGATCCTTTTAGCAGAACTATTTTTAAGTTCATAAATAATGTGTTTAATTTTAGGATTATTGTTTAGAATTTTTATTATTTCATAATCTTCTGTATTATAACAATATTCTTTTTTATCGCTGCTTTCCTTTATAAGCTGACATTGATTGTTAGATTCTCCTAATAGATATGACATATTTGTGTTCAACTTATCAGCAATGATTTTCAAAGTTTGGATAGACGGATTGGTTCTTCCTCTTTCTATATCGTTGATATAAGAATGAGATAAATTACATATTTTGCCAAATTTTCTTAAGCTGTATCCGCTTTCCTTCCTTAAATATTTAACTTTTATACCTAAATTATCTATCATCAGGCTCACCCTTCTATTTTCGTTAATAACGTACATCTATAATAATATCATAAAAAAAATATCATCATACATTATGTATGTACGTTTATATATTACGGAAATTTATGTAACAGTGAGTAAATAAAAGAAATATGTTGATAAAGGTAAAAAAACGGACTATATTAACTTACAACATTATTGCAATATGTAAATATATAACATACATTTAAGTAAGGGGGATGTCCGGTGAATAAAATACAACTTGGATATATTATAAAAGAACATAGGCTTAAAAAGGGGCTTACTATTAGAGAATTATCAAAAGCAACCAATATATCTGTTGGATTTATTGGCGATATAGAAACTAACAGAAGCAGACCTTCCTATGAAAATTTAGTCAAATTAGTTCGGGTTTTGGAAATACCGATAGAAGATATTTTTAATATTAAAAGGAATAGTTAATTTAAATGCATATTAATTGTAAAACCGTGGTTACCAAACTATGGGAATACCACTTTGAAGTGGGTTGTATTTTTTGCACTTGATTATTATCATATTAATTAAACGGAAAATTAAAGAATTCAAAAATACCTGCAGAAATCAGATTAAAGCTTTAAAACTGATACAAAAATTATTCTGAAATGAGCAGAAAATATTTATCATATAGTAATTCTGGACTAAATAGGTCCCTGTAATATTACACATTTCCTCGCTTTACTGAACATAAGTTACTTATCGTTAAGGAAGGTATATGGTATAGAATTAATAAAAATATGTATATATAATTTTAATTAGAAAGAATCTTTGTAATTATGAATGAATAATATGCAGACTTTGTTTTAAAACCGATACGAAAATTATTCTGAAACGAATAATTTTGTATATAAATTCAGAATTTACGAAATATCAGAAAAATTATTAAAGGGGGAGTTGAATTGAAAAGCAAGAGAATATGGGCAGTAGTAATGGTGGTTGCCTTATTGGCTGTGACCTTGACGGGTTGCGGAGAAGAAACAAAAAAAGCAAATAACCCTGAAGGCGAAAAAACTGAAACGGAAAACAAAATAGACGACGAACAATACATAACAACGACTACAGACGAACCTCAGGCGATTGATCCGTCAAAGAGCAGTGATGTATATTCATCACAGATTTTAAATGAGATAACGGAAGGATTAGCAAGGGTAGAAGTGGATGAAAACGGAACAGATGTTTATAAGCCGGCAGGTGCCGAAAAGTGGGATGTAAGCGATGACGGGCTTGTATGGACATTTCATCTGAGAGATTATAAATGGTCTGACGGGAAAACGATTACGGCAAAGGATTTCGAATATGGGATTAAAAGAACTGTTGACCCGAAGGTAGCTTCTACCTATGCATTTTTATTATATCCTATAAAAAACGCCCAAGTATGTAATACCGGAGAGAAGCCTTTGGATGAATTGGGAGTTAAAACGGTAGACGATAAGACCTTGGAAATAACTTTGGAAGGACCATGCGCATATTTTGAAAAATTGCTTGCGTTTAAAACCATGTATCCCCAGAGACAGGATCTTGTGGAGAAATGGGGAGACAAAAGCGGAACCGAAGCTGAGTATACAATATCCTGCGGGCCTTTCAAACTAACCGAATGGACTCATAAAAATCAACTTGTTCTGGAAAAAAACGAAAATTATTGGGATAAAGATAATGTTAAATTAGATAAATTAACGTACAAAGTCGTAGCTGATCCAAATACAAGAGCCAATATGCTTTCCAGTGGCCAGTTGGATATGGCTGGAATAACACAGTCGGAATGGGTTGAAAAATTTAAAAAAGATGAGAACTTGAATTATACAAGTCGGTTCCGTGCGACAACTGCATATGAGTTTTATAATCAGGAGGATAAGCTTTTCAAGAATGCCAATGTAAGAAAAGCATTCTCTTTAGCCATGGACAGAGAGGAAATAGTTGATGTTTTGTACTACGGGATAGCGGGACCTGCTTACGGATTTGTACCGCCTGATATGACCATAGGAGACAAACAATACAGAGAAGTAGTCGAAGAACCTCTGAAAAAATTGGCGGAAGAAAACCCGGATCCAAAGGAATTATTGATAAAAGGGTTAAAAGAACTTGGGATGGACCCGGACCCGGGTAAAGTAACCGTTACTATGTTAGAGTCAGGGACGAGTGCTGAGAACAGAAGATTTGCGGAATATTTCCAGCAAAAATATGAAACGACACTTGGGATAAACGTTGAAGCGGAGTATGTAGATTGGCCTGTATTCTTGGACAGAACAAACAAAAAAGACTATCAGGTTGCAAGTATGGCATGGACAGGTGATTATAATGATCCTATGACATTTTTGGATATGTGGGTGACAGGCAGTGGCATGTCACAGGTATCATGGTCAAATAAGGAATATGATGATTTGATTAAGAAAGCACAGAAGAGTCTGGACGATGAAGAAAGGCTCGAATGTTTCAAACGTGCCGAAGAAATCCTGTTATGTGATGATGCGGTTATTTCACCATATGTGTATATGAAAAATAGTACATTTAAGTATAATTACGTAAAAGGTACTATGAGTCCGTTGTTTGCATCTGGAATGGAATTTAAATATGCATATACTGAAGGCAGAGGGAAATAACTTTTCGGTAGTTTATGCGGCTATTTAGCCGCATAAACTACTTGAATTGTATTTTGATGTATAAATGGAGGAAATAATATGCTCAGATATATTTTAAAGAGAGTTTTATACATGATATTTACATTGTGGGTTGTAATTACCATCACGTTTTTTTTAATGCATGCAATGCCGGGAGATCCTCTGGCTTCATTGGCTCGAAAATTACCGGAACAAATAAGGATTAACTATTATGCCAAATACGGATTGGATAAAAGTGTTCCCCAGCAATATGTGAGGTTTTTGAAGAACGTATTCCATGGGGATTTCGGAGAATCTCTGACATATCCCGGACGAAGTGTTACCGGCACTATAATAAAACATGCTCCCATATCCGGCAGGTTGGGAATTCAGGCTTTGATTATCGGAGTTACCGTAGGTATAATACTTGGAATCGTTGCCGCGTTTAAAAGAAATAAATGGCCTGACCATCTGGTTATGTTTATAGCAATATTGGGAGTCTGTCTTCCGAGCTTTGTTTTGGCAGCTTTATTGCAATATGTGTTTACCGTCAGATTTGAATTGCTGCCTACTGCCGGATGGGGAGGTACAAAGTTTACGGTACTTCCTACCATTGCGTTATGCTTTGGTTCAATAGCAACTTATGCCAGGTATATGAGGTCAAGTGTTCTTGATGTAATAGGTCAGGATTATATTTTGACAGCTCAGGCAAAAGGGGTTTCCACCGGAAGCTTGGTATGGAAACATATTATAAGAAATGCAATTATTCCGGCTATAACTATTTTAGCACCTCAGATAGCAGGGGTATTTAGTGGTTCTTTTGTTATAGAAAGTATCTTTGCTATTCCGGGTATAGGTTCGGAGTTGGTAGGTTCAATCAATAACAGGGATTTTAGTATGATAATGGGTTTAACCATTTTTTATTGTGCGCTGTATATAGTATCCTTGCTGGTAGTAGATATCTTATATGGTGTTGCCGATCCGAGAATGAGGGTCTCTGCTGATGCTGATAATAAGTAAATGTGGGGTTAATTATATACCATATAAATGATTGGAGGGAAACTCAATGACAGAAATGATAGATGAAAAGTTCAAAATCATTGGCTGCGAAGATGCTAATAGTGAGAAGATAGCAAGGCCTACTATAACTTATTGGCAGGATGCTTGGAGAAGGCTGAAAACAAATAAGACGGCAATGGTGGCAATGATAGTACTTATAGTTTTGATTATGATGACAGTAATAGGTCCAACCTTGACCCCATATTCCAGTGATCAGATAATTGTTGAGGACAGGAATGAAACGCCCAGTGCTGAACATTGGTTTGGAACCGATGAACTTGGAAGGGATATATTCACCAGAGTGTGGAAAGGCGGAAGAGTTTCAATGCTTATCGGTGTGTTGGGAGCTTTGGTCGTATCGGTTATAGGTTGTATTTATGGCGGGATTTGTGCTTACCTTGGAGGCAATGTAGACAATATAATGATGAGAATAGTGGAAATATTGGTAAGCGTGCCGTATTTGATAGTAGTTATTTTGATTTCATTGATAACGGAAAGCAAAGGTGTGGGTTCAATACTTATTGCTCTTACTATCACCGGATGGTGTGGAACGGCAAGACTTGTAAGAGGTCAAATACTTCAGATAAAACAGCAGGAATTTATAATGGCAGCCCGTGCTCTCGGAGTAAGTTCTTGGAAAATAATTATAAAGCATTTAATTCCCAATACAATAGGTACAATTATCGTATCTATTACTTTTGATATTCCGGGATTTATATTTGCGGAATCATTTTTAAGTTATATAGGATTAGGGGTCCAATCTCCGAATACAAGTTGGGGTGCTATGGCCTCCGCAGCACAACAAAATTTAATGTTTTATCCATATCAATTGTTTTTCCCCGCAGTAATGATAGCTTTAACGATGTTGTCGTTTACTTTGTTAGGTGACGGATTGAGAGATGCTCTGGATCCGAGATTAAGACAGTAAGGAGAATGAGAAGATGGAAAGAATATTGGAAGTAAATAATTTAAGCGTTTCGTTTCATACTTATGCGGGGGAAGTAAAAGCTGTTCGAGGGATAAATTTTTCCTTGGATAAAGGAGAAACCTTAGCTCTCGTCGGGGAATCGGGATGCGGAAAAACCGTAACTGCAAAGGCATTGATGAGATTGAATCCGGAACCTCCGGGAGAGATAAAGAAGGGGTCGTCCGTTAAATATGACGGAGAAGAAGTACTGAATATGTCTAAAGAAAGATTGAAAAAGCTGAGAGGGGCAGAGATTAGTATGATATTTCAGGATCCCATGACATCCTTGAATCCTACTATGAAAATCGGGGATCAGATAGCGGAAAGTTTAAAAATTCATAACAAACTTAATAAAAAGGAATCTTTGGATAGAGCCGCTAAAATGTTGGCGACGGTTAATATACCTGAGCCTAAGGAAAGAATCAATAATTACCCTCATGAATTTTCGGGAGGAATGAGGCAGAGGGTAATGATAGCCATGGCCCTTGCATGCAATCCGAAGATACTTATAGCAGACGAGCCTACCACTGCCCTTGATGTAACGATACAGGCTCAGATTTTGGAATTATTAAAAAATCTTCAGAGTACCATGAATACAGCCATAATCTTGGTAACTCACGATTTAGGTGTTGTAGCAAACTTTGCCGACAGAATAAATGTTATCTATGCGGGACAAATAATTGAGGAAGGTACGACGGAGGAAATTTTTTATGAAGGAGAACACCCTTATACATGGGCTCTTTTGAGTTCGGTTCCGAGATTGGATATAGAGAGTAAAAAGGAGTTGTATTCACTGGGAGGGACTCCGCCTGATTTATTGTTACCGTTGGAAGGCTGTCCTTTTGCTTCCCGATGCAGATATTGCATGGGGATATGCAGAGAGAAAATGCCTCCGAAAACCGAGATAAGTGAAAACCACAGTGTAACATGCTGGTTGAAGCATCCTTCCGCGCCAAGGATTGAGAAACCGGATCTTTTAAGGAGGGCTCAATAATGGTTAATATGCATGAAGAATTAATCCAAGTCAGCAATTTAAAAAAATATTTTAATGTTGGCAAGAAATCGGTATTAAAAGCGGTTGATGATGTCAGCTTTTCCATAAAGAGGGGAGAAACCTTAGGTTTAGTAGGGGAATCGGGATGCGGGAAGACCACCTGCGGCAGAAGCATTATAGGATTGTATAATATTACCGCAGGTTCCGTAATATACGATGGTGAAAATGTCCACCAACTAAAGAAGGATGAAAAATTAAAATTTAAGAAAAGGGCGCAAATTATATTTCAGGACCCCTATGCTTCATTGGATCCAAGAATGACAATAGGAGATATTATAGGGGAAGGAATGGATGTCCATCAATCCTATAGTGAAAAAGAGCGTACCGAAAAAATACATGAACTATTGGGATTAGTAGGATTAAACAACGAGCATGCCTTGAGGTATCCCCACGAACTTTCGGGGGGACAAAAACAAAGAATAGGGATAGCCCGTGCTCTTGCGGTAGAACCGGAATTTATTGTATGTGATGAGCCTATTTCGGCGTTGGATGTTTCCATTCAAGCTCAAATAGTAAACTTGCTTATACACTTACAGGAGAATTTAGGATTAACATACTTGTTTATATCACATGATTTAGCCATGGTAAAACATATTTCGGATAGAGTAGGCGTTATGTACTTAGGGTCTATAGTTGAAATATCGGAAAATACAAATTTATACAAGAAACCTTTACATCCCTATACTCAGGCTTTAATATCAGCCATAAACATACCGGATCCGGGCATTGAAGAAAAGAGGAAGAGAATTAAATTGGAAGGAGAAGTTCCAAGTCCGATAAATACTAAGCCGGGTTGCAAATTTGCAAGCAGATGCAGGTATGTAAAAGATATTTGTAGAGAAAAGGCGCCTGAATTAAAAGAGGTAGGAAGAGATCACTATGTTGCGTGCTATTTAGTATAAAACTTCGTACTCTATTATTAATAGCATACCCTCATAAATATAATATAGCTCTTATTTATGTATTATTATACAAAATAAGAGCTACATGATATGAATGTTTTGATAAAGGGGCAGGTGAAACCATTGAAAAAGGCTAATTTTTAGTGGTTCCACCTGCCCCTTGTTAATAGATATTATATGGTATGTCAATAATATTGACATACCATATAATATCCCATCTTTGTTCAAGGGGTTTCCCATATGGAATCCGGGAATGTTTTAAATTGTGCCAAAGGTTGTTTAAGAGCAGCAGATTATAGGAGGTAATATGAAAAATTATTTGAAAAAAATACGAAAGGAATTAGCAATATTTACAATTTTAACATTTTTATCATATTTCTTTTATTCGTTAATTCCATATTATACAAAAATTCTTTTTGAAGGTGAATACCAAAAATCAATAATTGGGTATACCGTATATCTTAGTGCGTATGTTATTGCAGCTTATTTTTGTAATATAACTCAAACCAGATATAAAGTAGAGTTTGACAAGGTTTTAAAAGAGGATTATTTCAATAAAGTTATTAGTTTAAATTATGAAGATTTTTCAAAGAAAAAGGTCGGAGAATATATATCTTTTCAAGCTAATGATATTACAAAAATAGGAAACGATTATTTAGCGCCGTTAATGGGAATTATTACTCAAACAATCAGGATAATTACATATTTTATAGTTATAACTATATTATTGGATATTAAAGTAAGCTTAATTTTAATCGTTGCATCGTTTCTCGGCGTAATGTTTCCAAAATCTTTAGGAGCTGAAACGGCTAAAAGACGGGAAAATTATTTGGACTGTCAAAATCACTATTATTCCAGGATTGAAGAATTATTTAATGGATTTAAGGTTATTAACTTTAGAACTATAAATAGGATTAAAGAGAATCACGATGAAAACTTGAAAAGAGTTTTGGACGAAAGGTATAAGTACGGAAAAGCTAATGGTTTAATGTGGGCTTTAAACGGCTTAGGGTCAGAAAGTTTAAATTATATTATATTTTTATATTTAGCTTATTTAACATATAAAGGCAATATTGAGGTAGATTTTGCGATAGCCACTTTTCAATACTCTCAAAGTTTGATGGAACCGGTACATGAAATACTTTATTATATAAACATGGTTAATTCTTCAAAAGGGTTGCTTAATTCATTTTTGAATTTTGTTAAAGCTGATAATGAAAAAGATGAAAAAGTTGCCATAGATTCTTTTAAAGAAATTAGTATTAATAATCTAAATAAAAACTATGAAAAGTTTAGCTTACAAAATATAAATTTAGATTTAGAAAAAAATAAAAAATATGCACTAATCGGTTTAAACGGTTCAGGGAAAAGTACATTGTTTAATATCTTATCTTCATATATTAAAGAATATTCGGGGCAAATTAAAGTTGATGGTAAAGATATAAACAAAATTGAGACAAGCTATTTAATCGGAATTATGAATCAAGACGAATATATATTTTCACAAAGTTTTAATGATAATATTACTGTTTTTGACAGCTATGAAAATAAAGATGATAACATATTTATTGAAGATGCAGAAAAATTAAAGGAAAGTAATAATTGTAAAGTTTTAAGCGGGGGAGAAAAGAAGATAATGGGATTATGCAGATTAATTAATACAAACACCCCGATTATCTTATTAGATGAGCCCTTATCGGCAATTGATGAAAGTAAAAAAGAGGCTTTGCTTGATAAAATTTTATCTTTACACAAAACCGTTGTAATGATAACCCATGACATAGGTGAAAATTTAAATAAATTTGACAGGATTTTATTTATGAAAAGCGGAAAGTTAATTTATAATTTACCTTATGAAGAAATAAAAGATAAAGAAGAGTTTAAAGTATTGCAAAATTCAATGAGTATATAAAGAAGACTGATTTTATGCCGAGATATCAATGATATTGACAAAAACGGATAATTGATATACTATCAGAAAATAGTGAGAAATTTAAATTTGGAGCAGATAAGATGAAGCATGACACAGTAAATAAATATAATCTTGCGGAAGGTGTAATTTGGCAACAAATACTGATTTTCTTTTTTCCGATTTTATTCGGGACTTTCTTTCAGCAACTGTATAATACAGTCGATGCTATAGTTGTGGGAAGATTTGTCGGTAAAGAAGCATTATCGGCAGTTGGGGGAACAACCGGCACACTTATAAATTTATTGGTTAATTTTTTTGTTGGGATATCTTCCGGAGCGACAGTCATTATCTCACAGTATTACGGTGCCAAAAAACATGAAGATTTAAACACTGCCGTTCATACCGCTATAGGCATGGCAGTAATAGGAGGAGCTTTTATCATGGTAGTGGGGTTTTTAGCATCCCCAATTGCATTAAGGGCTATGAATACACCGTCCGATGTCATTGAATATTCAATAATTTATATACGAATATATTTTACGAGTATGATAGCAAACTTGATATATAATATGGGTTCCGGAATTCTCCGTGCAGTGGGAGATTCTAAGCGTCCTTTATATTTTTTGATCGTAAGCTGCTTTGTAAATATAGTACTGGATTTATTGTTTGTTATAGTATTTGGATGGGGAGTTCATGGTGTTGCAATAGCTACTGTTTTGTCACAGTGCGTAAGTGCTGTGCTGATACTTTTGGCCTTGTCAAAAACAGATGAATCCTATCAGATTCAATTTAACAATATAAAGATACATGGAGATAAACTTGATCAAATTTTTAAAATAGGTTTACCGGCAGGATTGCAGTCAGTTATGTACAGTATAGCAAATATGGCTATTCAAGTATGCATAAATTCATTTGGTACTGATACTGTGGCTGCATGGACGGCATTCAGTAAAATTGACGGATTATTTTGGATGATGATGGGTGCATTTGGAGTATCAATAACAACCTTTGTGGGACAGAACTACGGGGCTGAAAAGATGGACCGTGTTAAAAAAGGAGTCCGCCAATGTTTGAGTATGTGTATGCTTTCAGCCGTTATTTTAAGTATGGTGCTGTATTTTGCCGGGCAATATATATATTTGATGTTTACGGCAGATACGGCAGTCATTGAAAAGGGGATGGAAATTTTAAGATTTTTGGTGCCGACTTATTTTACATTTGTATTTATAGAAATATTGTCCGGTGCCTTGCGTGGAATGGGGAATTCATTAGTTCCGATGCTCATTACTTGTCTTGGAGTTTGTGGGCTGAGGATTGTTTGGATATTTTGTGCAGTTCCGATCAAGCCGGATATTAAGACCGTTGTTTTTAGTTATCCTCTTAGTTGGGTTGTGACATCTGTTTTATTTATATTTTATTACAGACATTTTGTGAAAAAGATTAAAAGTCAAGCTGCTGCATAATTATGATGAATACATAAAAATGCAGAACTGGAATCAAAACTTTATATGTAAGGGATAAATAGAGAGCACTGAAAAAATATTTTTTCAGTGCTCTCTATTTATTTTTTTATCAATTAACTATTTAATCGTTTTAATTGGTACTGGTATATGTACATTAGTTTGTACAGGTAATGCTTATTATCATAAAAATCAGACTAAAAAATTATACAGAAAATAATTTAAACAGAAAAGTTAGTGGCAAGGCATATACCGGTTTAATGATACATATCTCAATAATGATAAAAAGAATGCAGTTAAAGGGGGAAATATACATTTTCAATATAAATTATGAATATATTCAGAATACAGAGGAATATAAAATATCCAGGAAAGTTGTAGAGAGAATTGAGAAAAAGTTCATCATAATTGTTCTTCATCTAATAATGACTAATTTAAAAGCACCAAGAGATGCATTCGGAGAATCCGGAAATCCTGATGAATTATAGAAAAACACGGGTTAACAGAGAAAAATATTGTGTCTAAAGCTTTAGACATATTGGAAGTGTAAACTTTTATTAATTATTTTTCTTCGGGTAAGAGTGATATTTATTTTTTCTGCTTTTCGAGTTATAATATTCTTAATTCCTAATAAACTTCCATATATTTTTATACCAATTCCATTTCCTTTCCTTGCATATCAAAGGAGGATTATTTATGAATATTGATTTATCCAATTGTATTTTAAAAGGAGAAAAATTAAAGGACGGAAAAAAGTTAACAGTAAGAATACCTAAAGTTGAAGATGCAGAGAAAATGGTGGAATACTGTAACACGGTAGGAGGAGAAAGCGACAATTTAACCTTTGGCAAGAATGAATTTCATCTTAACGTTGAACAGGAAGAAGAGTATATAAGAAATTTAAAGAACAATCAAAATTCCTTTACGATATTGGGGATTGTAGATAATACCATTGTGAGCATGGCCAATATTGTTGGCTTAAAGAAGAAAAGGTTTGTTCATAACAGTGAAATAGGCATTTCAGTAAGGAAGGATTATTGGAAAAACGGTATAGGAAGTATAATGATGGAGGAATTAATAAAATTTGCAAAGGAAAAGGGAATGAGAAATATAAGTCTCGGAGTCAGGGCGGACAACAAAAATGCCATAAAGTTATATGAAAAATTTGGATTTCAGCAAGTAGGTTTACATAAAGATTACTTTAATATAAATGGAGTTTTCTATGATGAAATATTAATGGACCTGTACATTTAAATTAATCTGGGATTAAATATAAACATGAGATTAAAGTTAATTTACTGTGGACAAGGGTATAGGCATTTTGTCCACATATATAATGAGGTGGATAATTAGATGAGAAGAGTAGTTATAGCCGGTACTCACAGCGGTTGCGGGAAGACCACGGTAAGCTTGGGAATAATGGCAGCTTTTACGAAAAGAGGGAAAAAAGTTTCGCCTTTTAAGGTGGGACCTGATTATATAGATCCCGGCTTTCATCAATTTGTTACGGGAAATTTTTCGTATAATTTAGATAGTTATCTTTTAGACAGTGACACTATAAGGTATCTGTTCAACAAAAGTACATGCGGAACTGATATAAGTATTATTGAAGGCGTAATGGGAATGTACGACGGGTTTGGAACGGAAAAGGATAATGGGAGTACTGCCCATGTGGCTAAAATTATTAAGGCGCCGGTAGTGCTGGTAGTTGAAGCTAAGGCAATGTCTTCAAGTGTAGCAGCCCTTATAATGGGTTATATGATGTATGATAGAGATGTAGAGATTAAGGGAGTGATTTTTAATCAGGTTTCAGGTCAAAAGCATTATGACATGTTGAAGTCAATTGTTGAAAGAGAGCTGAAAATAAAATGCTTGGGATATCTTCCGAAGAAGGAAGACATATCCTTGAAAAGCAGGTATTTAGGCCTAATCCCTGCTCAGGAAGCAGAAGAATTAAACAAAAAAGTAGATAGACTGGCAGAATTTACAGGGAATTATGTTGATTTAGATGCCTTAGAAGATATAGCAAATGCAGAGGACCTTAAACCCGTAAATAATCCTGCCGAAAGTGTGATGTCTGAATATAAAGGCCTTAAAATAGGAGTTGCTATGGATAAAGCCTTTAGTTTTTATTACCGTCACAACTTACAGTTGATGGAAGAGACGGGAGTTAAACTCTTACCTTTTAGTCCTATATCAGATTCCAAAGTACCGGATAAGATAGACGGACTTTATATAGGAGGCGGTTTTCCTGAGGTATTCGGAAAGGAACTGGAGGAAAATGTTTCTATGAGAGAAAATATAAAATCGTTTCTTGATAAGGGGCTTCCTGCCTATGCAGAATGCGGAGGGTTGATGTACCTTACTAAAGGAATAGTGGATTTACAAGGCAAATATCATGATATGGTCGGATTTTTTAACGCCGAATCTGTAATGACTGATAAATTGAATCATTTCGGATATGTTGATATTGAAACTAAAAGTGGGATCAAAATAAGAGGCCATGAATTCCACAGATCATATGTAAAAGAAAGTGAGAAATTGGATTATTACTATAATATAACTAAACATAGAGAAGATTTTACAGACTGTTGGAAAGGCGGGTTAATGAAAAATAACGTAATAGCAGGGTATCCTCACATTCATTTTTATAGTAACTTGGATTTCCTCAAGGAGTTTTTAAACAGATGTTTGAAGTTGAAAAATAATTTAGGCGGAGGGAGATAAATGGAAAAAGGTTATGTTCATGTATATACCGGTAACGGTAAGGGAAAAACCACTGCGGCTTTAGGCCTGTCCCTTAGGGCTGTATGTGCCGGGAAGAAGGTATATTTCGGGCAGTTTATAAAGGGAATGAAATACAGCGAGCTTGAAAGTCAAAAATTCCTTCCCAATTTTGAAATACATCAGTTCGGGCGAAATTGTTTTATATTTAATAAACCTACGGAAGAGGATATAAGATTGGCTAAAGAAGGATTGGAAACCTGCAGAAAAATTTTATCCGGAGGTTTATATGATATAGTTGTATTGGATGAACTCAATATAGCTGTATATTATAATCTGTTTACAATTGACGAAGCAATTGAAGTTATCAAAGACAAAGCGCCTCACGTTGAGGTTATAGTAACCGGCAGGTATGCAGATGAAAAGCTTATAGAGTTTGCGGATTTGGTTACGGAGATGAAAGAGATAAAGCATTATTACAAAAAAGGAGTACCTGCCAGAAAGGGAATAGAAAATTGATTTAGTTGGAGGGAAAAGATATGTTGAAAGAATATATAAAAGATCCCAAAGAAATAGAGCGCAAAAGCTTTGAAATAATAACAAAAGAGTTGGGAGATAAAACATTTGAAGAAAGCATGGGGAAAATAGTCAAAAGGGTAATTCATACGACGGCTGATTTTGAATATGCCGATTTGCTTGAATTTCATCCGAAAGCTATTGAGACAGGGAAGAAAGTATTAAAAGAAGGATGTAAAATATATGCGGACACTCAAATGATCATAGGAGGAGTAAATAAGAATAAACTTTCTCAGTTTGGAATAAGCATTGTAAATTTTGTTCATGACGAAGATGTGGTAAAAAAGGCTTTAGAAACTGGTGTTACAAGATCTATAATAGCTTTGGAAAAAGCAGCTTTGGATAAAGACATAAGGGTATACGCAATAGGAAATGCACCTACAGCCTTACTTACTTTAGAGAGGCTCATCGAAGAAAAAAAGGTAAAACCGGATTTAATAATCGGAGTGCCTGTGGGATTTGTCAGTGCGGCACAATCTAAAGAATCTATAAGGGATACGGGTATACCATATATAATATCGAGAGGCAGAAAGGGCGGAAGTACAGTTGCTGCAGCTATAATTAATGCCTTTTTATATATGATATAGGAGATATTATGTTAGAAAAGTATATAATAAAAGACGGCAAAAAATTACGATATGGTTATACTACAGGCTCCTGTGCTGCCGGAGCTGCTAAAGCTGCCGCTAAAATGCTCTTTTTTCAAAGAACGGTAGATAATATAGAGATAGATACTCCGAAAGGATGGAAACTTAATCTGAAAGTGGAAGAACCGTCCTTTGATTCTGATAAGGCAGTTTGTTGTATAGTAAAGGATGGGGGAGACGATCCGGATATCACCAACGGATTGAAAATATATGCCCGAATTGCTAAGAACTCCGAGGGGAAAATAAATATAACGGGAGGCATAGGTATAGGTGTTGTAACTAAACCGGGACTATCGGTTCCGGTGGGAGAATATGCAATAAATCCGGTGCCGAGAGAAATGATAACAAAGGAAGTAAGGAAAGTTATTCCCGATAAGGAAGGTGTAGATGTCAAGATATATGCTCCTGAAGGCGTTGAAGCAGCAAAAAAAACTTTTAACGGGAAACTGGGAATTGAAGGAGGAATATCGATAATAGGCACATCGGGAATAGTTGAACCTATGTCTGAAGAGGCTCTTAAAAGTTCTTTGGAGCTGGAACTGTCTATGCTGAAAGAACAAGGGGTTAAAAGGATAATATTTTCACCAGGAAATTACGGCAGGGATTTTGGGATAGATTATGGTTTAGATGAAAAATTAATAGTTAAGATCAGCAATTATGTAGGCTTTATGATAGATAAGGCTGTCGAATATAATATGGAGGAAGTTCTTTTTATAGGTCATATAGGAAAACTTGTAAAGGTGGCAGCAGGGATATTTAATACTCACAGCAAGATAGCAGACGGAAGGCTGGAAACTTTGGCGGCAAACTGTGCACTCTTAGGAGCATCTCAAGAGTTAGTGAAGAAGATAATGGAAAGCAATACTACGGAGGAAGCTGTGGACTATATTTCGGCAGATAATATGGATAAGGTGTTTGATTTTATAGCACAGAAAATAAGCAAAAAGTGTGAGGAAAGATCTTATGGTCGGATTAAATTCGGTACATTGATATTTTCCTTAAACCATGGTATGCTTGGTGTATGTGACAAGGGATTAAAAATGTTGGAGGAATTTAAAATATGAATAAGATATCCGTAGTCGGATTGGGGCCGGGTCATCCCGATTACATACTGCCCAGAGCTTTGAAGATTATAAATCAGTCGGATATAATAATTGCCGGAAGAAGAAATCTTGAAAGCATAGATGCCGAGAAAAAAGAAATTTTTGCTATAGGTAATAATTTGTCTCAGATGATAGAATTTATAAAAAAGAATAGAAGAATTAAAAAGATAGCCATAGCGGTTTCGGGAGATACGGGTTTTTACAGCATGCTCAGATATTTAAAAAAATATTTTTCTGCTGATGAGTTAGATGTAACAGCAGGATTAAGCTCTGTTCAGTATATGTTTGCAAGAATAGGCCAAAGTTGGGAAGACGGATATTTTACAAGTTTGCACGGCAGGGAAAATGATTTCTCGAAAGAGGTTAAAGAATATAATAAAGTTGCTATTCTTACGGATAATAAATGGACTCCCGATAAAATTGCTCAAACATTATTGAATAGCAAAATCAGTGATAAAATAATGTATGTGGGAGAAAATTTATCCTATGAAAATGAAAGAATAACAAGAGGGAGCATTGAACAATTTACTGCTAAAAGGAAATACGATATTTGTGTGGTGATAATCAGCAATGAGTAGATGGAACTATAGGACGGCAGGAATACCCGATTGTTTATTTAAGCGCGGGAATGTGCCTATGACTAAGGAAGAAGTAAGGACGATTACCATAAGTAAATTGAGGTTAAATAAGGATAACAAAATAGTTGATATAGGAGCAGGGACAGGCTCTATATCCATAGAAGCCGCTCTGATAGCAAATGAAGGAACAGTATATGCGGTGGAGAGAAAAAGGGAAGGTATACAATTAATTAAGGAAAATGCAAGCCTTTTTCAGGTAAAAAATATTTTTACAATAGAGGGGGAAGCCCCGGAAGCCCTGTCCGAAATAGGAAAAGTAGACAGAGTAATATTGGGAGGGACAGGCGGAAATATAAAAGGTATATTTGAGTGGGTGGAAAACAACCTGAAATCAGGAGGCAGGATAGCGGCCAACATGATTACAATAGAAAATTTGTATAAATCCTTAGAGCTTATGAAGTCGGGGAGTTTTGATAATATAGAAGTAATAAATTTGTCAGTGTCCAAAGGAAAGAATGTAGGTAATTTAACTATGATGGAGTCGCGGAATCCAATATATATTATATATGCAGATAAAAGGTGATAATTATGAGAGGAAAACTTTATGGAATAGGATTAGGCCCCGGAGATCCGGAATTGGTTACACTAAAAGCTGTTGAAGTGCTTAAAAGATTGGATAAGGTTGTTTGCCCTCAAAGCAGAGGAGATAAAAAAAGCATAGCTTTTGATATAGCCAAAGCATATTTAAAAGAAGATGCGGAAGTAATAAATCTGTCCTTTCCAATGGTTTACGATAAGGAAAAACTTAAAGAAAAATGGGGAGAAAATGCAAATATAATAAATGAGATTCTTCTTTCGGGGAAGAATGTCGGATTTTTAACCATAGGGGACCCTACAGTATACAGTACATATATGTATTTAGTTCCGCTGATAAAGGAATTAGGTAACGAAGTGGAAACTATTCCGGGAATAACTTCTTTTTGTGCCTCGGCAGCGAGGATAAGCAATCCCTTGGCAAAGGGAAAGGAAACTTTCGCTGTAATTCCCTTAGAAGGCAATGTTGAAAATATAGATGGGATATTAAATTTTTGTGATAATATAGTAATTATGAAACCATCTTCCGACAGCAAAATTTTAGCCCAAAAACTGATAGAAATGGGTTTAGAGAAAAATTTTGCGCTGATATCAAAATGCGGTACAAAGGAAGAGTATATTTCCTATGATATAAAGGATTTGCAGTTGGAGAAAGTACCTTATATGTCAATAGTTATAATAAAAAAAGAGGGATTAATATGAACAAGGTATATTTTATAGGGGCAGGACCGGGGGATCCGGAGATGATAACTATAAAAGGAAAAAGATTAATAGATGAATCGGATGTAATAATATATGCCGGTTCCTTGGTAAACGAAAAGATATTAAGGGATAGGAAACAGGAAAGTTTAGTATATAACAGCGCTTATATGACATTGGAGGAAGTAATATCCGTGATAAAAGAAAATTTTACTAAAGGGAAAAAGGTCGTCAGAATTCACAGTGGAGATCCAAGTATATACGGGGCCATAAGAGAACAAATAGACGCCTTGGAAAAATTGGGAATAGACAGTGAAGTAGTTCCGGGAGTCAGCTCTTTTGTAGCTTCTGCTGCTGCTATTGAAAAGGAATTTACTCTCCCCGGCGTTTCGCAGACGATAATTTGTACCAGATTAGGCGGAAGGACAGAAGTCCCTGAAAAAGAAAGTTTGGAAAGTTTAGCATCTCATAATGCATCTATGGCTATATTTCTTTCAGTCCAGATGATAGATCAGGTAGCAGAGAGGCTCAAAAGCCACTATAAGGAAACTACACCCGTTGCGGTAATACAAAGGGTCAGCTGGGAAGATGAAAAAATAATAATCGGCAACCTCAGCAATATAGCGGAAAAGGTTAAAAAAGAAGGAATAACTAAAACTGCACAGATCCTTGTAGGAGATTTTCTTGGGGATGAGTATGAACTGTCCAAGCTGTATGACAGCAATTTTAGTCACGGGTATAGGAGAGCAAAATGAACTGGGCAATAGTTACTCTGACAAAAGGAGGTACCCGTCAGGCCAAGAGAGTAAAAAAATCGTTGGATAATATTAGGATAGATATATATACCCTAAAAAAATGGTCTGATAAGGAAACTTTGACTATAGATAAAAAATTGAGCGAATTCGTGGGCAGCATATTTTATGAATACGATATTATACTGTTTATCATGGCTGCGGGAATAGTGGTGAGGAGTATAGCTAAGTATTTGGTAAGCAAAACTACGGACCCCGGCATAATAGTTATGGATGAGAAGGGACAGTTTGTAATAAGTTTAATTTCGGGCCATTTGGGAGGAGCTAATGACGCGGCATGTTTATTGGCAGACAGAGTAGGAGGGCAGGCCGTGATAACCACTTCTTCCGATGTCAGAGGATTGATAGCCGTTGATACTTTGGCGGAGAAATTAAACTGTCGGGTATCCGACATGTTAAATGCCAAAGATGTTACTGCCCTTATAGTAAATGATGAATTGGTAGGGATAAAGTCAGATATAAGAATAGATATAAAACTTCCGGATAATATAGTGGAATCTGCGAAGGGAAAGGGAATGATATACATAACAAACAAAGTTTTGGACATCTCCTCTTCCAATGAAGTACAGCTTATACCTAAAAATATAATCATAGGAATAGGTTGTAAAAGGGGAATTCCTAAGGAAGCTATAATATCGGCTGTAGCAGAAGCATTGAATTCTTTAAACATTGACGTAAGAAGTATAAAGCATTTTGCAACGGTGGATCTTAAGAAAAATGAAGCAGGAATATTTGAAGCTGCCCGATATTATGATGCTGAAGTTAAAATAGTTTCCAGAGAAGAAATAAAAACTGTGGAAAAGAATTTTAGCTGTTCCGAGTTTGTGAAAAAGACTATAGGGGTTGGCGGGGTCTGTGAACCCTGTGCAATGCTTACCGCTTCGGGAGGACATTTTCTTATGACCAAAAAATCTTATAATGGAATAACCTTATCTGTATGGGAGGAAATATAGGTGGACAAGACAGGAAAAATATTTGTAGTCGGAATAGGTCCCGGCAATATTGAACATATGACCTTTGAAGCCAGAAATGCTATTGAAAAATCGGATGTAATAGTTGGATATAAAACTTATGTGGACTTGATAGAAGATATAATAAGAGATAAAGAAGTAGCTTCGACGGGCATGAAAAAAGAGAAAGAAAGATGTGAAGAAGCCTTAAAATATGCGGAAGAAGGGAATACCGTATCATTGATAAGCAGTGGGGATGCCGGTGTTTACGGAATGGCGGGAATAATTTTGGAAATAGTTTTTAAAAGCAAAAGCTCCGTAGAGGTAGAAGTAGTACCGGGGATTACTGCTGCAAATGCAGCGGCGGCTTCTCTGGGAGCGCCTATTATGCACGACTATGTTACGATAAGTTTGAGTGATTTACTTACGGATTGGAGTTTAATTGAAAAAAGGCTTCACTGTGCAGGAGAAGGGGATTTTGTAGTATGTTTGTATAATCCTAAGAGCAAGGGAAGACAAAAGGAAATAGAAAAAGCAAGAGAAATACTTCTTAAATATAAAAAAAATGATACATTAGTGGGGATAGTCAGGAACGCTAAAAGAAAGGGAGAATCATGTGTTATAACTACACTTGAAGATATGCTTAAATATGATATAGATATGTTTACCACGATTATTGTCGGAAATTCACATACCTATATGGCAAAAGGCAAAATGATAACACCGAGAGGGTATGCAATATGATATTGGTATTGTCAGGGACATCTGACGGAAGAAAGATAATAGAATTGTTGTTTCAAAGAGGATATGACGTTATAGCTTCTACAGCTACGAAGTATGGAGGAATACTAATAGAATCCGATTGTAATGCGGAAGTAATATCCGAAAAAATGGAACAAGGGGATATGGAAAAGTTGATACGGAAAAGAAAAATAGAATGTATAGTAGATGCTACTCATCCCTATGCCGAAAAGGTTTCGGTCAATGCCATGGCAGCATGTAAATCTATGGGAATAAAATATTTAAGATATGAAAGAAAGGGAAACTCCTATGATAAGACAGATGGAGTATCTTGTTTTCCCGATTATGATAAAGCTATATCATACTTAAAGGGAACTAAAGGAAATATACTTTTGACTGTCGGCAGCAATAACCTTCAGCTTTTTACTTCATCTTTAGAGATTGACAGACTGTATGCGAGAGTTTTGCCTACCTATTCTGTGATAAAAAAATGTGAGGACCTGAGGCTTCTTCCAAAGCAGATAATAGCGGCCCAAGGACCTTTTACAGAGGAATTCAATAAGGCCATGTATAATAATTATAATATAAAATATATGGTAACTAAGGACAGCGGAGATGAGGGAGGAACCGAAGAAAAGATTAAAGGAGCTATAGAAACAGGAGTAAATGTGGTGTTGATAAAACGCCCTAAAATAAATTATATAAATTTATATGATAATATATATGATATAATTAAAGTTATTGATAAAGATTTAAAGAAATAATCTTGTATAATTAAATAGCTTAAAATTACAGGTTTTTTGAAATTAAAAGGGAAAGCGGTGAAAAATCCGCTGCAGCCCCCGCTACTGTAAATAGGAACGAAATCATACAATTACCACTGGAAGCTTTTCTGGGAAGGTATTGAGAGTAGGATGAACTATTAGCCAGGAGACCTGCCTGTAACTTTTATAAATAAGCCTTCGGAGGGAAGTGGTTGTTTACATGTAAGTTTTATTTATATATAACCATAGCAGAAAAGGCCATGGTTTTTTTATTTGAGATAAGGAGGGAATAATGGAGAAAGGAATTATTGTGGCAAGTTTTGGCACCACCTTTGAGGAAGCCGAAAAATTATGTATAAAAAGCATAGAAAAGAGGGTGAAGAAGGAGTTTAACGGATATTATACGGAAAGGGCTTTTACTTCCCAGATGGTGATTAATAAACTTAAGAAAAGGGATGGAATATCAGTAAATAATGTAACAGAAGCATTGGGGAAGATGAAAAACGAAGGTATTTCCCAAATATATATACAATCCCTTCATATAATACCAGGTCATGAATACAATAAGCTCGTAAATCAGGCAGAATTGTTTAAAAAAGAAAATCAGGATATCATTGTAAAAATAGGAGTACCGCTGTTATACGATGATACAGATTATGAAAGGACAGTAAATTCAATTGAAATTCCGCAAATTAAACCTGATGAGGCATTGGTTTTTATGGGACATGGTACAGATCATAGCTCGGATACCAGTTATAGTCTGTTGGAAAAATATTTTAGAAAGGAATATTCAGACAATATATTTATCGGAACAATGGAAGGAAGTATAACGTTAGGGAATATAATACCTCAACTCTTCCGGAGAAAGATAAAAAAAATTATACTAATGCCCTTTATGTTGGTAACGGGGGATCACGTAATCAACGATATGGCTGGCGATAAAGGCAGTTCATGGAAGAATACGTTAATCAAAGACGGTTTTGAGGTTGAAGTGAATATGCTTGGATTAGGTCAGAATAAAAAAATTCAAGATATATTCATATCTCACTTAAAAACCGTCATAGAAAATAACTGATTATTGAAAAGAATATTTTAGGAGGAATGAAATATGAAAAAGACAAAGATGTTGTTATTATTTTTGGTAGTTGTGATGGCTGTATCAATATTTAGCGGATGTCAAAACACTAAAGATGTAAACGGTTCGGATAATGATGATGCTAAAGAAGAAACGAAGAAAGAAGAAGAGAATAAACCAGTATCAGAATACGGGGTTACTGTTAATAAGGATAATGTAGTATTTACAGATGCCAGAGGAAAAGAAGTAACCATAAAAAAGAACCCTGAAAGGGTTGTCTGCTTATACAATTCATATCTTGACATCTGGGATAGCTGTGGCGGAAAAGTAATAGGAAAGGTAGAAGAAGCCGAGGAAAAACCTATTGAAAATGCTAAATCCGCTGAAGTTGTAGGAAGCCCCGGTTCTCCGAGCCTTGAAAAGATATTGGCATTAAAACCTGATTTAGTCATTTTGACTAATGACTTTAAAGGTCAAGCATCACTGATTCCGTCATTGGAACAAAATAACATTCAGGTTATTGATTTAGCTAATACTTATTTAAAGGATTATTATATGACTGTAAGGCTTTTCACGGGGATTACCGGAAGAGAAGACCTGTATGAAAAACACACCAATGAAGTAAAAAAGAAAGTAGATGAAATAATAGCAAAAGTACCGAAAGACAAAAAATATAAAGTGCTAATAGTATTTGCTACTGCTAAAAATATTACAGTCAGGAATTCGGAATCAATGGTGGGGGAAATGCTCAAGGATTTAAACACCATAAATATATCCGATACTGCGGCAAATTCGTCTGATGCAAAGGTCTTCAGCATGGAAAAAATAATACAGGAAGATCCGGATTTCATATTTGTACAAACTATGGGAAGCGATAAAGAGGAAATAATGGCAAGATTGAAACAGGATGTGGAAGATAATCCGGCTTGGAGCTCTCTTACTGCTGTGAAGAATGACAGATATATAATTCTTTCTAAGGACTTGTACTTATATAAACCAAATGCAAAATATCCCGATGCTTATGAAGGCTTAGCAAAAATACTTTATCCGGATATATTCAAATAAAAAGATTGGCATGGCTGTATAGTCTTTATATAAAAGACTATACAGCTATTAAAATGCTTAATACTAAGGGGAATAAAATATGACTGATAGCAATATAAAAAAAGAAAGAATTAAAAAGAAGGTTATTTTACTGATTTTTATAGCTTTGACTGTAATCAGTTTTTTTATAAGCATAGGAAATGGAGCGGTAAAGGTACATCCAAAGGAAATAATAAATGCGGTATTCTTTGAAAAATCCACAGTGAACTATCAAATAATATGGAACGTCAGATTGCCGAGAACTATAGTAGCAGCCCTCGTTGGGACATGTCTTGCATTATCGGGAGCCATATTGCAGGGTGTTATGAGAAACCCATTAGCGGCGCCAAATATCATAGGAGTTTCCTCTGGAGCCGGACTTATGACATTATTAATTCTGATACTCTTTCCGGATTTCTACTATTTGGCACCTATAGGTGCATTTATAGGTGCACTTCTGGCCACACTTTTTATATATTTTTTAGCGTGGAAGGAAGGTGTTGTACCAACGAGATTGATACTGGCCGGAGTTGCCGTTTCTTCCTTATTGGGAGCGGGAACAAACGCCTTGATGACGTTTTATCCGAACAAGGTGGCAGGAGTTATAGGCTTCATGGTGGGGGGCCTTTCATCTACTACGTGGCAGCAGGTAAAAATTATATTTCCTTATGCAGCTATAGGGATTTTTTTGATTTTATTGATACCAAACAAACTGAATATACTGATGATGGGAGACGAAGTAGCTACAAGCCTTGGATTAAATGTTGAAAGAACAAGGTTTGCCTTTATTATAATTTCGTCCTTATTGGCAGGAAGTGCTGTAAGCGTTGTAGGGCTTTTAGGATTTGTAGGACTTATAGTACCACATATGACGAGATTGTTTATAGGTTCTGATTATAGATATTTACTGCCGGCAGTTATTTTTACGGGAGCTACTGTAGTCATGCTATGTGATACCCTCGCAAGAGTAATGTTTGCACCTATGGAAATACCTGTAGGAATTATAATGTCAGCATTGGGAGCTCCGTTTTTCTTATATTTACTAAGAAGAAAGAAGGAGTATTAAATATGGAATTAAAAGTTGAAAACTTAGATGTGAATTATGGAGACAAGAATGTTGTGAAAAATATAAGCTTTAATGTAGATTCCGGACAAATAGTTACCGTTATAGGGCCTAACGGTTCAGGGAAATCAACTTTAATTAAAGCTATGGGCAGATGCTTAAAGCCGGCAAGAGGTAATATCTACTTAGACGGAACCAATATCAAGGATATGAATACTAAGGTCATTGCTCAAAAACTATCTATGCTGCCCCAGGTAAAGAGTATAGCATCCGATATATCTGTGGAAGAATTGGTATCATACGGCAGGTACCCTCATTTAAAATTTGGGAAAAGGCTTAGTAAAGAAGATACGGATATAATAAATTGGGCGTTGGAAAAAACCGGTCTTATTCCGTTGAGAAAAAGATTTGTTACAACCTTGTCGGGAGGAGAAGAACAGAGAGCGTGGTTAGCCATGTCTTTGGCTCAAAGGCCTAAGATACTTATGCTCGATGAGCCTACTACATTTCTTGATATATCCTATCAGGTAGAAATTTTAGAATTGGTAAGGGAATTAAACAGAACACTGAGATTAACGGTAGTGATGGTTTTGCATGATTTAAACCAAGCCGCAAGATATTCGGATACAATTTTGGTTATAAAAGACGGTAAGCTATGGAATCAAGGGCCGCCGGATAAGATAATGGATGAGAAATTATTAAGAGAAGTTTTTAAAATAGAAGCGGACATATATGATGATAAAGTAAATAATTGTCCTTATTTTATTCCTAAAAATGTTATTGGTTAAAATTTTGTCCTTATTTACTTTTTGAGGAATCAATTATATTATTGATATAAATAATATATTAAGGAGTTGAATTTAATGATACAGGAAAGACTTAAAAAGGTTTTAGAAATTATGGAAAAGAAGAAATTGCCTCAGATTATAGTTTCCGATCCATCAGCTATATTTTATCTTACAGGGAAATGGATTTTTCCCGGGGAAAGAATGCTTGCACTTTATATAACGTTAAATGGGGATAATAAACTGTTTGTAAATGAATTATTTCCAATAAGCGAAGACTTGGGACTGGAAATTGTATGGTACAATGATGTGCAGAATCCTGTAGATGTATTGGTGAAATATATTGAAAAGGATAAGCCAATGGGTATTGATAAGAATTGGCCTGCTCATTTTCTGTTGAAGCTTATGGAACTAAAAGGCGGCACTGTATTTGTAAATGCTTCCGAGATTATAGACAGAGTAAGGATGTGCAAAGATGAAACTGAAAAACAACTTATGAGAAGTGCTTCAAAATTAAATGACACTGCCATGGATAAAATGGTTAAACTTGTGCCAAAGAAATATTCGGAAAAGAAAATGGGGAAAATACTTTCTGACATATGGGATGAATTAGGAGCGGAAGGCCATTCCTTTGACCCTATTGTAGGATATGGCGCTAATGCAGCAGATCCACATCATACAATGGATAATTCAACTGTAAAAGAAGGGGACTGTGTTGTAATTGATATGGGCTGCAGAAAGGATTCCTATTGTTCCGATATGACAAGGACCGTTTTTTATAAATATGCATCGGAACACAGCAAAGAAGTTTATAACGTAGTTCTTGAAGCAAATAAAAGAGGAATCGAAAAAGTTAAAGCAGGAGTAAGATTTTGTGATATAGATGAAGCAGCAAGAGATTATATTACGAAAAAAGGATATGGAAAATATTTCACCCATAGACTCGGACATTCCATAGGAATAGATGTTCATGATTTTGGGGATGTTTCTTCGGCTAATACTGATATAGTTCAGCCGGGGCAAATTTTTTCTATTGAACCCGGGATTTATATACCGGGAGAAGTGGGAGTCCGTATAGAGGATTTGGTAATTGCCACTGAAGATGGATGTGAAGTGTTGAATCATTATCCCAAGGACTTGATAATAGTAGAATAATATAAAATTAGGAGAATTTACGATAAAAGTACAAAATAATATAAATTGGGGGTATAATAATGGCATTTGATAGTTTTGATGTTGCTAAAGCCGCAATAACTCTTGCCATATCTTCAAGAGCTTCTGAAGAATCGATAATAAAGGATCTGAAAAAAAGAGGCATACTTTCCGTAGCGGTAGATATAGGAGGAGATTTTAATTCCTCTATTCCTAAGATAATAGAAAGGGCTGTTGTGGCTTCAAAGAGAAGCGGAGTTATAAAGGAGTGCCATGTTCATGAAGGTGCTGTAATCGGAGCAACAAGAGAAGCATTGATGCAAATAGGACTGAAAGCCAACGGGTACAATATAGGGGGAAAGATTGGAGTAGCACGAGCCGGAGAGCATTTGAGCGTATGTATTTTTATGAGTATGGGTCTTTTATATTTAAACGATATAGTTATAGGTCTTGCTCATCGAGCTATACCGGATCTATAATAGTTTATCAAATATTATAAATTTTCCAAATGGAACATATTTTTTATGTTGACATTTTAGGTTTTATATAATAAAATCTAATTTAAAATTATTTAAATTTTTAAACGGTTTATTGTAGGATGGAAGGGTAGTAGGTAGTATATTTTTAAAAAAGCTGAATACTATTGTCAGCTTTTTTTATACAAAAAACATAATTGGAGGATGGTAGTATGGTAAATAAGCAAAAATTGTCAGTTTTTTTAACAGTTCTTATGTTGTTCACTTCTTTAGCTGCAGGTTGCAGCAATTCCAAATCTCAAAATCAAAGTAAGGAAAACAAAGTAGCAGAAATAGGTATAATGCAGATAAGCGAACATCCCGCATTGGATTCATCAAGACAAGGCTTTATAGATGCTTTGAGTTCAAAAGGATTAAAGGATGGGGAAAATATTAAAATAGATTTTCAGAATGCCCAAGGGGATATTCCTACAGCCCAAACTATTGCTCAAAATTTTGTATCGGCGAAAAAAGATATTATATTTGCAATAGCTACACCTACGGCCCAAGCAGCTTATAATGCTACAAAGGATATACCCATAATTATAACTGCCGTTACGGATCCTGTAGATGCGGGTTTAGCCAAATCTTTGGATAAATCGGGAACAAATGTTACAGGAACAAGTGACGCCACTCCTATGGATAAACAGTTTGAACTCCTTAAAAAATTAATTCCAAATGCCAGAAAGGTAGGCATCTTGTATAATACAAGCGAAAGAAATTCTGAGATACAAGTAGAAATGGCCAAAAAATTGTCCGATAATTATGGATTTGAAATAGTGGAAAACGGAATTACAAGTACAAATGAAGTCGTTCAAGCTATTGATTCTATTAAAAAGAAGATTGACGTTCTTTATGTTCCCACAGACAATTTAATAGTTTCGTCTATGGCCATTATTTCACAAAAATGTACGGAGGCCGGCATACCCATTATAGGGTCTGAAAAGGGACAAGCAGAAAACGGAGCTCTTGCTGCGGAAGGGATAGACTATTATAAACTTGGGTTTCAGACGGGACTTATGGCTGTCAAAGTTATAAATGGTTCCAAACCTAAAGACATACCAATAGAAACTCTTAAGGATACTTCTCTTACAATAAATTCAGATGCTGCAAAGAAATTAGGAATATCAATACCTGATGAATTAATGAAAAAAGCCGAAGTAGTACAGGGTGGTGTTGAAAATTGAGTAGCTTTTGGATAGGAATATTAGAGCAAGGTCTCTTATTTTCGATTATGGTTTTAGGAGTTTATATAACTTATAAAGTACTTGATTTTCCGGATTTATCTGTTGACGGAACCTTTCCTTTAGGAGCATCTGTAACTGCCATGCTTCTACTTAGAGGATATAATCCTTTACTGTCATGCCTTGTCTCTCTTTGTGCAGGCATGGCAGCCGGATTTGTTACGGGAATACTGAATGTTAAGCTGAAAATAACAAATCTACTTTCGGGTATATTGGTTATGTTAAGCCTTTATTCCGTAAATTTGAGAATCATGGGTAAATCCAATACTCCCTTGTTTAATGTAAAAACAATTTTTTCGGGGAATATGCCGCCGATATTTGTCATACTTGTATTTGCCTTAGTTGTTAAGATATTTCTTGATTTATTTTTTAAGACAAAATTCGGATTTATATTAAAAACTGCGGGAGATAATTATAAAATGGTGACTTCCCTTGGTGTGGATATTGATAAGGTGAAAGTGATAGGGATAATGATGTCTAACGGGTTGGTTGCCTTGGCAGGTTCTGTCATGGCTCAGTACCAGCGTTTTTCAGATGTAGGAATGGGAAGCGGCATAGTAGTTATGGGACTTGCTTCGATTATAATAGGAGAAACAATTCTAAGAGTTTTTCCCTTTAAGCTGGGAACGGCTTGTGCCCTTTTAGGTTCCATACTTTATAAAGCGAGTATAGCTGCGGCTTTGAAAGCAGGACTGCCTGCCACGGATTTGAAACTTATCACTTCTGCTGTAGTTGTGGTTGCCTTAGGACTTTATAATAACGAGCTGAGAGTAAAAGTCAGAAAATGGTTAAAGGATTTAGTGGCCGGAGGGATAAAAAATGCTGAAAATACAAAATCTGCAAAAAACTTTCAATAAAAATACAGTCAATGAAAATAAACTTTTTAAGGGATTATGCCTTAGTGTAGAAAAAGGAGATTTTATAACAATAATAGGAAGTAATGGAGCAGGAAAATCTACTCTTTTAGATATCATTTCGGGAAGTGTGCCTTGTGACGGAGGTTCAATATTTTTAGGAGAACAAAAAATATCAAATATGTCTGAATATAAGATCAGCAGATTTATAGGAAGAGTATTTCAAGACACTAAAATTGGGACATCGCCTTCTATGACAGTATTGGAAAATATATCTATGGCATTAAATAAAAATAAAAGATATGGTTTTTCTTGGGGGATTGAAAAGAAGAAAATACCGGATATAAAGATTCTCCTCTCGGAGTTATCTTTGGGGTTGGAAAATAAGTTGAATATAAAAGTAGGGCTTCTATCCGGAGGACAGAGACAGGCTTTATCTCTTTTAATGGCTTCTTTGTCAAATCCCTATCTTCTGCTTTTAGATGAACACATGGCGGCATTAGACCCTAAGACTTCAAATATTATTGAAAACCTCACAGATAAGATAATTAAGAGGGGAAATATAACAACCCTTATGGTTACACATAATCTTAAACAGGCTGTAGCCATGGGAAATAGACTTGTTATGATGCACAGAGGAAGGATTATTTTGGATATAAAAGGGGAAGAAAAAAAATCTATTACTCCGGAAAAACTTTTAAGCTTATTTACGGAGAAAGAATCAGGGGATATAATTAGTGACCGCTTGATGTTCGCATAATCGGTAAAATGAAAAAACATGATCTCAGATCGTGTTTTTTTATTTTAGTTGGCCGTATTTATATTATAATATATATGTACCTTTGCTCCATTCAAAATTAAAAAATTAGAGGATAAATATGAAAGATAATAAATATTTTTTAGGAATCAAGGGGAATAAAATATTTTATAGGTTAATCAAAACCAAGCGGAAAACTGTAGGGATAACCATTGATGAAAAAGGTGAAGTCAAGGTATCCGTACCTTTGTATATTGACGAAGAGAAAATCAGGGAAATAGTACAACAAAAAGCTCCTTGGATTGAGAAAAAAATAAATGAAATTCGAAGTATGAATTTAAATACAGTGCATAGAGAGTTCACTGACGGTGAAAGCCTCTTTTATCTTGGAAAGGAATATGTTTTTAAAATAATAAAGGAAGATTTAAATGTACCTAAAGTAATAATCAATGGTAATATTATTGAAATGTATATAAGTGAAAACCTGCTTAAAGAAAACTCAAAACAGGTGATAAAGGAAATATTAATTAAATGGTACAGACAGAATTTTGCTGAAATTGTTAAAGACAGAATTGAAAAATATTCTTTATTGCTAAAAGTGAAATATAAGAAAATAAAAATAAAGGATCAAAAAACTTTGTGGGGAAGCTGCAGTACAAAGGAAAATATTAATCTCAATTGGAGATTAATTATGGCGCCTTTTCCTATAATTGATTATGTAGTTGTACATGAGCTTTGTCATCTGAGATTTATGAATCATTCCAAGGATTTCTGGGCTCTTGTGGAATTTGTTATGCCTGATTATCCTGAAAGAAGAGAATGGTTAAAAGTGAACGGATATAAACTGACATTGTAGATGATGGAGAGTGTAGTTAATTTATTTTGGGAGGTGTATTATGACAAATACAGTTTGGTCGGAAAATATTCAGGGAATTTTAAATCTCGATTTAAGCAGGGAAATGAGATTCAGAGATGACAGAAAGGAGTAGTCTTAAGAGAAGTTTATTATGAAATAAGATTGATTAAATATTAAGAAGATTATGTATTATAAATAAAGAAAGCTGTCGATTTGTGTAAAATCAACAGCTTTCTTTATTTCTCAAATATCTTTTATGCGTTAATTCAGCAAACTGCATATAAACGATTATATAATTTTGTTCATCTTTACATAGGCCAAATGCGTTTTAAGTGATAGAATAGAAAAAATAACAATAAGAATTCAGAATTAATTAAATCATTATACAAATGAAATTTATATTGATGAAATATTTATATTAGAAGGCAAGGGAGGAAACATGTAATGATTTTAAAACAAGTTATAGAAATATTTGAGTTGTTGGATAAGCCGAGTGCTAATGGTGGCGAGGTTGCAAAATATATCGAAAATTATGGAAACGATAACCTAAAAGTAAATGTGGAAACTGTAAAGGGAAAACAAGGAAGTACGGATTTTATAAAAATTTTAATAAAAGGGAAAAATGGGAAAAGTAATAATGGCTCCGCAAAGACATTGGGCATAATCGGGAGATTGGGAGGATTAGGAGCAAGGCCGGAGATGAATGGATTTGTTTCTGATGGAGATGGAGCGTTGACTGCACTTTCGGCTGCATTAAAATTAGTTGATATGAATACAAAAGGAGATATTTTAGAGGGTGATGTGATAGTTGCAACTCATATATGCCCTGATGCTCCGACACTAAAGCATTATCCGGTTTATTTTATGGATTCTCCTGTAGATATGGATACTATGAATAGGTTGGAAGTTTCAGATGAAATGGATGCAATATTGGCTATAGACACAACTAAAGGAAACGAAATACTCAACTACAGAGGGTTTTCAATATCACCGACAGTGAAAGACGGATATATTCTAAAGGTTAGTAATGACATTATAAATATTATGAAAAGAGTGACGGGGAAACCCCCTGTAGTATTCCCCCTTTCACAGCAGGATGTAACTCCTTATGGCAATGAGTTATATCACTTAAACAGTATTCTTCAACCTTCTACTACAACCAGTTCACCGGTAGTGGGGGTTGCCATAACAACTGAAACATCTGTAGCCGGTTGTGCCACAGGTTCAACTCAAGTTACTGATGTGGAGACGGCAGGTAGATTTGCCATAGAAATTGCTAAAGAATACGGGCAAGGGAAGTGTAGTTTCTACGATGAAAAAGAATTTGAATTATTAATTAAACTGTATGGAGAAAACAGAAGATTTCAAAGGAAAGGGAATATATAGTTTTAAATACTAAATATGTTGATAACTCAGTGAACAACTATATTTAGGTTAAAATAATGATTTATTATGAGGAGGAAAAGGAATGAAAAAGAAACTATTATTACTGTTTTTAGTTTTTACCATGGTATTATCATTAGCATTGACTGGTTGCGGCAATAAAGAAACCGCCGATCCATCAACCGGTAACAAAAATACAACAGATGATAATTCCTCCGATAGTCCAAAAGAAGGCGGAATGTTAACTGTTGCATTGGCTGCTATCCCTAAGACATTAGATCCTGTTAAATATACCGGTATATATGAGTCAAATGTTATTCACAGCATAGCCGATACTTTAGTTTATTATAACAAGGCACTAAACAAAATAATTCCGGGGTTAGCAACAAAGTGGGAAATATCAGACGATCTCAAAACGTATAAATTCACTTTAAGAGATGATGTATATTTTCAAAAAGGTAAATTCCAAGACGGAAGAAAAATGACAGCTGAAGATATTAAATACAGCCTTGAAAGATCAGCAAAAGAATCTGTTATGAAAAGATTAAGAATGTTAGAAAGTGTTGAAGTTGTATCCGATACAGAAATTATTTGTCATTTAACAGAGCCAAATGCAGCCTTTTTAACGGTTCTAACGGATGCAGGCAATGTTATAGTTCCAAAGGAAGAAGTTGAAGGTTGGGGAGAAGATTTTGGTACTCATTTAGTTGGTACAGGTCCCTTTGCATTTAAAGAATGGAAAAACAGCGATAGCATTGTTCTTGAAAAATCGAAGAATTATTGGGGAGAAAAACCGCATTTAGATGGTGTTACTTTCAAATTTATAACGGATCAAAATATGATGACAAACGCACTAAGGACCGGAGAAATTGATGTAGCTACAGATGTAACGGGTGAAAGTATACAGGCTATAAAGTCTGATTCAAATTTGGTATTGAATGAAAAGCCGGCACTAAAGATAATATATATGTCGATGAACTTGATGGAAGGACCTACGAAGGACCCGAAGGTAAGAGAGGCAATTATTTCAGCAATAGATGTAGATGCGATGGTTAAGGGTTTATATCCGTGGGGAGAAGCACAAAGAGCGTATTTAGCATTACCTACAGGATCCTGGGGATATGATGCATCTTTGGAAAAAGAAGTGCCGAAATATGATCCTGAAAGAGCAAAACAACTGATGAAGGAAGCCGGATATCCCGATGGTTTTAAAACCGAAATATATGTATCGGGAAGTGATAAAGCTGCAGTTATAATACAGGATTATTTAAAGAAAAATCTAAATATCGACGTTAAGATAAACTTACTTGAATGGGGAACGTTCAGTGAAGTGGTTTCCAAGGGAAAAGCTCCGATGTATGCTATGTCATGGACATGGTATCCTGACCCTGATTTCTTCTTGTATCAGATGTTTCATAGCAAACAAATCGGCTCTTTAGGGAATGGTCAGGGATTTAACGACTCCAAAGTAGATGAATTGTTAGATAAGGCAGTATCAGAGACTGCCGATCAAAATGAAAGGGCAAAATTATACAAAGAAGCTTTAAAAATAATTACTGAAAACAATGGAAGAATTAATTTTGCGAATGGAAAGATTATAGATGGGATAAATAAGAAGGTACACGATTTTGAAAGAGGTTCTGATGGTACTATATTCATTACGAATCCAGAAATAAATGTATGGAAAGAATAAGTCTTAAAAGGTAAAATTGAAAAGTCCTATATAGCGATATATAGGGCTTTTCAATAATCTTTAACAGAGAAGGTTGAGGTGAGCTGGATTGATTAAATATTCATTAAAAAGAATACTGGAATTAATACCAACTGTATTTGTAGTAGTGTTTATAGTATTTGTCGTAACCCGTGTCATTCCTGGGGATCCTGCGGCTGTTATGTTAGGACCTCAAGCCAGTGTAGAAGCTGTAGAAGAACTAAGAGAGAACTTAGGTTTAAACGATAGTATAGCAGTACAGTTTGGCAGGTATTTGAAAGGAGTTGTACATGGGGATTTAGGTAAATCCTATTATTACAACCAACCTGTTACAAAACTTATAAGTGAAAGATTTCCCAATACTTTGGTATTGGCTGTTATAAGTATAATAATCGGACTTTTGATAGGTATACCTGTGGGAGTAGTATCGGCAACTAAACAATATTCAGTTTTTGATTATATATCTATGATTTTAGCCTTAGTTGGCATATCGGTACCTATATTTTGGTTAGCTATGATGGCAGTGTTGTTATTTAGTGTAAACCTCGGATGGCTGCCGTCTGTAGGAATGGGCGAAGGGGGTTTGATAGATATTATAAAACATTTAATTTTACCTTCACTTTGCCTTGCAACAGGACCTACAGCTACCTTTGCCAGGTTTACCCGTTCGAGTATGTTAGATATAACTAAACAAGATTATATAAAAACAGCTCATGCGAAGGGACTAAAGGAAAAATTGGTTATATGGAGGCATGCATTTAAAAATGCTTTACCTCCTATTATTACTATAGCAGGTATGCAATTTTCGTCGTTATTATCCGGTGCGGTTTTGACAGAGACCATATTTAGTTGGCCCGGATTAGGGAAGTTAATAGTTGATGCAATACAAAACAGAGACTATACTCTTGTCCAAGGAAGTGTTGTATACATGGCCTTTGTATATATAATAGTAAATCTGGCAGTTGATATTTGCTATGCATTTTTAAATCCAAAGGTTAAAGCTTCCTTTGAAGGCAACGGAGGTGGAGAAGGATAATGACTGATGGAGATAAAAACAGATTAGTTGAACAGGAGAAGAAAGATTTAGAAACAATGAAAAGAGAGCAGAAGGCCAATAGCTTTATGAAAAAGCTGTTAAGGAATAAAACTGCAGTTATAGGCCTTGTAATCATTGTATTTGTAACATTTTCGGCTATTCTTGCACCGGTGTTGGCACCTTATGATCCTACTGCGGTTAATTTAACTGAAATATGTTTGAAACCGGGAACAAAGGGGCATATTCTGGGAACAGATGAATATGGAAGAGACCTGTTGAGTAGGGTTATATATGGTTCGAGAATATCCATTGTTGTTGGTGTCGGAGCTACACTTTTGGGAGCTTTTTTGGGAATTGTTCTTGGGCTGATTTCAGGATATAATGGCGGAATTATAGATACGATAATCATGAGGATTATGGATGGCATGTTTGCATTCCCGTTTATACTTTTGGCTATAATACTTATGACCGTACTCGGCAGTGGTGTAAACAATGTAATATTTGCCATAGGCGTTGCCAATATACCGTACTATGCGAGAATCGTAAGAGGTCAAGTTTTGATTGTTAAAGAGGAAGATTATTGTCAAGCAGTTAGAGCCTTGGGAGCCTCTAACTATAAAATAATAAAAGATCACATATTGCCCAATATTGCTTCTCCTATAATTGTTTATGCTACTTTGAATATAGCCGGAACTATTATTTCTGAAGCGGGACTTAGTTTTTTAGGTTTAGGGATTCAACCACCAACTGCATCCTGGGGGAATATTCTAAAGTCAGGAAAAGACTACTTGCTGACATCCCCTCATATAGCAACATTTTCCGGTCTGGCCATATTGATTACAGTTATTGGTTTTAATCTTTTTGGTGATGGCGTAAGGGATGCATTAGATCCGAAGATGAACAAATAGTGTTAAATAATATTAGATGGTGGTGAAAAAGATGAATGAAAGGTTATTAGAAGTTAATAACTTGCAAACATATTTTTATACATCCTCGGGAGTAGTAAAGGCAGTAGACGGAGTGAGCTTTTCACTTAAGAAAGGACAGACTTTGGGAATAGTCGGAGAATCCGGTTCGGGAAAAAGTGTCACTGCTTCGTCTATCGTGAGGCTTGTACCTTCGCCTCCTGGGAAAATAGCGGGTGGAGAGATAATCTTTGATGAAAAAGATATACTGAAATTGTCACGAAAAGAGCTTTTAAATGTAAGAGGAAGAGATATAGCTATGATTTTTCAAGATCCGATGACAGCTTTAAATCCGGTGTTTACCATAGGAAAACAGATAAGTGAAGCAATACTTGTTCATAGGAAAATATCGAAAGATGATGCTAAGAAGCTGACTATACAAGCTTTGGAAACTGTGGGAATATCGGATGCGGAGTCAAGATATAAAAACTATCCTTTTGAGTTTTCAGGCGGAATGAGGCAGCGTGCCATGATAGCTATGGCAATTGTATGTAACCCAAAACTTTTGATAGCTGATGAACCCACGACTGCCTTAGATGTGACTATTCAAGCCCAGGTATTGGAACTTATGAAAAATTTGCAAAAAGAATTAAATACATCTATCCTTATAATCACCCATGATTTAGGCGTAATATGGGAAATGGCCGATTATGTTATGGTTATGTATGCTGGGAAAACTGTTGAATACACGGATATGATAAATCTTTATAAAAACCCTAAACATCCATATACGTGGGGGCTCTTGGATTCTATACCAAAGAGAAACAGTGAAAAGAATGAGCCTTTAAATACTATAGAGGGCAATCCTCCGGACTTAAGGAACACAGGAGTCGGCTGTAATTTTGCCGGCAGATGTCCATATGCAAAAGATATATGCAGTAAAAAGCAGCCGCCTCTTATAGAATTGGAAACAGATCACTTTGTTGCTTGCCACTTTCAAACAAAGAAAGAAGCTCTTACAAGAAGGGGTGATATATAGTGAGCAGTCCCATACTAAAAGTAGAGAATTTAAAAAAATATTTTCCCGTAAAGAGTGGGAAATTATTTGGAGAAAAAGCATATTTAAAGGCCGTAAATGATGTAACTTTTTCAATAGAAAAGGGAAAGACTTTAGGACTGATTGGTGAATCTGGTTGTGGAAAATCGACTGTAGGAAAAGCTGTCATGGGGCTTTTCAAGGCAACGTCCGGCAGCATTAAATATCAGGATAAGGATATAAGCTCCTATAGTTCAAAGGAGATAAAGAAATTCCGCAGAAATGTTCAGATGATTTTTCAAGATCCTTATTCATCTCTGGACCCGAAAAAGAGAATCAGCTATGCTGTTCAGGAACCATTATATATACACAACATAGGAACTCCTAAGGAAAGGCTTGAGAGGGCAAAAGAACTGTTAGAAACGGTAGGCCTCAGCTACTATTATATGAATAGGTATCCTCATGAGTTTAGCGGAGGGCAAAGACAGAGAATAAATATTGCCAGGGCATTAACCTTAAACCCGGAACTGTTAGTTTGCGATGAACCTACATCAGCATTGGACGTATCTATACAAGCTCAAGTTTTAAACCTTTTTAAACAATTACAGGAGAAGTTTGAACTGACATATTTGTTTATTTCTCACAGTTTAAATGTAGTTAAATATCTGAGCGATAATATTGCGGTAATGTATCTTGGCAAAATGGTGGAATTAGGAGATTCCAACGGAATATATAAAAAACCCCTTCATCCTTATACTCAGGCACTTTTTTCCGCAATACCTACTGAAGACCCGACTGCCAAAGTTGACAGAATAATCCTGAAAGGCGAAGTACCAAGTCCGCTGAAACCGCCTTCGGGATGTCAATTCCACAACAGATGTCCTTATGCTAAGAGTATTTGTAAGGAATTGTCACCGGAATTAGCGGAAATTGAAAAAGACCATAAGGTTGCCTGCCATATATATGAAGATGGATGGACATCAATGTAAGGGAGAGGATAACAAAATGACAGATAATATTTTGAAAGATAGATTGTGGAAATATATAGATGAAAGAAACGAGGATTTGATAAAACTCTGTAGCCGGCTTATAGCAATTCCAACAGAAAATCCTCCGGGCAATATGGAAGATGTGACTTCGTTTATCTGTAACTATTTAAAGAGTAAGGGTATTTCATATGAAGTCCTAAGACCCAAGGAAAATAAGCCCAATATAGTGGCTAAATACGGAAAAGAAAAGGGAACAAGGCTTTTATTTAACGGGCATTCAGATGTAGTACCGGCCGGAGATTTGAAAAAATGGGATTTCGAACCCTTTTCCGGAGAAGTAAGAGATGGGAGGATTTTAGGAAGAGGAACTTCTGATATGAAAGGAGGCTTAGCATGTATACTGTTCGCTATGGGACTTCTTGCAGAAGAAGATGTATCCCTAAATGGGCAGCTTATATTGACTATTGTTCCTGACGAAGAGATAAGCGGAGACATGGGGACAAAATGGCTGGTAGAAGAAGGAATTGTTGACGGAGACTATTGTGTAGTAGCGGAACCGACGGGATATGACAACTGTGAAGTCGGGCAGAAAGGTGCTTTGTGGTTGAAGTTAACTGCAACGGGTGTTTCAGCTCATGGGAGTTTGTCACCTTATGTAGGAAAAAATGCTATAAGAAAGATAATGGATTTTTTAGATGAAATTCAAAAACTAACGGAAATCCACGGAGAATATGAAGGTGAAGTCAAAGAGGTTATGTCGGAATCCAAAAGGGTAGCAAAAGAATGTCTGAAGGCTCCCCAGGTAGAAAACATTTTGGATCATATAACAGTAAATATCGGAGAAATTCATGGAGGTACAAAGACCAATATGGTCGCAGACCATGCAGAAGCATACGTTGATATCAGGATACCTATAGGAATAAATTCAAAAGACATATTAGATAGGGTTGATAAGATAATAGAAGATTTGGATGGAGGAATCACATACACTTACAGTTGGAGGTCTGAGCCTAACTATGTTTTGACAACTAATCCCTTGGTTAAGTCAGTCGAAGCTAATGCAAAGGATGTATTAGGCATAGACATAACTGCGACGTATCAATGGGCTTCCAGTGATGCCAGGTATTTTAGATACAAGGGCATTCCGACAATACAATACGGACCTGCCAATACAGAGGGTATCCATTCATATAATGAAACAGTGGATATAAAGGATTTAATAAGTTCAGCTAAGGTATATACCGGTATGATATTAGACCTTCTTAAATAATTGATTTTAAAAGAGGTGTTAAAGATGCTCTTATTAAAAAACTGTAATGTTTTCGATTCTTTAGAGGGGCAGTTTTTTTTAAGCGATATTCTTATAGAAGACGGCAAGATAAAAAAGGTTAAAAAAAATATAATTGTGAACAATTTAGATACTAATGTTATTGATGTAAAGGGGAATACAGTATGTCCCGGTTTTATAGACGGGCACAGCCATATAGGCATGTGGACATTAAATGATAAAGGAAATGATGCCAACGAATGTGTAAAGCCTTTGACTCCGGCACTGAGAGCTATAGACGGATTGAATCCTCATGATGAAGCTTTTAGAGATGCTTATTCTTCCGGAATAACAACAGTTATGATATGTCCCGGAAGCGGAAATGTTATAGGAGGACAAGCTGCTATTATCAAAACATACGGCAGCAGTGTTGAAGAGATGACTGTAAAGAGCCCTGCCGCTATGAAAATTGCTTTCGGGGAAAATCCGAAAAATGTCTATTCGGCTCAAAAAAAATCTCCGAGCAGTAGAATGTCTACGGCATTTCTTATAAGAGAAATGCTGAATAGGGCAGAGAAGTATTATGAAGAAGAAAAAAATGGTTCATACCATGAATATGATGAAGAATTAGAAGCTTTTATACCTGTTTTCAGTGGAGAAATACCTTTGAAAATACATGCTCATAGATTGGATGACATAATGACGGCTATAAGAATCGCGGAAGAATTCGGGCTTGACTATACATTGGATCACTGTACGGAAGGGTATATGGCCGCAGATTATATAAAGGAGAAAAATATTCCGGTTATGTTAGGACCATTGTTTTCCTTTGCTACTAAAGTAGAAACTAAAGATGCTTGTGCGGAAGCACCGGCAATTTTTAACGATAAAGGAATTTTGATATCACTTATATCGGATCATCCCTTTATGAATTGCAAATTTTTGCCTTTATATGCAGGACTGTTGTCAAGATACGGCCTTGATATGATAGACGGATTAAAGGCCCTTACGATTAATCCTGCAAAAGCATTGAGGATAGACAATAGGGTTGGAAGTATTGAAGAGGGAAAAGATGCGGATTTGGCAGTATTTAACGGAGAACCCTTGGAAACTATGACAAAGGTAGTTTTGACAATTATTAATGGGGACATTGTATATAAAGATTTTGATTGATTGGGGGATTAAAGATGTTACTGCTTAAAAATGGGAAAATTTTCACAATGGCAGATGATAAAGTTATATATGGTGATATATTGATAGATAAAGGTAAAATTGTTAATATAAATAGCTCTATACATGAAGAAGGTGCGGAAATTGTGGACTTAAGAAATCATATTGTTGTACCGGGATTTATTGACGGTCACTGCCATGCTGGTATAACTGAAAGCGGTGTTGGGGCTGTGGGAAACGATATGAATGAAAAGAGTGATACTTTAAATCCTCAATTGCTGGCGGAAGACGGAATAAATATCAGAGATTCCGCTTTTGAAGCGGCAGTCAGGTCCGGTATTACTACGGTTTCCGTTGCTCCGGGAGAATCCAATGTTATAGGGGGCAAATCTTGTGTGATAAAAACCTATGGGAATATATTAAAGGAAAGAATAGTGAAGTCTTCTTCCGCTTTAAATATTTCAATTGGGGATTTTGTAAAAAGACTTGATGACGTTAGAACAGAAATGCCGAGATCAAGAATGGCTATAACGTATATGATAAGAAATTTCTTAATCCGGGCTAAAAAATATTATGAAGAAACTAAAGATAAAGGTGTAGATGGGAACCATCTTTGTGAAAAGTACGAAAGTGTCAAATCCATATTTACGAAGGAGGAAAAGGTAGAAATCTGTGCTCACAAAGCTCAAGATATACAGACTGCCCTGAGACTGAAAAAGGAATTTGATTTGGATTTGATACTGACTTATTGTACGGAAGGATATTTAATTGAATCCCAGATAGATAAAAATATCCCTTTAATGTTGGGACCTTATTTAACAGATAAATCGAATTTTGAGATGAAAAATAGGAATTCTAAATCTCCGGCTGTTTTTTCCGAAAGGGGTTTTAATACTTGCCTTATCACAAATCATCCGGATATTCCTTTAGATTTTTTACCAGTTTGTGCGGCTGTAGCGATTAAAGACGGAATGAGTTTTGAAAATGCTCTTAAATCAATAACTATAAACCCCGCAAATGCACTGGGCGTAGATAATAGAGTGGGAAGTATAGAGGTTGGAAAGGATGCGGATATTGCTGTATTTGACGGGGATCCATTTAAAGCTAAAACCAGAACTTTCATGACTATAGTCAATGGAAAAATTGCTTATAGGAGATGTGGATATGAAAAGAGTAGCAACTATAACTATAGGACAGTCACCCAGAATTGATTTGGTACCGGAAATATCAAAATATATGAGTGGTAATATTGAAATCGTGGAATATGGCATTTTAGATCCATATACCTATGAAGAATCAGAGAAAATGCTGAAACCCGGTAGAGGGGATAATGTTTTAGTCAGCCGGATGAGAGACGGCAGGGAGATAAGGATGAAAGAGGAGCTGGTTCCGGATCTTATTCAGAAATGTATACACAAGATTGAAGGAGAAGGTATTAACACTATATTTTTGTTATGTACAGGAAAATTTCCCGAGTTTGAACATAAAGGGCTTTTTATAGAACCCTTTTCCCTGCTGCATTCGATAGTAAAAAATGTGGTTAGCGATAGAATAGGGGTTATTGTCCCGGACAGTTCTCAAATTAAACAATCAATTAAATACTGGCGGGAAAGCGGAAATGAAGTTTCTGTAAGGGCGGTTTCTCCCTATAAAAATTTTTATGAGGAGATAGAAAAAGAAACATTAGAGCTAAAAAAAGAAAACTTACCTCTGATAGTGTTAGATTGCATGGGTTATTCTTTAGAGATGAAGGAGAAGGTTAAGGCAATAACGGGGAAACCGGTTTTGCTGCCGCGAATCGTTATGGCAAAGCTTTTAGAAGAATTAGCATAAATTAACTGAGGAGGAGATATATATGGGAAAAAAACCTATTACTGCTGATATCATCGACAAGTGTTCGGAGTATTATAGGTCCGATAAAAATAATAAGGTTTATTCGGATGCGGTTATGAGAAACGGACTTGTAGAAGTTAGTCTAAATCATGATTCTATAAAAAATATGCATTTTGACTTTTCAGATGAAATAGAAGTAGGCAGAGTTACAGCCCAGAAAAAGACTGCAAGATGTTGGATGTTTGCAGCTTTGAATACAGTAAGGTATAGTATTTCTCATAGTTTGAAGATGAAAGAAGTGGATTTTCAGCTGTCCCAAAACTATATATATTTCTGGGATAAATTTGAAAAATCCAATTTGTTTTTAGAAAATATTATAGAAACAATTGACAGAGAATTGTCTGACCATGAAGTGGCCGGATTATTAAAAGAACCTCAAAGTGACTGCGGACAATGGGATATGTTTGCCAAGCTTATAGAGAAATACGGAGTAGCTCCGTTATATGCAATGCCGGAAACACAAAGCTGCACGGATTCAAAGATTATCAACGAAATAGTTAATGAAAAGTTGAGACAAGGGGCAAAAGAACTCAGAGATATGCATAGAAGCGGGAAACCATTAAAGGAAATCGAAGATCATAAAGAATATATTCTTATGGATATGTATAATATTATATGCCATTTTCTTGGGGAACCTCCTGACAAATTTGATTTTGAATACCGGGATTTGGACGGAGTATTCCATAGGGATAAGGATATAACTCCACTGGAATTTTACCATAAATATTCTAAAGTTAAACCAATTGATTATATAAGTATTATTAACTTTCCGACAGATGACAAACCTTTTGGAAATACTTATTCATTAAAATATCTTGGAAATGTAGTTGATAATGAGCCGATTAAGTATTTAAATCTTGACATTGAGGTTCTAAGGCAGCTTACCATTGCACAAATTAAAGACGGAGAGCAAGTTGTATTTGGATGTGATGTGGGTAAGATGTCCCATAGAGGATTGGGAATACTTGATACAAATCTATATAACTATGAAACAGTTTTAAATACTAAGTTCAACATGACAAAAAAGGACAGACTTATGTATAGAGGAACAAGCTTAACTCATGTTATGACATTTACAGGGGTAAATCTTGTTGACGGGAAGCCAAACAGATGGAAGATACAAAATAGCTGGGGCGAAGCTGAAGGAAAGAAAGGTTTTTATATAATGAGCGACAGATGGTTTGATGAATATGTGTTTAAAGTTATCATAAACAAGAAACATATAAGTAACGAAATACTTAAACAATATGAAAAAGCCCCTATAATACTGAGTCCTTGGGACCAGGTCGGTCCGTTGTTTTAAAAAATAAAGATACCAGAGTCAAATTGTTCTGGTATCTTTATTTTAGGGTGGCAAGGGGACGTTTTGTATGCCATGTCATCTTTGCCATTTTTTATTTTAAATTTAAAGAGAATATATCGTGTATTTTTAAACCTAATTGAAGTACAAGCCGTGTTTCGGAACTGTCGATATCTAATCCTATGATCTTTTCAATCTTTTTAAGCCTTTGGTACAATGTATTTCTGTGGATAAATAATTTATCTGCTGCTTCAGAAAAATTGAAATTATGCTTAATAAGAACTTGAATAGTTTGGAACAATTGAGTATTATTTTCTATGTCATAGGAATATATTTTTCCTATTCCATTGTTATATAGCCTTTCAAGTATAGGGTCACTTGGATATTTATATAAGAAATGATATATTATCAAATCATCATAAGCATAAATGGTTTTCCTGTTTTTAAATATTTTGGCTCCTATTTTTAAACTAAATATTGCATCTTCATAAGCTAAATTCAGTTCCTCCAATGTATCATAAGCTCTGCTTACGCCGATAGAAAATTTGTATTCGGGTATTTGAAATTCCAAAGTGTTTAAAAGGTCATTGTATTTTTGAAGCAGTTTTTCATTTGGAATATCATGCTTCAATCTGATAAATATAATAGATGAATTATTTGTTATGGCATAATCTTCATAGAAATTAGTTTTGACAAAATTTAGAGCTTCATTAATAATATTTCCTGGTATCTTTTCAGATGTCAATGGATCAGAATGGCTTCTTTTCAGTGGTCTTATATTTATTATCCATACAAATCTTTTTAAATTGTATTCTATATTGAAAAACTTTGCTTCCTTCTCAATGGTATTCTTATCGGAATATAATCCATACAACAACCCTCTTATGAACTCATCTTTGGATTTGTTGTAAGCCAATTCTTTTTCATGATAGGTTATCAGAGATATAATCATAAAAGGTATAGCTTCATTGGAAATTTTAATATTATAATTGTCTCTATCAATTTCCTTAGATTTTTCTACAATACAAAGGTATCCTAATTTTCTGTCATAGGTTTCCAACGGATATATTGTATATGCCTCGCTATTACTATTATATACAATTGGGTTAAGGGTAGATAAGGTATTTGACTTGTTATTTTTAATCAGAGAAATTATAGTATCTGTAGCAATTTTTTTCCCCTCAATTAAGAAGCCGGTATCAGCAAAATCGACTATTTCCCCATGAGACGATAATAACAGCACAAGCCCGTTTAAATAATGTGTAAGCATATTCAGAATATTATTTGCAGAGAAATAGCTGCTGTTTTTTAAATGAATTAGATTATTTTTAAATTGCTCAACTAAGAAACAGTTTACATTTTTGATAAATTTAAAAGGCGAAATTATATCCGCATAAGTAGTATCTGCCGGTATTTTAATAATAGGGAAGTTTGCCTCATAAAGTTTAATCATCTGCTGAAAGTGTTTAATAATCTTATCATTTATATTGCTGTTATATATAAGCCCTAATAGCGCAATATTTTGTTCTTTTAGCGTATTGAAAGTACTGACAAAATTTATTTTTTCCTTGATTATAATATCAAGAGAAATAATAACAAAATCTCCTTTGTTGAATTGAATGTTTTCATGAGGAACATTTATTATTTTAATATTTTTAATACTGTTATTTAAATATTCATTTCCGGAAATAACTTCAAAATTACTGAAGTTTTGGTTAAGATGAAATATTTCCTGAACTTTCATTAAGAATTCACCCTTATCTTTAAATGTTTTTAGTAAATAGTATACTTTATTATATTAATATGTTCAAGTGCATATATAATATTAGGGATAATTCTTTTTAAAAGAACTATCCCCCTTAGACAGTATTTCAAAATAGAAATATGATTTTTAAATTAGCTTATAAAGTACACCAAATTTCTTGATTCCTGTATATGCATAAATCCGCGAACCCGTAGGATTCTGCTTTTGTGTATTTGCCGTTACATACGTCTATCAATTCTTTTAAAATCATTTCTCCGCATTCCTTAATGCTTTGTCTGCCATATACCACGTCAGAAATGTCAAGATCCATATTATCAATCATTTTTTCATATGTTTGTTTATTGCCTGTTATCTTGATTACGGGAATAATGGGATTACCGATTGGCGTACCTCTTCCCGTTGTAAATATACAGATTTGGGCCCCTCCAGATACCATGCCGGTAACGGATTCAATATCATATCCCGGTGTATCCATTATTATAAGCCCTTTTTCTTCAGGCGCTTCTCCGTATCGTACCACTTCGTTAACACTGCTCGTTCCGCCCTTGCTGATTCCGCCCAAAGCTTTTTCTTCCAGAGTACTCAATCCGCCCTTAATATTTCCCGGAGTGGGATTTGCCCCTCTAACATCGATTCCAAGTCTTATAAATTCCTTCTCCAAATCTTTAACTATCTTTAATATATCATTTTTCACTTTTTCATTTTTTGCTCTTTTCGCCAATATATGCTCTGTACCGATAAGTTCGGTAGTTTCCCCTAAAAATACGGTACCTCCTTCTTTTATTAAAATATCGCTGCAGTATCCCAGAGATGGATTGGCGGAAAGCCCGGAAGTGGCATCGGAACCGCCGCAATTAGTCGCTAAAATGATATTGGAGAGATCCGTTTCTTCCCTTTTTACCATTGACATTTCTTCAGCCATTTTTCTCGCTAATTTTACTCCCTTTTGGATAGTATTCAATGTACCGCCTTCATCCTGTATTGTCAGGACTTCTATAGGCTTGCTGCTTTTTTTCTTTATTTCCTCAAACAGATCATAAGGCTTTGTTGTTTCACAGCCTAATCCTACAAGTATGGTTCCGTATATATTTGGATTTAAAGAGAGTCCGATTAATGTCCTTCTCATAATCTCAATACCTTTTCCGATTTGACCGCAACCCTTGGGATTAACTATAGAAACAGCATCCTTTACCTGTTCTGCTATTAATCTTACCGTTTCGTTTGCACATCCCACTGTCGGCAGAATTAAAATTTTGTTTCTTATTCCATATTTTCCATCCGGTCTTTTATATGCATTAATTTTCATTTTTCGTCATCACGCTTTCTATATTATTAATATGGACATGCTGTCCGACCTTTATGTTATCAGTAGCTTTTCCTATTATTTCCCCATATTTGAAAACCAAATCTCCTTTTTGGATAGGCTTTATTGCAATTTTGTGATACAATTCTATATCCTCTAAAGCACATAATTCAGCAGCTTTTTCATTATTGTAAAATACCGATATACTGTTATTTTTTTCGATGGGAAATAGTGCCATTGCCACATTGTCTTTCTTATTCATAAGAATAGCTTTTTTAGAATCAGGCATTTAAAAAATCCTCCTTTGAAAAATATTTTTCTACAACTAATATTTATTATACCATCTATTTAAATTCTGCACAATTTTTGTATTTGATGCACAGAAGTTTATTTTTTTATAGCGAGGAAAAGAATTACTTTTATAATTGCTAAAATAAAATCCACGAATATTATATAACATTCGTGGATTTTATTTTAGCAAGGTTCCCATTCACCAATCCATTTTTCTTTTGAATAATTATATTGGCGCCTGTATACCTTTCCGTTTACTGTTTTATATCTCCACCCAATGACATCGGAAAATGGAGTTATTAAGTGGTCAGATTGTACGTTTTCCGTAATCTGAACAGCATTAACAGGTAGTGGTTTTGTTTCTGCTAAATATGGTCCCGAAGCAGAGACGTCTTTGGATAAAAGTATTGATCCAATATAAATTGAAATAACACACACAGATATTTTCCTTCTAATTTCTTTCATCCTTTTGCACCTCTTTTATATTTTTATATATGGGTAAGTCTGCAGGCAAATTTTTAACATCATTGACAGTACCAAAGAATTTATTATTGACATAAAGATCATAAGTGTTGTCTTGATTTTTAACTAAATATGAATTTTCCTTTGTAAGCTCAACTGTATCGGAAGCATCTTTCGGAGATATAGAATAAGGTTCAAATACAAAACAAAAAGATAAAACAACCAACAGTAATACCGGCATAACCATAAAAAAGACATTCTTCAATTTGAATTTTTCTTTTTGTGTGGAATTTTCCAAAACTATGTAAAATCGCTGAGAAAGAGTAGAAACGTTTTCGCTGTCAAAGTTTAGTGCCATTTTATTCACATATTTACCAGTATGATATTTTGCTATTTTTAGCAGACATTCCAGATATTCAATTCGTTTCGATTCACACATTGATTTTGTGGCAGTGAGATCCGTATGCATTTCGAGTATTTTGGATACTTGCCTCCTTAACATATATATAAAAGGATTCCACCAATATATAATACATAAAAATTCAACAATTATTTTAATCAATAAATCGTCATGGTAGTAGTGGGCTACCTCGTGACTAAAAATGTAGTACCATTCATTTTCCGAAAGTTCTATTTGAGGAATAACGATCCATGGTTTCCGTATACCCAGTACCATGGGAGTAGAGACAAGATTAGCTTGTATAATTTTAAAACTCATCGGCTTACTGTAGTTTTGAAGTACTTTCCGCAAAGCACCTTGAATCTCTGGATTTCTTACCACAGGAAATTTATTTATCACTTTTGTAAAATTTTTATAAATGATTATTGCTTTACTCAATTGGATGATTGATCCCGTTAACCAAATTAAAACCATAATATGCAGAGGACAAATATTATGACCGTTTAGTTTTAATATTGGTGTTCTAAAGGGAAAAACAATTTTTGGAAGAAGACGTTTGAAAATTAAATTATTCGAAAAGGAAAATTCAAAAGGAATCAGCAGCCTGATAACAATAACAAAGATGCAGAAAAATAATGCACCAATTCCAAGTTTTTTGATTGAATTATTATTTCGTAAAAAGAAGTACATTAAAACAATCGATATACTACTAAAAAAAAGAATAGTTAAAAAAGCAGTAAAAGAGAAGGACGTTTTAATTCCCTCCTTTCAGACGTTTTTTTCTTTCTTCAAGCATTTTTTCAAGCTCTTCTATAACAGCTTCCTCGTTTTTTTCGTGTTCCAATAAGGTAGCAACAATAGTGGGCGTGGGAATATCTTTATTTAAATTTTGAAACTGTTTGACAAATTGTTTAAGAAAAAAATCGTGTGAACTTATAGTCGGTTTATATCTGCGGGAAAGAACAGTTCCGCTGTGAACAATATCGGAAACCTCAATAAGCTTTTTTTTCAGCAGATTTCTTAAAACAGCCTGAGCCGTATTTATACTTATGGAATTATCTATTTGGGGGATATCGGAGGCCAGCAACGGTTTTTCAGCAGACCATAAAATATTCAAGATATCTAATTCTCTCTCAGTTAATTCAAAACGATTATTTTGTTTTGGCATTGAAAACTCTCCTTTTATAAAGTTAATATCAAAATCATTTTCAATTTCATTATAAACATAAAAATAAAATATGTCAATTTTTAATGCATTGTTAAATTATAAAAAACATTATATATATACTTGACAAAATATGAAATATATGATTTAATTATATTGTAAATTAAATACATTAATATTATCAAATATACTTTATATAATATAAAAGTAAGAAATAAGCAACCTGGAAGTTAAAGATTTAAGAAGAATGGAAAGCTCATATTGCAAGTACCCCTAAAATATATTCTCCTTTTTGGTAATCATACTAAAAAGGAGAATAAGGATATATTGTTCGATAAAGATTAAAAGGAAAACGTTTAATGAATATAACAAAAACTATAAATTTCTGCGGTAATACTGAGTATATTCGGTTATTTAAGAATGAAAAACAAGAATATTTACTAAATTGATCAAAGCAATATTTGAGTATACGAGGGAATAAGGTATAGTTGAATTAAAAAACAAGGAGAGTTTAATGGGGAGGAATAATATGACTTACAAATTTAGCGAACATAGTGGAAGAATAATAAATCAAAACAAAGTGGTCTTAGGAAATAGGCAAACCGGACAGTGGATGAGAATTTCAAAAGAGGTATATGATATCTTAAATTTGGGAATAGATAATAATCTTTCAATAAGTGAACTAAAAATGAGTTTGTATGATGAAGAAGACAAAAATTATATATCTCAAATATATCTCAAGTTATGCAATATAGGTATTATTGAAGATGAAAATAATAAGCAAGTTTTGCCAAATAAATTAGCTGTATTTGAAATGACTCATAGATGTAACTTAAAATGTATTCATTGTTGTATAGATGCTGATGACCTTGTTAGTGATAATCAAGATTTATCTACCGAGGAAACCAAGTGTGTATTATATAAAATAATAGAATGGAATCCTAAAAGAATACTTTTAAGTGGTGGAGAACCAATGATTAGAAAGGATTTTAAATATTTACTAAAGTATTTAAGAAATAATTATCATGGAACTATAATTGTTTCTACAAATGGGACTCTTATAAACAGTGATAATGTAGATAATTTAGTAGAATGTTCTGATGAAATATCCATTAGTGTTGATGGAATAAACGAAGAAACGTGTTCTATAGTGAGAGGACATGGAGTATTTGATAAGGTTATAAATAGTGTGAAATTATTACAAAGCAGAGGATTTAAAAGAATAACTTTATCTATGACAACGGGTGATAAAAATGAATATTTAGAAGATGATTTTAATGAATTGAATAGATTGTTGGGGACAAAACCTTGCATTAGAGGATTTGCACCGATTGGAAGAGGAGAAAAAAATAGATCATATTTTTCAAGTTATGAGAAAAATGAAATACATGTACCAAATAAATTTATAAGTGATAATTATAATAATCCGATGGTGATGCTTTCTTGTGGGGGTGGAAATAGAGAAATATTTATAGCGCATAATGGTGATATATATCCTTGTCCCTCATTTCTTAGACCGAAATATTTGATGGGAAATATTTTAAAGTTGGATAAATTATCTAATTGGAATAAGGAAGTTTATAAACTATTAAAAGAAATAGATCCCAATAATTATAAAATATGCAAAGGTTGTAAAGTTAATTTGTTTTGCTGGACATGTTTGGCGCAACTTGACAGTGTAAGAGATAATGGTAAAGCGATAGAAAATAAGTGTAAAAAGGTAAAACCAGTATTATTTAAAAGAATTTGGGGTTCTGTAAATTAAAAGATTAGCAATATTTAAATTTCTATATTTAAATTGTAGAATTTTAAATAAATAAAATAAATGAGGGGGGAAAAATCATATGTTGAAAATTAAAAAGATAGAGGACAAAGATTTTGTTGAGGTATTGGCGCAATATGATTGTCAAGTTCTTCATAAACCGAAGTCATATGGTGATAATGATAGCAGTTGTTTCTTTGATTGTTTGTCTCCACCACATCCTAGTTACTATAAATCTCCTGATCTTTAAAATTAACTAAGTATAATCAACCATTTCTTTAAAATTAAAGAAATGGTTGATTATTTATAAAAAAATGATAAATTCAATAAAACTTTTTCAGAGTATTTTGTATTCAAGAAAGAGAGTGAATAATAAACATGGTTGAGAGTATGAAATTATCTTTAAAGTATATAAAGAAATTTTCCACAAGAACCTTTGCGATATCATTAAGCATCATATTAAGTATGCTTTTGATAGTAGGTGTGGGGATTTTATCCCAGAGTGCAAAAGTTTTGGAAGTTGAATATCTTAAATATGATAATGGAAATTTTCATGTAGTATATTCAGAAATAAACAAAAAACAGTTAGAAGAAATAAGAAACACAGAAGGTATAAAGAATATAGCTGTTAAATCATTTTATGATGGATTTAATTATAATGACATTCTATTTATTAGTTTGAATTGTGTTGATGAAAATTATCTTCCTATAAATAATTCCAAAATTATAAAGGGCAGGCTTCCTAAAAATGAAAATGAAATAGCTTTGGAAACATGGGTTATAAGTAATTTGGGAATTAAACCAGATTTGAATCAAACTATAGATGTGAAACTGGAAAACAGAAACGAACGGAGACAGTACAAACTTGTTGGGATAATTGAAGATATAGTCCGAAACAAAACCGCAGGAGTAACTGAAGGCATAGTAGGTAGATCTTCTGAAGAAACGAATACAAATGGATTAAAAGCTTATGTAGAATTTAATGAAAATGTAAATATAATGAATTCTATAAATAATCTTTCAAAGAAAATAGGTTTAGATAAAGATCATATATATAAAAATAAAATGCTTATAGATGTATTAAATCAGACGGGAAAGATAGATAGAAATATGTTATTTTTTTCTGTACTTGTATCTTTTGTATCTGCTATTGTAATATACAGCATTTTTAATATATCAATGTATCAGAGAATAAAAGATTATGGAATAATAAGGGCAATCGGAGGAAGTAAGGCTCAGGTATTTAAGCTTATACTGTCAGAATTGTTGATAATATCTTCAGCAAGTATACCAATTGGTATACTGGTAGGAATTTTAAGTGCCAAGGGACTCAGTTCTATATTTGGAAAGTTGTTTACCGAATTTGAAATAAGTAATCTTAAAATAATTATACCAAAAGAGATAATATTATTGGCAGTAGTACTTGTATTGATTTTGATAATTATTATATCTGCGTGGATATCATCAAGAGTATTAAAGATATCACCAGTGGAAGCCATATCTAAAAATTTTAAAAGTAATAAGAAAAGCACAAAATCAATTTTCTCTGTGAATGTACTGTCTAAATTTATACCATTTAATAAAATACTTTCATTTAAAAACATAGAAAGGGATAAAAAAGGCGCTTTAATAACCGTATTATCTATGACAATGGGAAGCATTCTTTTTATGGTTTCAAGTTATTATGGAAATATACAACAACAGCAAATAAATGAAAAATTAAAAATAGGGAAAATGTATGATGATTATAAATTAGTTACAAATGGCAATCTTGATATGAATGCCGGACTTAGCAAAGATGAGGTAAAAAAGCTGAAAAATTTGGAAGGAGTGAGAGAAGTAGTTCCCTACAAGACATTATACGGAAGAATATTTTTAGACAAAGATATTATTTACCAGAATTTTATAGAGTTTTTAAGGGACATGAACAGAAAAGAGGAAGGTGCTATGATATTTATAAAGAAAGATGAAAAAAGTTCCAAAATGGTAATGGTAAGTACTTTGTGGGGACTTAATGATGAGTCTTTAAAAAATCTCGACTCGAAATTATTGGAAGGAAATGTTGATTTAACCAAGATGAAGAAAAAACCTGTTGCCATACTGTGTACCCCTTTTAAGGGAAATAGAAAGATAATAGATGCAAATGTTGGAGATACCATAAGAGTTTCTTTCAGAAAAGACGGAGAGCCAGTAAAAGGATTTTGGACTATGGAAGATGAGGGAGAATATGTGGAACAAGAATTTTTAATAGGAGGGATAATTACTTATGATGATTTTCCCACTTCTGATGACTATTATTCAGCTTATGGGTTAGGAGCAGATATGATTGTGTCAGAGAATATGTTTGATAAGTTAAGCGGATTTAAACCTTATAGAATAATAACAGTAAATAAGGAGAAAGGTTATGACAATAGAAGACTTGAAAAGAAAATTATTAGTATAGCAAGGCAAGGAAAAGGAGTTACGGTAAGGGATTTTACTACTCAGAGAAAAGAAATGAATAAATATGGAGAAACGAAAATGACATTTTTATATGTTATATCGTTGGTGCTGTTTATAATAAGTATGTTTAATATAATAAATAACATAAGCTATAGTCTGATATCAAGGACAGGAGAATTCGGAATGATAAGAGCTGTAGGGCTTACAAATAAAGAATTCAGACAGATGATAAGAACGGAAGGGATATTATATGGAATGGTTTCAAGTATATTTTCACTAATAATAGGGATATCTATAGAGCATAGACTTTATGAGTATTATATATGGTCAATTGAAAACCCGAGATTTATTTTACAGTGGAAGACTTATATTCTAGTGGTATGTGTAAATATACTTATAGGATTGTTATCTACTTATTTCCCGTCGAGGAAGATAAAGAATATGAGTATAGTAGAATCCATAAATTCTTTGAAATAGATAGAACTGGGGGAGATACAATGGGATATAGATTTAGTAATAGCAGTAGGTATATAATAAATGAAAATAAAGTAGTATTGGGGAATCGATATACAGGATTATGGATAAGAATTTCGAAAGAAGTATATGATATTTTAGAATTAGGAATAAATAATGATTTTTCATTAAATGAATTAAAGTGTTGTTTATATGATGAAGAAGATAGAAATTATATAGATAGTTTATATAAGAAATTATGTTATATGGAAATCATAGAAGATAGAAATCCCAAAAAGAGATTAGAAAATAAAATGGCATCGTTTGAAATAACTCATAGATGTAATTTAAAATGTATACATTGTTGTATAGATGCTGATAGTATTGTTAGCGATAAAAAGGATTTAAGTACTAAAAAAGTACAAGAAGTGTTAAATAAACTCATAGAGTGGGGTCCTGCACGAATAATGCTCAGTGGTGGAGAGCCACTGGTTAGAAAAGATTTTACAAAACTCCTAATTTATTTAAGAAAAAGTTATAAAGGTAAGATAGTGGTTTCTACAAATGGTACTCTTATAAATGAATCTAATTCAGAAATTTTATCTAAATGTGCTGATCAAATAGATATTAGTTTAGATGGTATAGACGAAAAGACTTGCAAAGTAGTAAGAGGTACTGGGATATTTGATAAAGTTATAAATAGTGTAAAATTATTACAAAACAAAGGGTTTAAAAATATAACTTTATCTATGGTTATAGGAGATAAAAATCAATATTTAGAAGGAAAATTTAATGAATTAAATAAAATGTTAAATACAATACCGCTCATTAGGGTATTTTCAGCTGTTGGGAGAGGATTAAATAATAGAAGTTCTTTTTTAAATGGCGGAGAGGATGAGACATATGTGCCATCAAATTTTTTGGATGATAATTATGATAAGCCATTTGGGATGTGTAATTGTGGTGCTGGGGAAAGAGAACTATTTATAACTTATAATGGGGATATATACCCATGCCCTGAATTTATGAAATCAGAATATTTACTTGGTAATATATTTAATATAAACAAGATATCAGAATTGAGTATATTCACAAATAATAATATAAAAAATTATAATTTATTATATATGTTAAATTATGAAAATTATAAAGAATGTATAAATTGTAAGGTAAATTTATTTTGCTGGACTTGCCCTGGACAATTAGAAGAATTAAAAAATAATAAGTTAGCTATTGAAGATAAATGTAAAAAAATTAAACCAGTACTGTATAAAAGGATCTGGGAGAGATAGGTGGGAGATAATGCCAGCCATATTTTGGGTTACAACGAGATGTAATTTAAATTGCAAATATTGCTATGAAGGGAAAAATAAATATGAAAAATCAATGTCAAAAGATGTTGTAGATAGAGCTATTGAATATACATTAGATTATTTCAAAGATAGAGAAACAGATAAAAAAGAATTGATTGTTCCTATACATGGAGGAGAACCATTTTTAGAGTTTGGGACTATAAAGTATGTTGTAAAAAAATTTAGAGAGCAATGCGATAAAAAAAGCACAAAATTACTATTCTGTACAACTACAAATGGAACGTTGTTAAATGATGAAATGATTGATTTTATTGTAAAAGAAATGATTGATGTGACAGTAAGCATAGATGGGACAAAAAAGACTCATGATAAAATGAGGCCGTTTAAAAGTGGCGAGGGAAGTCATGATATAGTTTTAAAAAATGTATACAAACTGATCAAATATAAACCTAATATAAGAATAAGAATGACATTTGACAGTGATACTGTGTGTAGTCTGTTTGAAGATATAAAATACTTAATTGACAGAAAATTTAAGGTTATAGTTCCCGCTCCGAATTTGTTCGACACGAATTGGGATGATAAACATGTGGCTATTCTTGAAGATCAGATTCGGAAAATAAAAGAGTATGCAAATGGGAGAAAAGATTTGTTAATAAGTATTATAGATGGGAATTTATATTTTCCGAAGGGTTATTGTAGGGGAGGTGATACGAGTTTTCATATATATCCAGACGGAAAAATATATCCGTGTATATTATCCGCTGGAAATGATGAATTTTGTATAGGAGATATATATAACGGGATAAATGAATTGAGAAGAGATTATTTATTAGGATTTTCTAAAATAAGAAATCCTGATTGTTATGGATGTAAATTATATAATTATTGTGATGGCCCGAGATGTAAAATTGTAAACAAGATAATAACTGGGGATTATTTTTCACCGCCACCTATGAACTGTTCTTTAGAAAATTTACAGTACAAGATAAATCTTTTGAATAAATAAAGCTGATATTAAAATATTTGATATATTTTAATATCAAATGTTCATTTGTTATAATGGTCATGGATATAGAAAGGAGTTGGTGAGCATGAAAAGTTATTTAAAAATAGCCCCTTCCTACATAAAAAAATACAGAAGCAGATCTGTTGCAATATTACTGAGCATGATCCTCAGTGCATCTCTTATAATAGGTGTAGGTACTTTATCTAAAAGTGCCAGGGAGGAAAACATTAACCAGACAAGGAAAGAACTTGGAGACCTCCATGCAGCATATAAAGATATAAATAAGAATCAATTAGATATAATACGAAAAAATAAAGCTGTAGAGAAAATAGGTTTGTCTTCTTATTACGGTGGGAGTGATCCGAATTTCAAATTAGCAATGAATTTAGAGAAAGTAGACCAAAACTATATAAGCATGTATGACTCAAAGATAATAAAGGGAAGATTTCCGTCTAAAGTAGGGGAAATAGCTTTGGAAGAATGGGTTATGAAAAACCTTCAAATGAAGCCTACTGTCGGTCAAAAATTTTCTATAAAGCTGTGTGAGAAAAAAGAATTAGAAACTTATACAGTGGTAGGAATATTGAAGGACATACCAAGTAATAAATCTATGGGAGCAGCAGAAGGATATCTGGCTTTAGACAAAGAGTCCCTAAATGAAGTTAATGCATATGTAAAATTTGATGAAAAATCAAACATACTTAAAAATATAGATAGATTATCCGGAGAACTTAGTATACCTAAAAACAAAGTCGGGAAGAATTCCATGCTTATAGAACTCATAGGCAAAGGTGAATATATAGACTATGATGTTATAAAACTTGCACTCATATTAGCTTTGGTTGGCGGAATAGTTATATACAGCATATTCAACATATCAATACTTCAGAGAATATCGGACTATGGAATAATAAAAGCATTGGGAGGCACATCACGTCAGATATTTAATTTGGTATTATTTGAGCTTTTCCTGCTATCTTTAATAAGTATACCAATTGGAACGTCAGGAGGTCTGCTTACGGCAAGGCTTTTGAGTTCAGTGTCCGGAGGACTGTTCACAGAAGGTCAGGTTCATATAAAACATATTATAATATCAAAAAGTTCTATATTTCTGTTTATTGCAGTAATTTTTGCTGTTATCCTTATCATATCCTTTAAGATTTTCTATACCATAAAGAAGATATCATCCATAGAAGCAATAAGAAAAAATATAGATAAAGAAGAAATAAAAAATAAGAACATATTTCATGACAAAGTGTTAATTGAACAGTTTGGAATATCTAAAGTTGTATCGCTGAAAAACATATTCAGAAACAAAAAAGGCTTTTATACCACGGTGATATGCATGAGCTTGGGAAGTATTATATTTATAGTAAGCAATTTCCAAAATGTTTTATACAAAAAACAGGATGAGATATTCCTTCGAAACAGCGGCATGAACTGTGATTTTAAGATAACTCTTAATTTTCCCCATTATTTAAGTGAAGGAATATCAGATGAACAGCTAAAAGAGATAAAGAAATTAAAGGGAGTAAAGGAAGGAAAATCGGTTCAAGTACTTTATTCACGAATGGCCATAGATAAAGATCAAATAGGTATACCCGAATATTTTAAAAGGCGAAATGAAAGTGGTTATATTAAAACAGTATTAAAAGGATTGCTGACTAAAAACAAAGAAGGAAGATATACATTAAAACAAACTGTATTTGGATATGACGATAGCAGCTTGAAGGATCTTAAAGATTATCTTGCTGAAGGTGAGATAGACGTTGACAGGATGAAGAAAGGAGACACGGCATTAATACTTATTCCCAAACCCGGCATTGAAATGGGAATGGAGAGCATGAAAGGGATGAAAACATTAAATATAAAAGTGGGGGATAAAGTAAAGATAAGATTTAGGAAAGATGGAGAAATAAGCGAGGAATTTTTTAAGATGGAAGATAAAGGAGAATATGTAGAAAAGGAGTTTACCGTAGGCGGAATAATAGAAGATAACACACAGCATATGGATGTTTATGCCGATGAATGCGGTTCTCTTATATTATCTCAAGATAAATTTAAAGAGATGACAGGATTTAAAAATTATCAAATAGTAGATGTAAACAAGGTAAAAAATGAAGATGAGAATAAACTGTACGATGATATTGTTAAAATATCAAGCAGAACGCCGGGAACGGTTGTAAGAAGTTTTTATAAAGAGATAAAAGAAGAACAAGTTTCGACGGATAGAGAATTCGCGTTTAGATATGCTATAGTTGCAATTTTGTTTTTGATAAGTGTAATAAATATATTAAATACCATAAGCTATAATCTGACATCAAGATCAAAGGAATTTGGAATGATGAGAGCCATAGGAATGACCGACAGAGAATTTAAAAATATGATAGGCTTTGAGGGAATACTGTATGGGATAATATCGGGGATAACGTCGTTTGTGGGAGGACTAATAGGACAAGTCACATTATTTGAACATTTAAAGCCTGTACTTACAAATCCTCAGTTTACGATACAGTGGGGAAATTATATATTATCAGTATGTATGAATATATTCATAGGATATATAGTTATTTATATTCCGTCAAGGAAGATAAAAAAATTATCGATAGTCGAATCTATAAGTGCTGTGGAGTAGAGAATTCATGAAAGGAGGGTTTAATTTATGCCTATATTAAAAACTGTAAACTTAAATAAAATCTATGGAGAAGATGAAAATAGAGTATATGCATTGAAAAATATAAATATGAGCGTAGATAAAGGAGAATTTGTAGCAATAATAGGACCCAGCGGAAGCGGGAAATCAACGCTGCTTCATCTTCTGGGAGGCCTTGACAGGCCAACGGAAGGGACCGTTAAAATAAACGGTGATGATATATATAAATTTTCGGAGGATATGCTGGCTAAATACAGAAGAACAAATATAGGGTTTGTATTTCAGCAGTACAATTTAATATCCGTATTAGATGCAAGAGAAAATATAGAGCTGCCAATAAGACTTGATAAAAAAATACCTGATAAAGAATATATAGATAAACTGATAAATTTTTTGGGACTCACTGAAAGACAAGAACATTTTCCAAATCAGCTTTCAGGAGGGCAGCAGCAGAGAGTGGCTATAGGAAGAGCGTTGGCAGCAAAGCCAAGTATAATACTTGCAGACGAACCTACGGGGAATTTGGATACGAAAACTACTGAAGAAGTAATGAAGCTTCTTGAAATGTCCAGCAGAGAATTCAATCAAACGCTGATAGTTATAACCCACAATACCAGTATAGCTAAGAAAGCGGAGAGAGTGATTTCTATAGTAGACGGAAAAATTCAATAGATGTTTAACGACTACGAGAGTGACATATATGAAAAATAAAATAAAGGTGTACTTATGGATATAAGAATTGATGAGAATCACGAATATCTGAGAGATAATGTAATAGAAGAGAATATCTTTTAGCTGTGTATAAATAAGTTTATGAGAGATGATTACTTGCTGATCTCTTTGGTAGTAAGTAGCTAAAATATATTTATAAAAAATTTATTTAGAGATACTGAAAGCGGAGGAGAGATTTCAAATGAAATCATACAAATCTTTAGCACTAAGGTATATCAAGAAGAACATTTCTGAGTCGTTTTCAATAATATTGAGCATAGTTTTGAGTATGAGTTTAATTATAGGAATGAGTACTCTTTCGCTGAGTGCTAAAAATGCAGAAGTTGAAAAGGTTAAATATGAGGGGAAATACCATGTAAGATTTGATGAGCTGGGTAAAGAGCAGTTAAACCTGTTAAAAAAGAACAGCAAGAATATTAAATCTATGGGAGTATATGTATATTATGCATCTTGGAATTATAAAGAAAAAATTTATATGAATTTATTAAATGCTAATGAAGAATATATAAATTTCAGAAATTCAAAAATAATTTCAGGAAGATACCCTTTAAAATCTGGGGAGATTGCGTTGGAAAAGTGGGTTATATACAATATTGGATTAAAACCCTTATTGAATCAAAAGATAACTATGAATTTAGAAAATATAAATGGGAAATCAAAAGGAGAAGAAGAATTTGAACTGGTAGGAATTTTGAGTGATAGCCCCAGAGGGAAATCTGCATTGGATGCGGTGGGAATATTGAACCTGCAGCAAGATGGACTTAACAGGGTTGACAAAAAGCATCCTATGGACGTTTATATTGAATTTAAAGATGGAGTTGATTTGAATAAATCGATTAAAGAACTTACCGAACTTATAAAAGCTAAAAAAGATAAAATAAGTATAAATTATGAACTTCTGGAAGCTATGGGTGAGCTTAATGATATAAATTGGGATATAGTAATCGTTTCTTTATTTGTTGTTGTATTGTCATCTATGATAATATACAGCATTTTTAGTATTTCCATGTATAAAAGAATTAGAGAATATGGGATGATAAAAGCAGTAGGAGCTACGTCAGGTCAGATATTCAAAATTATTTTTTGTGAGATGTTTGGACTTCTGATAATATCAATACCATTAGGTGCGATAGGTGGATATTTGGGAGCTTGGGGATTACAAAGGATTACAACGGGATTATTTACTGACAGTTATATTAACAGCGGACAAATAGTTTTTTCCATTTCGTCCTTTGTCGTTAGCATATTGGTAGCTCTGATTTCAATAACTGTTTCAACTGCAAAGATATCAAGCTTTATATGGAAAACACCAGCAGTAGATATAATAACGGAAGGGTTTGAGCAGAAAAAAACAAGGAATATTAAAAAACATAGAAGCTTAAATAATATGGATATTACATATAAAATAATAAACCGTAATATTATTAAAAATAATAAAAAGTTTTGGACTATGGTTTTATCAATGAGTTTAGGTGGAGTATTATTTATTTCAGCAAATTTTTATAATGATGCTATAAGCAGAAATATAGATATTAAACAAAACTCTTCAAAATTCAATGCGGATTATGAAGTATTTATTAATCCTGTTATACCCTTATTTCAAGGGTTCAGCAAAAAAGATGTAAAAGATATTGAGAATATCAACGGAATAAAAGAGGTAATACCAATTCAGAAACTGTATGGTCAGCTCCTTTTAGATAAAAAAGACATAGCGGATATGGAGTATTTTGATAATATAAACAATAGCAGATATTATAAAGAGGTACTTAAGGGAATTATAAAACAAGATAAATATTCGGATAAGTATATTCTTGAAAATAATTTATGGGGATATACAGATCAGCAGATTAAAAGTCTTAAGGACTATTTAGTAGAGGGAAGACTTGATGATAATATGTTTGAAAAAGAAGATAAAGTCATTATATATATGCCTAAAGGCAAAAATGGATATGTAGGTAATATATCTGTAGGAGATGAAATCCAAATTAGATTTAAAAAAGATGGGGTTTTGATTTCTCAGAGAGAAGAAAATTTTAAGGAACCCGGAAAACCTAATGACTATGTCAATAAAACATTAAAAGTCGGTGCAATAGTTTCAACTTTGCCTACTAAAGATATTTATTATGTTATGGATAATAGCATAGATGTGATTATTCCAATTAATAAGTTTTACGAATTAACAAAATGTGATAAGTACAGAATGATAAAAATCAATAAATATAAAAATGTTTCTCATGAAATAATTAACGAAAAATTGTTGGAAAAAATAAACAAAATTAATGGTTCCTATATCTTAGACTATAGTCAAGAAAGGGAGAATATAAAAACTTTAAATGAAGAGAGAAAGATTTCTATTTATTCTATAGTATTGGTAGTATTTCTTATCTCATTTATAAATGTAATAAATGAGATAAACCACAATTTTTTATCAAGAGCGAAGGAATTTAATATGATGATAGCTGTAGGTCTTACAAATACACAGTTCAATAACATGATAAGATATGAGGGAATTTTCTATGGTTTGATAAGTTCGATTATTACTTGCCTTGCAAGTGTAATTGCGGAAATATTTATTTATAATTATCTTAAGGGAAGACAGATTCTTGTAAATCCCAAATTTATTTTTAATTTTAATGCGTATATAGTTATTATAGTCATTAATTTGTCTATTGGAATTTTGTCTACACACATTTCTTCAAGAGTTATAAGAAAGACAATATAGGTGTAATAGCCCATAGATATCAGTATATTCTACAAATTGATAAATTAGGGAAATTAGGGAATTAGGGGACGGTTCTTTTTGTTTGATTTTTCAAACAAAAAGAACCGTCCCTGCAAGAAAGAGATCGTTTTAATACTCATTTTTAGTTTATTCAGATTCAGATTTTTACTTACGATGCACATAATGCATTTCTTATAAGAGTGAATAGAATTACAAGAAAAACGGAAATTATATAAGGCTATATTTTTGTTGACATTTTTGTTCATCTAATATATTCTTGGACTAATAAATTAATAATATCAATAAAGAGAAATTAATTTAATAGATGAAATCAGGAAAACGATTTATTACGTTAAAATAAATATTTAAAGCCATAAAAAACAAAAAAGATACAGGGGGTATATCATATTATAAGGAGGTATTGTAATGAGAAAAAAGACAGGAGCTTATATTACTTTTGCTGCAATTATATTGGCTGCTATGCTATTTGATTTTAGTGGTAAGGGTTTTTCTTTGAGACAAGATAGTACAGTTACAGAAATTGGTTCGTATACTATAGACCAACTGACAAAAGCAGTACAAGAAAATGACGTGAATCTTGTAAACAAAATAATAAAGAGCAAATCCGTAGATATTAACGGAAAGAATTCGGATGGTAAATATCCTATAGAAATGATACTTGTAATGGGCAACTGTGATATGGCAAAGATTTTATTGGAAGCAGGAGCCGATCCCTATGTTATAACTTCCGACGGAAGAACAGTATATGATATTGTAATGAAAGGGGATAATAAATATTTAAAGGAAATTTTTAGGGAATATAAAAAATAGAGAAGAAATGGGAACAATAAGGTCCGCATATTTTGAAGATGCGGTTTTTTTTGTTGTTACAAATGAATGATATAACAAAATTGCACCATCTGATGTGAAGAAAAGCAATCTTTATAAACACATAGCTTTGATATATTATAATATACAGAAATACATGTAACGTATGAAAATTATAAATAGTAAATATATTGCACCATAGAAAGGGAGAAAAGGTTATGTATGTTTTAGCGGAAATAGCCAAAGAAACGGATTCCGGTCATGTTAATCAGGTTTTCCCCACGGCAGGGTATACTCAAAGATTGTTAAAAGGTGCCGGAGCAGACAATACTTTGGTAAATGCTCTTATCAGCCCTACAGGAACAGTTGGCAAAGTAATAATTTCAACTGGACCTTTCAGCAGTAAAAATAACCTTGTTGCAGACATAGATGATGCTTTACTGATGTTGAGAGACTGTACAGAAACATATTTATATAATAATGTATTAAACCGACTTTCCGTACAGTCTTTAAGGGTAATTTATCCATTTCTACTTAGCCTGCTGTCTCCACATATTATATTCCTATTTCTTGCATTTTCGTTGTAACTTCTTTCATCCTGCTGTCAGTATCTGTACCATTGAATTTTGAAAGACGTATTTCATTTATAATTTTTCCGTCGCGTATAAACATAATGTGTTCTGCCTGAGCCGCTACCTTTGCATCGTGAGTTACAAGCATAAGCGCGGTACCTCCCGCATTAATTTCAGAAAAGATATTCATAATCCCTTGTGCAGATTTTGAATTAAGGGAACCCGTTGGTTCATCGCCAAAGATAATTTCCGGGTTACACATAAGTGCTCGGCATATTCCGGCGCGCTGAAGCTGTCCCCCTGAAACCTGTGTAATATCACGTTTTTCCAATCCTTCAATTCCTGTTTTTTTCATAAGATTTTTGGCTTTTTCGATAATATTTATAGAGTTTTTTCTGTTGTCAAGCATTGAAGAAAGAATGATATTGTCAAGTATATTCAAATTTTTTAACAAAGTGGGCTGCTGAAAAACAAACCCCATTTTTGTTCTGCGCATGTCAGCAAGTTCCTGTTCTTTAAGTGAGGATAAATCTTTACCGCAAAAAATAACTTTTCCTCCGTCAACACTATCGGTTCCGCTCAACGTAAACATCAATGTCGTTTTCCCTGAGCCTGAAGGGCCCATAACCGCAACAAATTCCCCTTCGTTTATTTCAACAGACACTCCGTTGAGGACATTGAACTTTTCATTGCCTTCACCAAGAGATTTTACTATGTTTTCACCGATAATAATCTTTTTCATGATTTACTCCTTTATATTTTGAAATATTTTTATTTTTCCTGCATGGGATGTACCGATAATTGTTGCAATAAGTACTGAACATATCATCATCAGCGGACAAAAAATATACGCTGAAAGGGGATTAATCGTGAAATTAAATGATGATGCTCCAAACAAAGATATAATTGCACCTATGAGCATCTCTCCAAGAGTGTTTGCCAGAAGTGTACCGAAAACAATTCCCGCGATCAAAACGAATATGGAACGCGAAACATATTGTACTGTAATATCAGAGTTTGTAAAACCTAAAGCTTTCATTACGGCGGTATTGTATTTGTCCTTTGCTATAAGCATTTTCATAAACAATAGTGTAACCAGTCCTGATATGACCAATGCAACGATAATTGCTACATAGGAACCCTTTTCGACAGATCTTATTGTAGAGCTGAATGTCTGTATAATATATTTATCAATATCTGAAACTTTTGCGAAACTAAATTTATTTGCATATTCCGAAACCTTACTGCTGATAAGGGATTTATCCAAGATATCAGCATAAATAATGGTCCACATAGTATCCGCTGAATTATCGGAAAAAACAGCTTTTGCGGTTTTGCCACCGTTGGTGATATCGGAATAAATTCCGCATACCTTGAAATCTTTTTCCCTCCTTGACGTCATTAACGTAATGGCATCTCCGACTTTTTTACCTAGTTCATTAGCATTTATAACCGAAAGTGCAATTTCGTCTTCTAAGACAGGTGCCCTGCCTTCGGAATATCTTACAGGAAATATGGAATGGTCGCCTAATTCGATTTTTATACGCTCTTCCGAGCCGTTCTCTATCTTTACTTTAAATGCTTTGGTAGTAAGCATGGTATATTTGGATATATAACTGTCATTTTCCATTGCTTTTACAATTTCAGCTGATTTTTCGGAAATATTGTTGATTTGTTGAATGTCGATACGCATATCGGTTTTTCCTATTCCCATATACGTGATGAATTCCTTTGAGGAAATGGTGTTGTACAAATTCCGGGGAACAATAATAATAAAGGCTGAAATTACAAACACCATAAACATTGTGGTATAAATTTTTTTCCTTGAGAGAACATCTTTAATGGCGAGAAAAATATTTGTATCAAACAGTTTGTTCTTGCTTAAGCTAAAATTTTTTGCACCTAAAAGTTTTTCTTGTGAGGTACCAAAACGTATTGCTTCAGCAGCTGATATTTTTCTAAAGCGTTTTAGAATATTATTCACATAAATAATAATTGAAAGGAATATAAAAAGAACACAAACCATTCCAAAGAGCAAAGCAAAAGAAGAATTTTTACTTTTACCCATATAAAGCCGTATATTTTCAAGAAGCATGCCTCTGAATAAAAACGAAAGTATAAATCCAAGAATACAGCCTATTCCTCCAATTGCCGTATACTTTACAAGGTATATTTTCTTTATATGGTTAACCTTAAGTCCAATTGCTTTCATAACACCTATTTCCCGATAGTCATCCTCTATTTTTGCAAGAAGCGTGAAGCGTATGCACATAAATGCAATTGCAACGACAAGCAGACTTACAATAAGGATAACTCCAATCATCAGTCCGTCGGAAATTGCATTGATCGTTTTTAAAAGGGGATACGTAACCACTGGTCCGTTTGATTCAAGTCCTGCTGAGGTATAAGCAGTTTCAAATGCACCAAGGGTGGATAAGTCTTTTAATCTGAATTCAATTAAATATTCTGTGTTTCCTAAATTCCTTATTTTTGCATAATCATTTTCGTTTACGAGGAACCTTTTTGATGAGGCAAGTAACGAATTCATCTGTGAATCCCGGAGAAATCCCGCAACAGTAAATTCTTTTCCGCATATAACAACCGGCTCTCCCACTTTTGCACTGCCATCTTTCATGTAGGATATGGGAATGTAGATTTCTTCAGGGGATACTTTTATAACTTTCCCGTCAAGGTCAAGGAGATAATCAAATCTTTTACTCTGTGTACATAAGCCGTTATCCTGAACACTATTTGCAAGTGAGTTTTTTCCAATTATAATCTGTGCGCCATCAATGTTGAGAAATTCAAGTACCTGGAATTCATCAACATTGCCGTTTTGTTCTGCAAAGGCCCCAAGCTGTGAAATATCAATTTCTCCTGAGTGCATCTGCATAAAATGCGGAGTTTTTGCTTGTTCCATTAATGTATCTATGGAGCCTAAGAGATTTATTCCAAGTATCGCTGCAAGGGAAACAAGCATAGCTGCGGCAACAACGAATATCATTGTCGTAAGTGTCATAGTCTTACTTTTTAAAATGTCATTGCGAATTATTTTGTAATACATAAGTCACCTCCATTTTTAAAAGAATTTTTCCATTATTTATTGCTGTCTTCATTTTTTTTATCAAACATCTGCATAATATCCGTAAGACTTCCTTTTTCAGCGCCAAGGAGTCTTCCCACGTTGAAAATAAAAGCCTGTATACGTAAAGCCCTTTCTTCTTTTGTCATTTCAACCATATCATTATCAAAAATAGTATTCGTATATGCAACGATCATTTCCATACATTCATATGGGAAAGGCGTATCAAACAGCCCTTGTTTAATTCCTTCACAAATTATTTCCGTCAGTATTGGTACAATGCCGCTTAATATAACCTTTTGTATTTTTTGATGCATAAGTGCATTCTGAGGCTTATGAATATGGTCGATAATCCCATTGCCTCCCTTATTGCTTATATCCAGCGCCATTACAATGCTGATAATACGTTCGTTTATGGGTATATCTTTATCTGCGGCGATTTCCTGTGCTGTACTTAAAAGGCGGACATTATATCTCTCAATTAGAGCGTTCATAATATCTTCCTTCGATTTAAAATGATAATATAAAGTTCCTCGTGCAATCCCTACCTTTTCAAGAATATCATTTGTGCTTGTGGCATCAAAACCCTTTTGACGGAAAAGTTCATCTGCAGCGTCGAGTATTTCATTTTTACGTTCTTCAGCTTGTTTTACTATCCTCATTTTTAATATCTCCTTTATATAGACCGACTGTCTATCTATTATAGAATAATATATTGTTTTGGGGCTGTCAAGAGTGCCTAATAAAAATGTTATAATATAACATATATATAAAATAATAATTAAAAAGAAAGCAGCTGAATATAAAATTAGAAAATTTTTAAATAATATATTGTTTGATGTTAACTAAGGGGGCAAAGAGGATGAAAAGGTTTATTATTCCTTTAATAATCATATTATTAGTCGTAGTCTTATTTAGCATTAATTATAAAAAGAAAGGGACTTTTGAAGAACTGGTATTAAATGAATATTTGGATACTGCCAAAGCCAAAAATTTTGATCAGATTGTTTTTTGGAACGATAATTCTCATAAAACGGAAAACGACACTGACAAGATTGATGAAATACTGAATAAATTTAACAGCCTTCAGGGAACGGAATATAAAGATGGTCCCAATGCTTGGTTCCTTTATACCATCTTTTTAAAGAATAGTACTACCGGTGAATCTTTAGCCGTTTCCGTAATGGAGGATAATTGGCTGTGGATTCATGAGGATGTACTTTCCATAACTGAAAATAAAAAAGACAACATAACCGAGATGAAATACGTAAAGGCAGAAAAATATTTTAAAGTTACAGATGGAAATATAGATTATGATTATTTTGCTACTCTGATGAATTCTATTGATGAGTAAGGCAGATAAAATACTGCCGAATAAAGATTTCAGATATCCCTCGTGGAAAAGTTACGGCGGCAACCTCTTTATGCCGCCGTTTGCTGTTGTATAAGCAAAAAAAATGATGGCTTTGAATTTTGTTTCAAAACTGCCGTTTAAGCTTGATGCTTGCAATAGGCGTGTACGGCCAGTAACAGGAAAATTGGAATTTCAACTGCCGCAGCCACCAGTATAACATCAGGCACCCAAAGGCTAATTTGACCAATATGCAAGTAGTTAAGGTCATACAGTTGATATAGCAGATTATTCCTCATACCAACTCCTGCTGATGGCAAAATAGAACTAATCCAGTTTTCACCCACGGCTGAATACGCAAATATGGGAAGCAAACACGATACAAAGGCAATCAGAATGACAGTCAGCGAGTCTTTGCATTTAGCTGATAAAAATAATGTGAAGCTGACCGTTGCAAGCAAAGAAAGTAACCCACCGGCAGCTAAAACAATTTGTAATTGTCCGAGATTGAGAGCGGGTAGGCTGATCGTTGAGAATAACATCTGCATGGATGTTTTCAGGCACTCCGGCCCAAAGGCAAGATCGGAAATGAGTAAATGTAAAAGGATACATACAACGAAAGTTACAACAAAAATCGTTAAAGCGGCCGCTACTTTCATAATTGCCAACCGGAAACGCCCATGCTTTGTGCAACGCAAAATACTGTCAGAGCCTGTCTGATATTCACTTGAAAATGTAGGTGCGGCAATAGCGGTACAAAGAATGACACATACAAAAATGAAAAATTCAATGTAATCAAAGGCATCCCTTGAATATCCGGCATATAACTGAAAAGGTGTTTTTACCTCTGCGTATTTTTTCACGGCCTTCTCTTGTGCAACTGATCCCTTTTTCTCTAATTGCATGTAATCTTTTAGGTGCTGCACAGTTTGCTCATAAAAGCGATCAAATTCGTCCGGAGAAATATCCTTTAAATCTGCCGCCATACCGGTTTTGGGGTCAGCAAACGCTTCTCGCACTCCTCTTCCTAAAAGTACGCTGATTGGAGAAATCTTTTCCGTATAGACATCAAACGGAAAATTTTCACTGTCAACGTCTCCATATTGGGAAACAGTGTTTTGATATGTTTTCAAGGCAGCTTTGAGCTTTTCGGGTGTAACTTTACCATTATGGACGGAACGAATCGATTTTTTATAGGCAATCGCCTTCAAACCATTTAATTCAACGATTTTTCCGTTATCGTCTTGATAGTTGATGGATTCAAACATTACGGGAAGCCAAGCCATTGCCGCAGCCATTACTAAAGTAATAAGCAGTAGAATCATAGTGCGGTGTGATTTCAACACACGCCTCATTTCCAGCCAATAGATACGCATATGTTATTTTTCCTCCTTTCCAATATCATCTTGTGGGAATAGCCACAAATACAAATCTTCTAAGCGCGGGGAAGCCATAACCGAGTTGCTTACTTTTGGTTCATCGGCCAAATAGCGAATGGATACTTGATTGTTGTCCTCGCCGCGCTGGTTGATAATACGCAACTGCATTTCATACATCGGCAAATTGTCAGCAGGTACTATGCAAGTCCAGACTTTTCCCACGACTTGCTTCACTAATTCGTCCGTTGTGCCGACATCAAGAATTTTACCGGCTTTCATAATAGCATTTTGGGTGGCGATGTACTCAATGTCAGATACAATATGCGTCGATATGAGAACAATGCGGTTATGGGAAAATTCCGAAATGAAATTGCGGAAGCGAACCCGCTCGCCTGGGTCAAGGCCAGCAGTCGGTTCATCCATAACAAGGATTTTGGGGTCGTTCAACACCGCTTGTGCAATTCCAACCCGGCGCCTCATTCCCCCGGATAGTTTTACGATTTTTTTGTTTTTTGCATCAGAAAGGGTGAGGGTATCCAATAGACTATCAATTTTTTTTCTTGTTGTTTTTGTCGGTACGTCCTTAAGGGCAGCAACATATTCCAAATAATCTTTAACAGTAAAATCATGAAAGAAGCCAAATTCTTGCGGCAAAAATCCAAATAGATTTCTGTATTCTTCCCCCATAGTATGAATATTTTTTCCATCATAAAGGACTCTACCGCTGGTCGGTTTCATAATGTCTGCAATCATCAGCATCAACGTAGTTTTACCGGCCCCGTTGGCACCAATCAGGCCCCATACACCCGGCGTAAGGCTCAGGCAGACATCATCAACGGCGGTTTTATCCTTAAACTGTTTGCTAAGGTGTTCAATCGTCAGTTCCATGTCATTTCTCCTTTTCTTCTATTACAAAAGCAAACGCCCTTGTTCAATACATATTGTACTGAGCAAGAGCGTTTGAAACTTTAAGATGAACCGAATAAATTCCTAAGAAAATCCTAACATCGAATTAATGTTTTCCTAAGTCATAGTTGGCAGTGACACGGTAAACGTGACGGTATCATTTTCACTATGAGCGGAAATTTCTCCCCCGTGTAAATGGACTATTTCTTCTGCAATAGATAAGCCAAGTCCCGCTCCCCCTGTATCTGATTTGCGGGCTTCATCTAAACGATTGAATTTCTCAAAAATAGCAGATAGTTGATCAGAAGGGATCGTCTGTCCATGGTTTTCAAATGTAATAACGATTTTATTTTTGTTCGCTTTTGCGGAAATAATAATTTCCGTATTAGGATAACTATATACAACAGCGTTTTTCAGAATGTTGTTGAACACTCTGGCTAACTTTTCTGAGTCTGCATAGACTGTCAAATTTTCATCTGCATGGAGAGTAGCATAATTTCCCTTGGCAGACAATATGGGATAAAATTCATCGATCAACTGTACGAGCATATAGTATAAGTCTACATTCTCTTTGGTTATCTTGATTTGCTGCGCATTGTATCGTGTAATTTCAAAAAATTCATTGATGAGCTTTTCCAACCGTTGTACCTTTTTTAGTGCAATACCTACATATTTTGCCTTTTGTTCAACCGGAATATCGGGTGATTCATCAAGTAAACTTAAATAACCGATAATAGAAGTCAACGGTGTCCGAATATCATGAGCCAGATACATCACTAATTCATTCTTTTTGTTCTCTGTTTCTTTTACCGCCTGCTGACTTAACAGGACAGACATTTTAATTTGGTTCATTTGCTTTTCTATGTTCTTAAGGGGTTCGGATAGCTCTATGGTACTATCGTTTTGCTGATACACAGTTTGGGTAGCATTTATAATTTCCTGTAAATATACCCAGGGCTTTTTCCAATAGTAATAGAAGATGCAGCAAAAACCAATAATCAGATACAAAAAATAGACCAAGTCAATTCTCAAATGAAACCACCTAAAAAACGGATTTGAAGACTGATTAAACCCATAGTCGGTTATCATGACTAAGGCATAACCAACCAGAGTATAGACTAACAGAGTAATATACAGCCGGAGCCGTAATTTATTTTCTATCGGATGATTTTTCTTAACCAATTTTATACCCCACTCCCCATATAGTTTTAATATATTTCGGTTCGTCTAAGGTATCCCCCATTTTTTCACGCAAATGCCGGATATGAACAGTGATCGTGTTATTGCTTTTGCTGTAATATTCATCATGCCATATCTCATGAAACAATTCTTCGGCGCTTACTACGGTTCCTTTGCGTTCAAGCAAAATACGAAGTATGGAAAATTCCGTAGGGGTCAACGAAATAGGCTCTTCATTTAGCAGGCATTCATAGGTTTTTGTATTTACTTCCAACCCAAGATAGGAAAAAACCGGACTTATATCAGTTCCCTCTTTGAAGGAATTGTATTTTTTGTACCGGCGCAACTGCGCCTTTACTCTGGCAACCAGTTCAAGGGGGCGAAAGGGCTTTGTAATATAATCGTCAGCCCCTAAGGTTAAGCCTGTAATTTTATCTGTTTCCTCGTCTTTGGCAGTCAACATAATCACCGGGAAAGTATATTGTTCGCGAATTTTCCGGCAAAGAGAAAACCCACTTATGTTCGGCATCATAATATCCAGAATGGCAAGGTCAAGTTCTTCTGTTTCAATGCAGGTTAAAGCATCTTTAGCAGAATAGAACTTGTAAACAACATAATTTTCATTTTTCAAATAGACTTCTATTAAGTCCGCAATCTCATATTCGTCATCAACGACAAGAATTTTATCGTTCATGGAATAACGCTCCTTTCTGCTATAGCTAAATATATTATACCAGAATAAGTTTCCCCAATTATGAATTTTAACATAAGAATTTACTAAGATTTTCATAAGATAGCAAAGTCATTTTTGTATTCATATAAGGAACAGAGCCGTATGGGATTTTGATACTAAACTTCTATATTTCTATCATATTTGTAATTGTAGCTAAGAATTCATCATAATCACTGCAATTTATTAATTTCTGTACATTTTTAGGTTCTGATAATATTTCAATTAAAATATCAAAGACATCTCTAAAGGTGGAACGATCGGTTTCACTTATTCCTATAAGTACAATGATATTAACATATTGATTTCCCCACTTCATGGGTTTTTCGTTGATTACCATGGATATAAAGGATTTATAAGCATTATGCTTTAAAGAGTGCGGCACAGCTACTAAATTATTAAAGGATGTAGGTGACATTTTTTCTCTTTGCTCTACCTCTTCATAGAACTCAGGATTTGCATATTTCAAGGCAATGACTTCATTTGTCAAATTTTTAATCATTAAATGTTCATCCTTTAAATAATAATTTCTTTTAAATAAAGTACTGCCGAATAAAGATTTCAAATACCCCTCAATTTTTTTTTGCTTCTTTGCTCTTTTTATCATAGTTAGTTTAGAATTTATATTACTTACATCTTCATCACTTATAAATGGTGAAACTACTATTACATTATCATCATCGGATATTATTGGTACACATGAAATTATCATATCGGTTTTAATTTCTTTTAAACAGAAATTGTTTATAGAAACCATATTGATTATTTCTAAACTATTTTCAAAGATTTTTCTAATTTTATTATAAGCCTTTAGATGAGTATCATAATAATCTAAGTATACAAATACAGCCGTAACTTTTTTATTAAAGCTGTTATTTTTCTCTATTTCAGCGCCAATGTGTATTGCAATAAAGGCTATTTCATCTTCAGATATATAAACATCTTCATATCGCTGTAATTCCAATGCAATAAAGACTGCAATTTCATATATTAAAGGGTATGCCTCTTTAATCTTTGCAGTTAAAGGATTTTTTGTATACATACCGTTATATGTTCGTATCATCAAATTACGGATATGTATTGTAAATTTAGGCAGAAATTCATCGTCAAAGATATCGAAGGAAAAGACCTCTTTCACTTTTTCAATAGCTTGCTTTGCTATATCTATATATTTACCTTCAATGAAATCCTGTATATTGTGTGAATTCACTAAAGAATAATTTATTTCCGAAGTGTAGCTTGAAATGGTTAGTGTTAAATAATAAAATTCGGATTCATTCATTGTAATACCGTAAGAATTATTTAAATACTTTTTGATTTCATCTGCAACTTTAGCTTCCTTAGTGTTTTGAATTTTTTCCATTTGAACATCTTCAGCAATATTTAATCCTTGCCTGATTCTTTGAACCATAACTATCAAATGGAGTGTTATATTGTTTAAGGCATAATCGTTGACAAATAGATTATTTTTGTTTAGAATTTTGTGAATTGAGTTTCTTATATTATTGTATTCAGTACTGTTTAATTCCATAGAAAACATAGCAAGAGCTTTCGTCGGAGTGAAATTTTCCGAACTTTCATTGTTTACAATGTATCTTATCATCTTTCTTTTATCTCTTTCAAGTCCAGACAGATAAAAATCCATTGAATTATTTTTTTTAATTACTATACTAAAATTTTTAAAAAATGCCTGCAAACTATTTATATCAGCTAAAATAGTTTCTTCGCTGACAAAAAGATCTGAACTAAGTACAAACAAGTTATAACCTTTAGGATGGGTTATTAATTTATTTCTAATAAAATTTATCCTTTGCTGAGGCGTTTCTACAGTGTTGTATTTATCATTGTTATTTAATATTAAATAGTAATTTTTTTTGTTAATTTTATATCCTCTGGAGGAAGAGAATATTAGCTCGTACCCTTTGTAAGTTGTATTTAGTTGTTTGATATAATTCCTTACAGTTCTTGTAGAAACAGACAGTAATATGGATAGTTCGTCAGAAGTAACCCAATCATTTGTTTTAAGAAGATGTGCTAATAACCTTTTTTTATTTTCCTCCATATTCGACAGCCCCTACTATTTTTTATTATATCTCAGTATATATAAAATAATTTGACATAACAAATATATTTATTTCCTACCCTTGGGAAATAGAAATACTTGTTATGGGAAATACAATTGAATATTCTATAAATTAAGAGAAGTTAATATGAACAAATAACATAGATGGTTAAAGATCAGAAGGAGGAAAACATGAAAAAAATAAGAGTTTTGTTGGTATGCGGTTCTGGAGCCAGTTCCGGATTTATGGCAGTAAATATCAGAAAAGCGGCAAAAGTCAGAGGAATTGATATTCAAGTTAATGCAAGAAGTGATTCCGAAATAGGAAATTATATTGACGATTGTGATTTGATCTTTGTCGGTCCTCATTTAGAGTGCATGATTGATGAAATCAAAGAATATGAAGAAGAATTCCCTGTTAAAGTTGCTTTAATGAAACCGGAGTATTATTCGACTTTAGACGGAGATAAGGCACTGAATCATATTTTATCGTTATTTAATGAAAATTAAAAAATAAAGGAGGAAAAGGGATGGATAAGTTAATAAATTGGTTAGAAAATTCATTTGCGCCCAAATTAAATAAAATAGGTCATTTGAGCTGGGTCGTAATATTAAAGGATTCAGTTATGCAGATATTGCCTTTTATTTTACTTGGTTCGGTATTTTGTGTATTAGGAATTCTTAATGATTATTTTCCGAACCTCCCCAGTTTTTGGACCCCTTTCGGTTGGACTATGGGAAAGTTGTCCTTATTTGTAGCATTTCTTGTACCGTTCAATTATTGTAAGAGAAAGAAATTACGTAAGCAGAGATTAATCGCGGGATTGACCGGATTAATATTTTTCTTGATCTGTACTACGCCGGTTATTGTTAAAGAAGGAACTGTAGGTTTTGATTCATCTGCCCTTGGCGCCGGAGGCATGTTTGTCGCAATTGTTACCGGTATTATTACATCATTAATATTTGGTGCATTTGGCAAGTTTTCGTTTTTTAAAGAAGATTCGCCAATACCGGAATTTGTAAGAGTATGGTTTGATCAAATGCTTCCGATTTTTATAGTCGTATGTTTGGGGTGGCTTGTTGTACAAGTTAAAAATATTAATTTATACAATTTAATTGCTAATCTGTTCATGCCATTGCAGAAAGTTTTAAATACTTGGTATGGGTTTACAATTATGAATTTTATTATATGTTTTATTTATTCCATGGGGATTTCGCCATGGGTACTTGATCCGGTGACTCAACCGGTTAAAATGGCAAGTATTGCAGCAAATCTTGCAATGATAGCTGCCGGGACAGCTACAGTAGCCAATATGAATATGTTTACAGAAGGAACTATTTATGTTACTTATATGTGGGTAGGTGGAATTGCATGTACCATGCCTCTTGTAATCATGTTAATACGCTCGAAAGTAAAGAAATTAAAAGCATTGGGAAGAGCGTGTATTGGGTCGAGTATTTTTAATATCAATGAACCTGTAGTATTCGGATGTATTGCATGGAATCCATTGCTAATGCTGCCCATGTGGTTGCAGGGTATTATCTTACCTCTTCTGACATGGTTCTTTTGTAAGGTTATTGCTTTTGCTCCAATACCAAGGATTCAATTTGAACTATGGTATATGCCGTATCCAATTGGAACCTGGATTTCGACAAGGTCAATTAAAGCAATTTTATTTTTAATTTTGTCTGTTTTTGTGTCAGCATTAATTTGGTATCCATTTTTTAAAGCGTACGAAAAACAAGAATATGAAAACGAACAAGCAAGTATACAAGAATAAATCAAGATAGGAGCAGATAAAATGAATGAAGAAATGGTTCAGAATGCAATGCAGATTATTCTTCATGCCGGAGATGCAAGGACAAGAGTAGAAAAAGCGCTTATTGCGGTTTCTATATTTGATTTTGAAACTGCGGAAAAAGAAATGGAACTTGCTCAAGTGAAGATTACCGAAGCGCACAAAGTTCAAACCGATGCAATTCAAGATGAAATTCGTGGAACGGCATCTGAAAGTTCATTATTGTTCACACATGCACAGGATACCTTGATGACAATTTACAGTGAGATCAATATTGCTAAACAACTTATTAACATTGCTAAAAGTTTAGATCAACGATTAAAAGTTTTAGAAAAATAAAATATATGAATTTCTAAAATTATTATTTAGAGAAAACGGAGGATAAAATGAAAAAAATACCGGAAGGTTTTCCAAAAGAATTCTTGTGGGGAGGCGCATTTGCCGCCAATCAAATGGAGGGTGCTTACCTTGAAGATAGGAAGGGATTATGTGTATCGGATATCAATGAATTCAGGGATGATATATCAATTGAGAAGAAATACAATAAAGAAATGACAAGAAAATATGTTTTAGAAGCATTAAAAAGCAAAAATAGAATATTTCCTAAACGTACTGGCATTGATTTTTATCATACCTATAAAGAGGATCTGAAATTACTGGGGAAGGACGGATTGGGCTTAAAATCCTATAGAACATCTATCAATTGGGCTAGAATTTTTCCTAATGGAGATGACAAGGAGCCGAATGAAAAAGGACTGAAGTTCTATGACAATTTAATCGATGAAATTATTAAAAACGGAATGATTCCCATGATTACCATGTCCCACTACGAAATGCCGTTAAACTTAACTTTAAAATATAAAGGTTGGTATTCAAAAGAAGTGATTGATTTTTTTTCAAAATATGGGAAGGTCCTTTTAGACAGGTATCATGACCGGGTAAAACATTGGATAATTGTGAATCAGATTAATCTGATTAAGCATGAGTCATTTAATCATCTCGGCGTTGCCGAAGATGCAGTTGAAAATGTTATTGAAGCAAAATATCAAGCAGTGTTCAATGAAATGATTTCCTGTGCTCACATTACAAAGTATTCCCATGATAATTATCCTGATGTGAAGATCGGGATGATGTTTTCCGGAGGTCCGGCCTATCCGGCGTCAGGTAAACCTGAAGATGTTTTTGCTGCGATGAAGCATAATCAGATGGAGTATTTGTATGGAGACGTTTTATTGAAAGGGTTTGTTCCGGGATATGCCTATCGCTATTTTAGCGACAATAATATAAACATTGTCATCACAAAAGAGGATGAAGAGATTCTTAGAAATCATTGTGATTTCCTCTCTTTCTCATATTATTATACGATGTTATGCAGCAAAGAAAGTTATGAAAATAGAAATGAAGTTTTCAGAAATCCGGGTTTACCCGCCAACCCGTGGGGGTGGTCAATTGATCCTTTGGGATTAAGGATTTTATTAAATGAATTCTATGACAGATACCAATGCCCCATTTATATTACAGAAAATGGAATAGGGCTATATGACAAACTTGAAAACGGAGAAGTGCGAGACACCTACCGCCCTGATTATTATCGGAAACATATAGAACAAATGAAGGAATCAATAAAAGATGGGGTAGATTTGAGAGGCTATTATGCATGGGCACCCCTTGATATCGTGAGTTGTTCTTCAAGCGAGATGAGTAAACGATACGGGTTTATTTATGTCGACTTAGATGATTATGGAAATGGCTCAGGGAGACGTATAAAGAAAAACAGTTTTGACTGGTACAAAAAAGTAATTGAAACAAATGGAGAAGTTTTATAAAGGGTAAAATATAATTAAATTAATATTGTGTACAAACTTATAAACAAGTTAGGGAAATATAGAACCTAACTTGTTTATTATTAGAATCTAAATATCCTTTATTGTTGGCTTGACAACGATTTCTTTATATGTTACCATATATTTGATAAAACGTTTTATCATTATATAATACAAGGAGAATGCTATGAATAATATTGTTATTTTAGGAAGCCTAAATATGGATTTAGTAATTGATATCGAACATTTACCTAAAATCGGAGAGACGATTTGTGGGCAAAGCATTTCTTATTTTTTAGGAGGAAAGGGAGCCAATCAAGGGGTATGTGCATCCAGAGTGATAGATGGAGTATCATTAATCGGATGTGTAGGAAATGATTTTTTTGGCACTGTATTGTTAAAACAGCTAAAAAAAGAAAGATTAGATATCTCCGGAGTTAATATTATGGAAGGAATTTCAACCGGTGTTGCCTCAATTTTTAAAACCAGATATGATAACGCGATTGTTACTGTTGCCGGAGCCAATAGCTATTGCGATGTTCAAAAAATTAAAGAACAGACAAATCTTATACGAGATTCAAAAGTGCTATTATTGCAGCTGGAAATTCCAATAGATACTGTTACTTATGCTATAAAAGAAGCAAAAAACAGTAATACTAAAGTAATTTTAAATCCGGCTCCTTATCGTAATTTACATAATGAACTGATAGATTCAGTTGATTATATCACTCCTAATGAAACGGAATTTGAATATATGTATGGTTCAGAATTTAATGATGATAAATCCCTGGAGAAAGCAATGGTCTGTTGGCAGATGAGCCATCCTAATACCAGGTTGATTGTTACAAGAGGTAGAATCGGAGCTTCCTATGTTAAGGAAGAAATTGTAGCAACATCGGAATCTTTAAAGGTGAATGTTAATGATACCACAGGGGCCGGAGATACATTTAACGGATTATTTGCCTGCTGTATTGCATCGCAGAAGGAATTGGACTATGCAGTTAAATTTGCAACAACAGGTGCATCATTATCTGTTCAATATATTGGAGCCCAAACAGGAATGCCAACTCTAAATGAAATTAATAAATATATGGTTCAAAATGGGTAGAAGAAATGTTTATAGAGGGCCGTTTACAGGATATAGGCCCGCAGGCCGTTCTTATCTTAATTTTTGTACACTGTTTTTTTCAATTAAAACAGGAGATAAACTTATTATTTGATTTTTTGTAATGTTATTCAAATTTTCTTTTAATAAATCATAAGCTTTCTTAGCTAAAATAGGGATATCTTGGGCAACTGAAGTAATTTCATTTCCTAATAAATAACGATATAATACATTATCATAGCTAATGATTGAAATTTCATCCGGAACACTAATTTTGTGCCGAATTAGATAATTCATACAGCCAAGGGCCATCATATCATTGCTTACAAATATAGCTGTAATATCTTCGCTTATGAGCGTCTTAGTTGCGTTGAATCCTCCTAAATATCTGAAATCACCATCAACAATGTATTTTTTATTTATTTTTATGTTGTTTTCTTTTAGGGCATGACAGTATCCCTTAAATCTTAAAATAGAATTATTTACTTTATCCGGTCCTTTTATGCAGCCTATTTTAGAATGACCATTTTGTATTAAATAGGAAACAGCCTTATAAGCACCCAATTCATTATCATAAAAAACTTGATTACATTCAAAATTATCTAAATTTCTATCTACTAATACAAAAGGAATATTTAAATTTGCTAATAATTCTTTTATCTTTTTTTTATGCCTATAACTTTCTTGACCTAATACTATAAAAAGGCCATCTACCTTTCTTGAACTAAGCAAAGATATCGCCTTACAATCTTCATGATAACTATCATTTGTATTTATAATCATCAAAGAGTAGCCATCCTTTTTACAATTGCTTTCAATACCTTTAGTAAGAGACGAAAAAAATAGATTTTCTAAGTCGGGAACAATTAATCCTAAAATTTTTGATATATTAGTAACAAGGCTTCTTGCAATTAAATTAGGTCTGTAATTACTTTTTTTTGCTATTTTAATTATTTCTTCTCTTTTTTCTTTTGATATTCGGCAAGGTTTATTATTTAACACTAAGGAAACTGCACTAATGGAAACGTTGGCCTTTTTAGCTATACTTTTTAGGGTGACTTTTTGTGACATTACTAATCATGCCTTTCTCTTAGTTAACTCTGTAACCGTATTTTATAATATTGTATAATAAATATAGCATATGTTAAAATATTTATCAATTATTTGAGTCTTCTATTTATTTAAATATAATATGAGGTGATTCAAAATGAGAAAATTCATCATTGCCGCACTTCAATTGAATTCGAACGATAATAAGAAACAGAATTTGAGAAACGTAATAACATTAATTGAAGAAGCGGCAGAAAGAAAAGCCAAAATAGTAGCAATGCCTGAAAATATGAATTATGTCGGAGTCGAAAAAGAATCGGAAACGATTCCGGGATATACAACAAATTTGTTGGCTGAACAAGCAGTTAAGTACAATATATATATCCACTGCGGCAGTATTAGTGAAGATAGTAAAACGGGCAGACCTTACAATACAACGGTATTTATTAATCCGAAAGGTGAAATAATTTGCAAGTACAGAAAACTACACATGTTTGATGTTGACATAAAAGAAGGACCTTCTTTCAGAGAATCCGATAACAAAACACCTGGGAGTGAAATAGTAACCATTGAAACGGAATACGGCAATTTAGGATTTTCAATATGCTATGATATAAGGTTTCCTGAAATGTACAGAATCATGGCATTAAACGGAGCACAAATAATTTTTGCACCGGCCTGCTTTGTAATGAATACCGGAAAGGATCATTGGGAACCTCTATTAAGAGCAAGAGCAATAGAAAACACATGTTATATAGTAGCACCTGCTCAAATAGGGATTAAACCGTCATATCAAGCATACGGAAAAACGTTAATCGTAGACCCGTGGGGAAACGTGATTGCAAAAGCTATGGATAAGCCATGTGTTGTAACGTCAGAAATAGATCTTGATTACCTTGAAAACATAAGAAAGCAGGTTCCAAGTTTAAAAAACAGGCGTTCTGATATTTATGACTTAAAAAAAGTAATTAAAAATAATTAAGATTATATTTTGCAAGTATAAAATTTTATAAACACTCTGTCCTTGACAGTGCTGTAAGATAAGTGCTAACATTGGAGGGTGGGCAATGCCTAAGTGTAGCTTAAGGAGCTGATCTGATGACGCGTTTTCGAGGAATTGTATGTGTAGCCATTTCGGCTATTTTGTTTGGATGCATGCCGTTAATGGCTAAAAAAATATATTTATGTGGAGGAAATCCGGTAAACCTTGCGTTTAACCGGTTTGTATTTTCATTACCAATTTTATTTTTATTAATGAAAAGATTTTCGGACAATATATACATAAATCCAAGACAAATTTTAAAAGTCTTTATTTTGTCTCTCGGATTTTCGGGAACTTCGATTTTGCTTATGTCTTCTTACAACTATATTTCATCATTTACGGCTACAACGATTCACTTTATATATCCCACTATTGTTATACTGATGGATGTTATAATATTTCGTGAAAAGATTAAGCCTGTTAAATATATATGCGCTATCCTTTGTACCATAGGGATCATGCTGTTTTATACTCCGAATCAATCGGGAAATATTATCGGCATAATTTTTGCACTTACTTCAGGAATTACATATGCTTTTTATATAGTTTATCTTGACAAAAGCAATATCGAAGAACTACCGGCCTTTAAACTTGCTTTTTATTTGTCGCTTATTTCATCAATCGAACTATTTTTATTTTCTTTTGCTACAAATAAATTAACATTTAATATTAAACCGTCAGGCTGGATACTAACTATTGTTTTTTCCATTCTTATTTCCACAGGTGCAACTACTTTATTTCAAATAGGAGTAAAAATTATAGGAGATCAGCAAGCTTCTATTCTCAGTACTTTTGAACCAATTACCAGCATGATTTTAGGAGTATTGGTTTTTAAAGAAATGTTGAACATGAAAATTTTTACAGGAGTATTTTTTGTTATCCTATCCATTATATTAATTACTATGTTTGACAGATCTACTGATAAAATAACTTTAAAATAAATTTTTTATAATCTAAAGTGAGTTTCAAAAGGGGCCTCTTATTTGATGGAAGCCCTTTTATTTGTTCCCGAATTCGTTTTAGATTCTTTTTAATAATTCCTCTTTTTCATATTTTTTAACTATACCATACCATTCATCTTGAATTGGTACATTATTTATATGGCAATAGTAGTTCCAGATATCTCCGAAAGGATAAGATTTAAGCTCCTCCATTAAGACTAATCTCTTAGTAAAATCCTCTTCTTCTTGTAGTTTTTTCAACTCGTCATTAGGCAAGAGAAGGGCAAACAATAAAGCCTTTATCATATTTCTGGTACCTAAAACCCAAGCAGCAATACGGTTTATACTTGCATCAAAGAAGTCTAAGCCAATTATTACCCTATTTAATGCATCATTTCTGACTATTTCTTTAGCAATTTCTTGCAATTCATCGTTGAAAGTTATAACATGATCGCTATCCCAACGGACCGGTCTGCTAACATGCAATGCTATCTTATCATTAAACAATAACATTGATGATATTTTATCCGATATGACTTCAGTAGGATGAAAATGTCCCGTATCCAATAGATAAATTTTGTTGTTTTTAGCCGCGTAATTCATGTAAAATTCGTGGGAGCCAACAGTATAGGATTCTACTCCTATTCCAAATAATTTAGATTCAACGGAGTCTATATTGTATTTTTCATCTATTTTTTCTTCAAATATTTTATCTAACGAATCTTTTAGTCTTTTTCTTGGAGTGAGTCTGTCACTGGGGATATCCTTAAATCCATCGGGGATCCAAATATTTGTTAAACACGGTTGACCTAATTCTTTTCCAAAATATTTGCCGATTTTTCTGGACCTCTTACAATGTTCTATCCAGAAATTTCGGATGTCTTCATTCGGATGGGAAAGAGTAGCCCCTTTGGCTTTTGGATGAGAGAACAAAGTAGGATTAAAGTCCAATCCCAGCCCCATTTTTTTAGCCCAGTATACCCAGTTTTGAAAATGTTTTGGTTCGATTTCGTCTCTATCAACGGCTATGCCATTGGTTTCAGCATAAATGGCATGGAGATTGACTTTATGTTTTCCGGGTATTAAACTTAATGCTTTTTCCAAATCCTTTCTTAATTCTTCAGGATTTCTGGCTTTTCCGGGATAGTTTCCCGTTACACCTATACCGCCGGACAATGAACGTTCTTCAACTTCGAATCCTGTAATGTCATCACCCTGCCAACACTGGATTGATATTTTAACTTTAGATAATTTTTCAAGAGCTTTTTCTACGTCTATACCTAATTCTTCATAATCTTCTTTTGCCGATTGAAATCTTTTGTTGATATCCATATTCTACCCTCCTAATTAATGTTATTTAAAAATATATAATCGATTTCAGTTTATGGGATTACGTATGAAATTCATATATAATGAATTGTTATACTAAATTATATATTTAAAAAGAAGGTATTTTAATATCTATATTTGTTTAGTTTATTAACCTTATTTGCATAAAGGATATTTCAGTTAATTGAATTCCTAAAATTTTTAGGAGTTGTATTGTACTTTTCTTTAAAAATTTTATAAAAATATGTCAGGTTTTCATATCCTATGGATTGAGCAATTTCTGAAATCGGTAAATCAGTAGATTTAAGCAGTTCTACTGCTTTGTTTAAACGTTTTTCCTGTAGCAGTTCGTTAAACGTTAATTCTGTATATTTTTTAACAATACGGCTTAATTTATAGTTGGGCTGTATTAATTTTTTGGATATTTCAAACAATGCTGCGGTTTTATAATTTGTATCAATATAGTTTAAGGTATCCAAAACCAATTTTCTTTCATAATTATTGGCGGAATAGCCTTCAATAGAATCGGAGTTTTTGGCTAATTCAATTAATAAAAGACCTATTAGCAATTTTATTTTAGCTTCACTCATAGTGGAAGGCTTGTATAATTCCCATATGATTTTATATATGGTTTCATGAATTTCCTTGTTTTTCGATACTTTGAAATACAAATATTCCGCTTTGGCATGATTTGTATATAATGTGGTCAACAGAAAATTGCAAATAATATTATCATTATCTAAGAAGGTTAAAATATAATTAAAGAATTCCGGTTTTATTATAAAATTAATTGCGATATCCCTGTACTCCGATGGAAGGATTTCGTGATAGATTTGTTGATTTAAAAAGATTAATTCCCCCTCTTTTAGAGTCAGTTCTTGAGAATTAACTATATGTTTAAAGCTGCCTTTATAGACGTATATAATTTCAATAAAATTATGCTTATGCTTGGGGAAATGTATGAATCTGGGATGTTTACGAATAGCTATCAGTTTATTTTTAGTCAATAATTTATTGCTGTCTACAATAAAATCGGCATAGTCCGTATACAGACCTTTGTTTACATTAGCTCCTTTTAGAATATCAATTTCTTCCTTGGTTAATGCCAATAATTTATAATACATTTGATTTTTCAAGGAATCACCCTCTCAATTTTGATTATATATATTCTACTAAATATTGAGCATATAGTTCAAGAGCAGGATAAAAAATAATATTTATTTTTGTCCATATCATTAAGCTGTAATTTTCTTGACAATAAAAATTTAGTTTTATAATATATATGTAAATCTTTTGGACAAACATCAAAGAGTACTTTGGTAACATAAGTTAAGAAGGAGGAAAAATTATATGAATAATTTAGGTTCTAAAGTTTGGATTATTCCGGATGGATTTTTACCTTTAAAAAGCAGTGGAAACCTTAAAAGCCATGAGGCGGTATGTGTGCTAAATTTAGGAGAGAAAGATGCAAATATAAATTTGAGTATCTATTTTGAAGACAGAAATCCTATGGAAAATTTTAAAGCTGTCTGTGGTGCCAAAAGGACTAACCATATAAGATTGGATAAGATCATGGACAACAAAGGGAATAAAATTCCTGTAAATATTCCTTATTCGATAAAAATAGAGAGTGACGAACCCATAATAGTGCAGCATAGCAGGATGGATACAACACAGGCTGAGATGACTTTAATGACAACTATTGCATATGAATTAAAATAATAGGAATTCCAAAGTATAATAAATGCTTCTATTTAAAATCAAACAAAGAAAATATACCAATAGTTTGAAGACCTAATTTAGTTCATTGCAGGTTTCTTCGAATTCATGGTTAATAAATTATGAGTTACTATCTTATCATTATATAGTTTTTCTATTAGTATTCCTCTAATGATACGGCTATTTTATAATAGCCGTATCATATTCTTCAGATCAAATGATTTTAATATCCAAATTTTATCCATTCATTATCTGTATTTACTTTATATTCTATATTTTCCTTTTAAAATTTTTCACATATCTTATATCTTGTCCCCTGCTCGACCTTATAATTTGTTATAATTATGCGCTACTGCCTAAAGCAGTTAGGAAGCTAAATGGCAATTTTTTAACTAAACAGTATTGTCACGTATACAATAGGACTAATCTGATAATTATTCTATTTACTTGATTTAGCATAAAGTTTCAGTACAGTGAATGTTCTGAAAACAACAAAGATTGGGATGAATTGGAGAAGACATTGTTAAATGTCTAAGTTATAATAAAACTAAAGGAGTGATTTGTATGCAAATAGATTCAACAATGATAAGTATCCTTGAAGATATTTGTACTAATGGAAGCCTAAGCATCTTGGAACTGGAATCAAAATATAATTTTACAAAGAGACAGCTCAGATATTGTATAGAAAAGATAGATGAATATTTAATGTCAGAAGGATTTAATTTGATAGTAAATGATAGTGAAGGATTTTTCGCAATTAATCATGAAAGATGTAATGAGCTCATGGGAAAGATAAGCAGTATCAAAGTCAAAAATTATTATTTCAGTAAAGAGGAAAGAATTAGGCTTATAATACTTTTTATTATCAGTAAAGAAGAGGAATTATCACTCCAGCATTTTATTAGTGCCTTAAAGGTAAGCAAAAATACAGTATTAAATGATATCAAGGCTGCTCAGAAATTATTAGATGCATACAATTTAGAAATACAGTATTCAAGAAGCGAAGGATATGAAATCGTTGGAAATGAGTTTAATATAAGAAAATGCTTATTGGAAATGATTAATAGCGTGTTAAACTTGTACAATGAATTCTTAAATATTAAAGAACTATGTCATTTAGAGGAAAAAAATCTAAAAGAATTTAGAGACAGGCTTATAAGTATTGAAGATGAACTTCATGTAACTTTTACAGATGAAAGGATGGAGACAATTTCCTACTGCCTGACGATAGTTAAACGAAGAATATCCCTGGGGAAAAGGTTAAGCAAATCAGATATTATTTATGAAGAATTAATTGACACAAAAGAGTATCAAATTGCCGATCGTTTTATGAGTGAATATGGGGAGTTGTCAAAGGAAGAAAGATTTTTTATAACACTTACTTTATTATCTGCCAATTTATCTACTTTAACTTTGGATGCTCTTTCGGAACCCGTGGTTCTAAAATTAAAAATAGCTATAGAGCAGTCTATTAGAAATTGTGAAATGAAATCCTGCGTATTTATACCGGATAAAAGCACATTGATATCAAATATTTTACAGCATCTAAGGCCTGCCTATTATAGAACAAAATATAATCTGACTTTATTTAATACTTTTGTGGAAGTTGTAAATAAAGAAAGTCATGATAAGTATTTTATAGAATTTTATAAAATCGTGGAAAAATCCTTTGAACCTGTAAACGAAATATTTGGATGTAAGATTCCGGAGATAGAGCTAAAATGTATAACCTTGATAATATTAAGTTGGATAGGGAGACAGGGCAAAAAGATACGCAGAAGCCTTAGGGCCATGATAGTTTGTCCAAACGGTGTATCCGCTTCAGTAGTATTGCATAGTACCTTGAGAGATATTTTCCCTGAAATTTTGTTTTACGAGCCCATGACTATAAGAGAGTTCAAAGAATTTGATGAGAATGAATATGATATAGTATTTGCTCCTATATATATTCATACTAGCAAAAAGCTTTTCGTGGTTAATCTTCCATTAACGCAAAACGGGAAAAACAAGCTCAGAAATATGGTTACGAGAGAAGTATATGGCAGCAGTTCAGTTGTACTGAACGTAGATAGAATATTAGAAATAATCGATGAAAGCTCTGAAATAAAGGACAGAAAAAAACTGAAAGCAGATATAAAGAAATATCTATTTGATGAATTAGGTGCGGAGGACGTTTCTGCAGAGGAAAACGAAACCCCCAATTTATCAGGTTTTATAACAGATAACCATATACAAATAACAGAACAGGTTATAGATTGGAAGCAGGCTATAGAAATTGCATCTATGCCGTTGTTAAAAGAAGGTTACATTAATCAAAGTTATGTACAAGCAATGCTCGATCAATATAGTTGGGATAGCCGCACAGTGATATGGGGATATGATATGGCTTTGGTTCATTCTAAGCCAAGTGCCGGAGGAAACCGGGTAGGTATGGCATTGCTTAAACTGAAAAAAGGGGTTGCCTTTGCAGGAGGAAAGTCTGTTCATGTAGTGGTAGCTCTGTCCGCTATAGATAAAAAACGGCATTTAAAGGCTGTTCTACAGTTGTCAAACTTGGCGCTTAATAAAGAAAACATGGCTTCTATAGTAGAAGCAACAACAAAAAAAGAAATTATTGAAGTATTAAAAAAATATGATGAAAAATTGTAGAAACTAAACAAGGAGGAAGACATGGAAAGTAAAAATATGTTTTTTAAAGAAGCAATATTTTTGGATATAGAGGCCAAAAGTACCGATGATGTTCTTGATTATGTTTATAACAAATTACATTCTTTAGGCTACGTAACGGAGGAATTTAGAGCTGCTGTAAAAGAAAGGGAAAAGAAATATCCCACAGGGTTGCCAGGTCCCATATATGATATTGCCGTACCCCATACTGATCCCGATTATGTTGTTAAACCGTTTATAGCAGTTGCAAGAACAAAGGAAGGAATTCCCTTTGTACAAATGGGAACCAGAGATTTACACCTTAAGACAAGGATAGTTTTTGTTTTGGGTTTTAAAACAGGCAAATATCAAGTAAAAATTTTGCAGACCCTTGTGGACTTGTTCATTCAGGGAACCATGGCTGAAGAATTTATGAAGGTTAATGACGAAGATGAAGCTTTAGAATTATTAAAAAATATAAAAATCGAAGGAAATTAAAAAGGACTCTATTATAAGCATCTTTTAATGCTTGATTATAATAAATAGTACGGCCGTACAGGAATTGTTTAACAAGCTTAGGAGTAATGCCCATATAGATATATAAATTCAGGAGGTGTTAATTGTGAAAAAATTTATTGTTGCATGTAATAATGGAGTTGCTACATCACAGACAATTGCCAGTAAAGTCAATAGCTTGCTGGAAGAGAGAGGAGTGAAAAATGCAAGGGTTGAGGCTGTAGATATAAAATCAATTGATACCTATTTATCTACTGCAGATGCTTATATCTGTGTTATAGCTCCCGATAAGGAATATGATTTGCCTGTAATTAACGGAGTTTCATTTTTAACTGGTGTGGGAGCTGAAGAAGAACTTCAGAAATTAATTGATATAGCAAATAGTTAAATAAAAAACCGTTTATGAGATATGATTGATGATTATTAAATTACGAAGGGAGTGTATTTAATGAGTACTATTATCAATATTTTTAATTTTATAGTAAACGATCTGGGTTCAACTTTGTTCTTACCGGCTTTAATGATGATTTTAGGATTGTGTATGGGAATGAAGGTTAAGAAAGCCTTTTCAGCAGCTATTACCTTTGGCGTGGCTCTTGCTGCCATGTCTTTGGTTATAGGTTATATGACCGGTGCAATTTCACCTGCAGCCCAGGCTATGTCAAAGACTGTAGGTAAAACGTTTGATGTGGTAGATGGCGGCTGGGTGACATTAGCCTCAATAACATGGTCATGGAAGTATGCATTTTTACTTTTCCCATTTCAAATTGTAATAAACCTATTGATGTTTTTCATGGGTAAAACAAAAACTATAAATGTTGACCTGTGGAATGTCTGGGGAAAGGTATTTCAAACTATAGTTATTAAAGCTATCACAGGGAGCATATTGTTAGGTTTAGTTGTGGCTGCATTGAGAATAGTTCTTGAATTGATACTCGGTGATGCATTACAGCCTAGGGTTCTTGAAAAGTCAGGAGTTCCCGGAGTTACTTGTCCTCATAGTTTATTTTTATTCGGCAGCGTTATATATCCTATAGATATGCTTTTAAGAAAAATTCCGGCTTTAAGCAGGAGAAAGTTTGATGCCGCATATTTAAAGGAAAAGATAGGGATATTTGCCGAAAACCATGTAATGGGATTTATTTTAGGTGTTCTTTTTGGACTAGTTGCTAAGTACAGTGTTGTTAAGTCTTTAACTTTGGGGATCACCTGTGCCGCCGCTATGACCTTATTGCCAATGGCCACAAAGTTATTTATGCAAGCCTTGGCTCCTATATCGGACGCTTGCACATCTTTTATGAAGAAGAAGGTTAAAGGCAGAGAGGTATTTATTGGTCTTGATGCACCTATAATCTTAGGTAATCCCGAAATCTGGGTCTCATGTATGATTACCATACCGTTTCTTTTAATCTGGGCAGTAGCATTACCTCAGAACAGGATGCTTCCTTTTGCAGGGATAGTTAACTTAGCATTGGCATTATGTGCTTTCTATGTTTGTGACGGGAATCTTGTCAGAATGTTGATAATAATGTGCGGTGTCGGCGCTCCGATATTCCTTCTTTGCGGTACTGCTATGGCTCCTATGATTTCCGAACTTGCTGTGCAAAATGGGTTCATTGCTGCCGGGACACTTGTTTCTAACTCTGCTTTAGATGCACCGGTCTTTTGCTATGCGTTCTCATTTATATGGAAGATTACGAAAGGTAATTTATTACCGTTAATCTGTGTAATATACTATATTTTCGGATATATATTGATGATCCGTGATTTGAGAAAAACTTATGCTAAACAAGATTCAACCAATGTAGTAAGTGATTAAAAAATGCAAGTAATATATAAATTTATATAAATTTTAAGAATGGAGTGATATTAAATGATGGATTATGAAATTAAAAAATCAATAGTGGATGTAGCTCATATGATGAGTGATAGGGGATTGGTTGGCACTTATGAGGGCAATATTTCTGTAAAGGATGGAAATAGAGTTTATCTTACACCTTCGGGACAGAGCAAGGAACTTCTAACAGAGGGAAAAATAATTGTAACGGATTTAGATGGTAAGGTATTGGAAGGACAATTAACTCCAACTTCCGAAACGCCGATGCATACGACCGTTTACAAAATTCGTCCTGATGTAAAGTCTGTCGTTCACTGCCATGCGCCTTTCTGCACAGCTTATGCACAGGCTAATATCCCTATAGAAAGTAAGATAAGCCCGGAATTTATGATTCTTTTTGGAAAAGTACCTGTAATCCCTTACGGAACCCCGGGGACCCTTGATATAATTAAGGGCATTGATGAGTATTTAAAGGATTATGATGTGGTATTATTGGCAAATCATGGTGTACTGGCAGTCGGCTCATCGCCATTGGAAGCTTTTTCAAAGACATTGTCCTTAGAAATGCTTCTTCGTACTGAATTTATCAGAAAGACTATTGCAGGAGATAAGAATACTGATTTACCGGAAGCAGAATGTGCTAAGCTTATTGCTATGGGCAAAGGGAAACACGGTAATCCGGCATTAAGAAAGTAACCGTAAGGAGCACAAAATGTATAAGGAAACAGTTACGATTGTTAACCCTACGGGATTGCATGCAAGACCTGCGACAACTTTTGTCAGATGTGTATCAAAATTTAATTCTCATGTCTTAGTTAAAAAGGTAAATGAAGGTAAAATGTTTGATGGCAGATCTATAATAATGCTTTTATCATCGGGATTGGAACAAAATACTGAAATTGAAATTTCAGCAGAAGGTGATGATGAAGAATTAGCTGTAAAGTCCTTGGTAGAGTTTGTTAAAAGTTTGAAAGACTAAAAATGTATCTGAAAATATAGAAAAGTTTTATAATATAATTTTAAAAAGTCGTGTATCTGTTTGGTATGCGACTTTTTAAAAGGAGGTATATACGTCTATCTTTCGATGCAGGTATAATATTTTCTAATAAAATATTGGTAATGGTGTAAAGTACCGTAATGGAGGGAATTATGAAAAAAATAATAAATGATCCTAAAAACTTTGTAAATGAAATGATAGAAGGGATATTATTAGCTCATCCTAAAGATTTAAAATTCATTAATAATGACTTAAGATGTCTTGTGAGAGCAGATGAAAAGAAGAAAGGTAAAGTCGGAATTGCAACCGGAGGAGGCTCCGGACATCTTCCTTTATTTCTCGGATATGTAGGCAAGGGGTTAGCTGATGGAGTTGTTATCGGAAATGTTTTTGCTTCGCCGAGTGCGCAACAGATGTGTGAAGTAACTAAGGAAATTGATAGTGGAGGCGGAGTACTTTACATTTATGGAAATTACGGCGGAGATGTGATGAATTTTGATATGGCGGCAGAAATGGCAGAAATAGATGATATAAGGGTAGAACAAATTTTATGTACGGATGACGTGGCTTCTTCGCCAGAGAGTAGTAAAACCAAGAGAAGAGGCGTGGCGGGTTTATTTTTTGCATACAAGATCGCAGGAGCTTATGCCGAAGAAATGGCTAACCTTGATGAAGTGAAAAGGGTTGCGGAAAAAACCGTTAACAATACGAGAACCATGGGAGTAGCACTAAGCCCATGCATAGTGCCTGAGGTAGGGAAACCTACATTTGTCATAGGCGATGAAGAGATGGAAATAGGAATGGGAATTCATGGGGAACCCGGCATAAGCAAAGACAAACTCATGACTGCAGACGAAATAGTAAAAATAATGATAGATAAAATAGTAGAAGATTTGCCGTATAAATCGGGAGATGAAGTTTCCGTACTTGTAAATGGTTTAGGGGCAACACCTAAAGAAGAATTATATATATCATATCGAAAAGCACACAAATTATTGGAGAGCAACGGTATAAAAGTTTATAGAACATATATCGGAGAGTTTGCGACATCTATGGAGATGGCAGGAATGTCTATATCGCTTTTAAAACTTGATGATGAACTTAAAAAATTGCTTGATGCACCTGCATATTCACCGTTTTTTCAGCAGATGAAATAAAGCATGTTATGGAGGGGAAAAATGGAAGAATTTAAAATAGGAGATATAAAAAAGATATTTGAATCCATAAGGGATACTATATTAAAAAATAAAGATTATCTTACGGAACTTGATTCCAGGATGGGTGATGGGGATTTAGGACTTACCATGAGTAACGGCTTTGCCACTATTGTTGATGAAATTGAAAAAATAAGCGAAGATGATATAGGTATTCTTCTTATGAAATCAGGTATGATAATGGCAAATGCCGTTCCTTCAACTATGGGAACCTTGGTGGCCACGGCAATAATAAAAGCAGGAAAAACTGTAAAGGGAAAGCAGCAGATAGGCTTAAAAGATACAATTGACATGGGAAGTGCTGCCATTGATGGGATAATGCAAAGAGGAAAAGCAAAAAGAGGAGAAAAAACCATATTGGATTCTTTGTATCCGGCTCTTGAGGCTTTACAGGATGTATATAAATCAAAAGGCACTTTTAGTGAAGCATGGGAAAAAGCATATGAAGGTGCCGCTAAAGGAGTTTTGGAAACAAAAAAAATGAAATCCGTACATGGAAGAGCAGGGTGGTATGCAGAAAAAACTGTAGGATATCAGGATCCCGGTGCTATGGCAGGAGCGTTTATTATTGAAGGTATAAGAAATTATATATGCGGTATGTCAACATAAAAGGAGTGGAGAGATGGATATTATAAATTTGGCTTTCGATTTTGGAGCGTCCAGCGGACGATTGATGATGAGCAGATTTGACGGAAGAACAATTAAACTGGAAGAAGTGTACAGGTTTCCTAACGAACCCGTTTGGTTTAACGGAAGATATTATTGGGATTTTTTAAGATTATTCCATGAAATGAAAGTAGGCCTGAAAAAGGCTGTCCAAATGGATGCCAAAATTGCAGGTATCGGAACAGATACTTGGGGTGTGGACTACGCTTTTTTGGATAAGACAGGTCATATATTATCTAATCCGATTCACTATAGAGATGAACGAGGGAAAGGGATGTTAAATGAGATTGAAAAGGATACCTCCGTTGATTTTGATGAAATCTATAAAGTAACCGGCATCCAAAATATGAATATAAGTAGTATGTATCAGCTTTATAGGGATACTATAAGATTTTAGAACGCAAAGAAAGAGCTACCAGTACTTTGCGTAGAATAAATATGATATAATATTTAATCGGCGCAGAGCACTGGTTTTTAGATGTTTATTCATTTATATTCGAATCCCTTTTCAGCTTTCTTATCTTCAGACTGAATCTTAAAAGATTTATAACCAATAATATTTCGGCAATTCCGAGAACTATTAAAGAAATTAATTTGTTTGTTTCGGCGTTCAAAAAAGATGATCCTGATTGAGAACCAAAATTTACAACAATCATCATTACTCCTATAAAAATTAACATAGAAATGGTGGGTTTTCTCATAATCTCCAAAGCATTAATTTTGTCTTTAATACTTGTATAGATTTCAAAAGGACCATCATTTTCTTTTTCCAATATTAAAAATTCTTTTTTTATCATTCCCCTTGAAGTAGCTAACCTTCCTCCCTTGTCAGCATAAGGTCTCCATCTTATGTTTCCAAAAGAAACCTTTCCTACGCTTCCCGGTTTTTCTATATATCTTATGTTCGAGTCTTTTAAAAATCTCTCATAATCATTTAAACTTTCATATGATCGATTTGCAACATAATCCACGGCATATCTGTATTTGCCTCTTTCACATTCTTTAAAATAAAAGAATGTATTATCCACTTTTATCAATCTGTAACCTTTATCCGACATTTTATTTAACCACTTGGTTAATCCATCAATTGGACTAAAAAAGAATTTAAATTTTCTAATCATAATTAACTCCCCTTTTCTCTAAAACTTTGACCCCTATATCATAGACTTCTTTTAATCTTGAAAGTTCTTGTTTTACTTGGTTTAGTCCATCTTCGGTTATGATATAATTCTTTTTTCGTTCTTCCGGATCAGTGGGATAGGGTTTAATCCATCCTTTTCTATTGAGGTTATTTATTGCACCGTAAAGTGTGCCCGGACCCAAGATAACCCTGCCTTTAGTCTTTTCTTCCACGAATTGCATTACTCCATAACCATGATTTGGTTCAATCATAGCTAATAATATTAGAAAAGCAGTTTCGGTTAAGGGACCGTTTGTTTCTGATTTTTTCATCATTTGTCTCCCTTTTGTATCTATTTCAAATCAGCAATTTTTTCATATTTAATTATATCGCCTTACGTACTACGTTTCAAGTAGTAATTTGATAAATTTCTTCGTTTAAGCCCGGCTGATAAAATGTACTTTCCTGTTTTAGCCATAATGTTTAAATTGCAACATATTGAAGGAATAGATTCAATATTTACTATAGTGTTTTATAGCGATTATAATGTAATTAAGTTCTGATGATATCTACTATACAAATTATATAAAACGTTATTCCTATAGAATTTTTAAAGAAAACGGTTAATTGAAAATAAATAATAAATTTATTTAAGGTGAAAGGTGAAATAATATTAAGATGGAACGGAAAAGTTTTATTAAAATTAAGAAGTTAATTCATATAAAGATTAAATAACAAGGGTGATAACGTGAAAACACTTACTGAAAGACAATTCGAAATTTTATCGTTTCTTATTAATAAAGAAAAACCTGTTTCAGCCAAAAATTTAGCAAAAAAATTTGGAGTCAGTACAAGAACTGTCAGGTATGATCTTGACGACATAGAGTACTTCTTGAAGGGAAGTACAGTTAAATTGCAAAAAAGAAACAAGGTAGGTATTTGGATTGATAACCCAAAAGAGGCAAAGAAGATGTTTTTATCGGAAGTACCTCAAGAAGAAAAAAATTCATGGAAAGTGGTATCTAAAGAGGATAGAAAAAAAGGTATCATTGAAACATTGTTAAAGTGTGAAGGTTATACTACAATAAGTGAGCTGTCGGATATTCTTGAAGTAAGCTATTCAACAGTTAGAAAGGATCTAAATGAAGCTGATAAGTGGTTTGAGCAAAGAGGAATAAAGATAATCAGAAAGAAAAAACATGGTATTTGCATTTCAGGAAATGAATCAAATATAAGGAAAGCAATATCCGAAGTGTTGGAATATAGGAATTTGGAAGATGCGGAATTCGGGATTTTTGACGAATGGTTATTTTCTGATGTTTCCATAAACGTATTATACAATTATATAAATAAAGTGAGCAAAGAACTTAAAGTAATTTATTCCGACGAATTTTCAACAAAGTTATTAATTCATATAGGTATATGCATAAAGAGATTGAGGCAAGGGAAAAAAATAAACGTAAAAAAAGAGGATATAGATGTATTAAAAGACACTAAGGAGTTTATTGCGGTGAAGAAATATATTTCCGATATTGAAATGTATCTTGGATTTAAAATACCTATCGGAGAAATATGGTATATAACAACTCATGTAATTTGTACTAAGATTATTGAAACCTACAGAGGTAAAAGCAATGTTTCTTTGTACACAAAAGAAGAATTGGAAATTACTCAGAGATATATTTCAAAGATTAGTGATGCTTTATCACTAAACTTAAGAAAAGACAATATCCTTATAAAAAATCTTTTAATGCATATCAAACCTACTTTAAATAGGTTAAAATACAAAATGCCTATAGAGAATCCGATTTTAGAGGAAATTAAGAGATGCTACCCCCGAGTTTTTGAATTAGTAAAAGAAATATCAAATGAAATATCGAAGGAAAAAGGAATAGTAATAAATGATGATGAAATAGGTTTCATAGTAATGCACATATGTGCATCTATAGAAAGAATACAAAAAAATATGAATAAAAAGAAGTTTCGAATTTTAGTTGTCTGCGGTGGGAGTATCGGTACCTCTAAGCTATTATCTTCCAGACTGAATAGTGAGTTTGAAGAATTAGAAATATCTTATGAGATACCGGTTAGTCAAATTAGCAGTTATATAAATGGCAATATTGATTTTTTAATATCAACTGTTCCGATAGATGAAGTCCTTATAAAACCTGTTATAACAGTTAGCCCCCTTTTACCGGAAGAGGATATTGTTAGAATAAAAAGCCTAATGAAGGTTTTGAGAGGAGAAAAAATAAAAACAGAAAACCAAACAGTAGATGAAATCATGTTTATTATTAATCAATTTTGTAATGTTGAAAATACACATGAGCTGAAAGATGCATTAGAAAAATCTTTTGATGAAAAATCAAATTATTATAAAAATATTGAAGAACAAAAATTGTTAACAGAAATGATTGACTTAAAGAGAATCGAAGTAAAAGTAAAATGCAGCGATAAATATGAAGCAATAAGAAAGGCAGGTAGTATGCTCCTGAAAGAAGGATATATAGAGGAACCTTATATTGATGCCATGATAAAGTTATGTGAAGAGTTAAATTCATATATAGTTATAGCACCAAAGGTGGCAATGCCTCATGCAAAACCGGAATCCGGAGCAAAAAAAACAGGGTTTTCTATAATTACATTAAAAGAACCGATAATTTTTGGCCATAAGAAAAATGATCCTGTTAGTTTGGTGATAGGGTTTTCAGCAATAAACAATACCGGACATATTAAAGCCATGCGAGAGTTATTATCTATGCTCGGTGAGAAAGAAACAATTGAAAAAGTTATAAATAGTACTTCGAAAGAAGAACTTTATAAGAATATTCAGCAATTTGAAAAGGTTTATCTACAGTAAGTGAATTTATAATTATTAAAGAAAGAAGGTGAAAATATGGCTAACAAAAGACTTACGGTTCTTACGGTTTGTGGTGCAGGAGTTGGATCATCGTTAATGGTTAAGATGAATGCGGAAGATATATTAAGCAAACTTGGCATAAAGGCTAAAATAATTAATTCAGATGTTACAAGCGCAAAGGGAAATACTGCAGATATATTGGTAACTACAATGGATATTTATAAACTTATTAAGGATATAAATGTGAAGCAGGTAGTTATACTTGACAATCCGGTGAGTGCAAAAGAGTTAGAAGAAAAACTTATTCCTGCTTATGAAAAAGCACTATGTTAAAAATTGAATTTTAAAGAATTTAAAATGTGAAGGGAGGAAAATTAATGAATATATTAAACTTTATTGCCATTAATATAATAGGAGAACCTGCTATTCTTTTTGGTATTGTTGCACTTATAGGGTTATTGTTACTTAAAAAATCTTTTCCTGATATACTCATGGGTGTAGTAAAAACAATAATAGGTTATTTTATTTTAGTAATAGGGTGTGCACCATTACAGGAAGCATGTACACCGATTGGAGTATGGATAAACGGTCTTCTGGGGGTAAAAGGAATAACTCCGCAAAATTGGATAATTATGAGCGCCACCACCGCAAAATATGGTTCAGAGGTAGGGCTTACAGTACTTGTAGCATTTATCATTAATTTAATATTAGCTAGAATAACGAAACTTAAATATGTAGCTTTAACAGGTCAAATCCTCGTCATCTGGGCCTCTTTTGCTGTAGGAGTTCTGGGGGGGTATGAAGGAGTTTCGACTTTTCAAATAGTTCTTTTTGCCGGCTTATTTTGTGGTATATATAATTGGCTTGCGGTTGCCGTATCTCATTATTTTATGAAAAAAAGCGGTCGCATGACAGATGAATTTGGTCTTTATGTAACGGAAATTACGGGTATAGCGCTCACATCTTGGCTTGCACCATTAGTAGGAGATAAGGACAAGCGTAGTGATAATATAGAAGTTCCGGAGAGTTTAGAATGGATACGTGATACTACAGTAAGTGTTTCTATAGTAGCCATGATTATCTGGTCAATTATTGGGATAATAGCCGGAAAAGAAGCAGTTGAAGCATTATCTGGAGGACAGAACTGGATTATATTCTTATTGTTTTTAGGATTTAAATTTGGTGCTGGCCTAACTGTAGTACTTTATGGTGTTCGTATGATGTTAGCAGAAATAGTTCCTGCCTTTAAAGGAATAGCGACAAAAATGATACCAGGAGCTATTCCGGGTTTGGATTATCCAACGGTATTTCAATTTGCACCAACAGCCGTGTTTATAGGATTTATAGCTAATTTAATAGGTGGAATAATAGCATCTTTTGTAATGGTAGGAATAGGAATGAAAACAGTTATATTACCTGCTGTATGGATGAATTTTTGGACAGGAGGAATGTTAGGTGTATTTGCTGATGCTTATGGAGGCAAAAGAGGAAATGTTGTAATGAATTTAATTTTAGGTTTCTTGACCCCATTTGGGTGGGCTCTTGCTTATCCGCTGTCCGGATTTTTAATGACTACAAATGCAACTGCAGATTATACGGATACCAGTACGATAGGATATTTGTATGAACTTATAGCAAAATTTGTGTTTGGGAAATAACTTTGTAAGTCTAATTTTTATTAATTTAAATTACACAAGAGACTTGTAAAAAATATATACAAGTCTCTTGAATTTTATCAAGTAAATTATTTGTTATTTTTCTTTTCTTGATATTTAATATATTACCCGATGCTTTATATTTGTTGCCCTGCAAAAAAATATATGCCTGTTTTGCAACATTTATAGTGAAACGAAATCAAGTTTACTTGCTTATTGAACTGAATATATAATTAAGATGAAATATGAGTTATTAAAAAATTTAGAGAAATAATTATTGTTTTATATCGGATATAAGATAATGAAAAAATTAATTTATAAGGATATGGAGGAGAACAATTGCTAACAGATATGATCAGCTTAAATAGGATTGCGGTGAATGTTGCCTGCAAGAATAAGGATGAGGCTATAAAGGTAGCAGGTAAACTGCTGTTAAAAGACGGCTATATAAAAGAAAATTATATTGAGAGTATGATAGAGCTTTCAGAAGAATTAAATGCTTATATAGTTTTGATACCGAAGGTTGCTATGCCCCATGCAAGGCCGGAGGACGGAGCATTAAAAACAGGATTTTCTATAGTAACTTTAAAGGAACCTGTTTGCTTTGGTAACAAAAAAAATGATCCTGTATACTTGGTAATAGGTCTTTCGGCAGTTGATAATGTAAGCCATCTTGAAACTATGAAACAGTTATCAATGATGCTTTGTGATGATGACGTGGTTAATAATATAATTAAAAGTCAATCATGCGAGGAATTGTATAAGTATATTGAAGACTTTGAGAAGAAGACATTGAAGTGCTAAATTAGTAAACTCATAAAATATTTTTATGTTGTAGATAAAAGGAGAAATCTTAATGAAGAATTTTAAACTGTTGATAACATCTCATTCTTTTGGTAGCTGTGAGAAAGAGGTGTTTACAGAATTAGAAAATGCAGGAATATCGTACAATTTAATAAAAAGTAATACAATTTTAAAAGAAAATGATTTGATTGACGTTATAGGCGATTACGATGCTGTAATTGTTGGAGCGGACATAATATCCGAGAAAGTCATTGATGCGGCAAAAAATTTAAAAATCATATCAAAACATGGAGTAGGTTTAGATAATATTGATTTGGAAGCTGCAAAGAAAAATGATATAAAGGTTACTGCAGCTAAAGGGTCCAATAGTTTAGCCGTGGCAGAATTAGCGGTTTCAATGATGACTGCATTAGCCAGAAATATAACTCAATCCACTGATGAAATTAAGAAGGGAATTTGGAACAGGAAAAAAGGAACGGAATTGTCCGGCAGAACCTTAGGAGTTGTAGGAACCGGTGCTATAGGAAAGAAAGTTATTGAACTTTTGTATGGATATCACATGAATATATTAGCATATGACCTTTATCAGGACAATAAATTTATAGATAGTCATAACGGAAGATATGTCAGCTTGGATGATTTATGTAGGGAATCAGACTTTATAACTTTACATTTACCTCTTATGAAGGATACAGAAAATCTTATAGACGAACGCAGGTTTAGTCTTATGAAAGACGGTGTATTTTTAGTAAACGCTGCAAGAGGAGGGCTTGTAGATGAAGCCGCGTTATATAAATTTTTGCAGTCCGGTAAATTAGCCGGAGCAGCTATAGATACTTTTGCAGAAGAACCTCCTGATAAGGACAGCCCTCTTCTTAAATTAAACAATTTAATTTGTACACCCCATATAGGAGCTTATACCTATGATGCTATAAATAAAATGAGTAAGTACTCTGCAAAATCGGTAATCGAGTTTAAAAAACAGCTTTACAAATAATATTTATGAGAAAGACAATAAAGAGAAATTTTGGGGAGGCGGCAAATGGCAACGTTAAGTTCAGAGGAAATATATAGTATTGTTAAAGAATCATTGAGAGCCGTTGGTACTAGCAAAGCTGCTGCGGAAGCAGTAGCTGAAACAACATGCCAAGCTGAGCTGAGAGGCATATCTTCACATGGATTACAGATGATACCGGTATATGTAGAAAGAATCTTAGAAGGAGGAATTCAGGGTAAGGCAGAACCAACTGTTTCAACTGGTGGGGACAATATCCATATAATTGACGGTAATGGATGCTGCGGTCAGCTTGCGGCTAAAAAAGCTATGGAACTGGTTATTGAAGAAGTTAAAAAAAACAGAGTATCAATGGTAGGAGTTAAAAATACTAACCATTGCGGTATGCTGGCGTATTATACTGAAAATATTTCTAAAGAATACTCTATAGCTTTTATGTGTACCAATACAAATCCAAATGTCGCAGCATTTGGAGGGGCAGAGAAAGTTTTAGGAACTAATCCCTTTTCTGTGGCATTACCGTGGGATAAGGAATCTATAGTTATAGATATGGCTACGACTTCCATTGCCAAAGGGAAAATATATGAGTATGCGATGAAAGGGATAAGTATTCCCGAAGGATATGCCTTAGATAAAGACGGCAAAGCTACTACAGATGCAAATGAAGCTTTAAATGGAACATTGCTTCCCTTTGGAGGTCATAAAGGTTATGCATTATCTATTCTTGTAGAGATATTGGCAGGAGTTATTACCGGCGGAGGATTTTCTAAAAATGTATTTTCACTGCACTCAGATATAAGTAAACAACAGAATGTCGGAATGTTTCTGATGGGTATACCCATAGAGCCTTTAATGGGAGAAAAAATGTATAAGGAAAGAATCAAGGAATTTGTATCGATAATTAAAGGAAGCAAATTGGCAGTAGGATTTAATGAGATATACATGCCGGGAGAAATTGAGGCAAATAGAAGAAAAGATAGACTTCGTAATGGAATTGAAGTCAATGATGATATCATAGAAAAACTGAAACAAATAATAAATAGCAAAAAAATACTGTAAAATAGGGAGGATGATTATTATGTATAAAATGAAGGGATGTATTCCGCCTATGGTAACTCCTTTTAAGGAAAATGGTGATTTGGACAAGGAATCCTTAGAAAAATTAGTAAGCTTTCTGTCGGATAATGTTCAGGGGTTGTTTATTAACGGCTCTTATGGAGCGGGAGCTCTTATGACTTTGGAAGAAAGAAAGGAAGTAGCAGAGATTACAAAGAAAACAGCAGGCAATAAAGTTCAGGTTGTTGTACAAGTAGGAACAACTTCCAACAGAAGTTCGGCTGAGCTTGCATCTCATGCAAACAGTATAGGAGTCGATGCTGTAGCTGCGGTCGGTCCGTATTACTATAAGTATAATGACGATAGCATTTTATATTTCTTTGATGATATTATAAAAGCTTCAAAGGGTACACCGGTGTATGTATATAACAATCCGCAGTTTCAAGGTTATCCCATGTCCTTAAATCTTATAAAAAGACTTAGAGATATAGGCGTTCACGGCATTAAAGATGCTACTTTTGATATTATGACCCATGCACAATATCATAGAATTTTAGGGCCCGATGGTTTTGATATAGTTTTAGGTACCGAGGCAATGTGGCTTTCGGCTTGCGCTTTAGGGACCAAAGCCTTTATACCCGGGTTAGCTAACGCATTTCCGGAAATAAACGTTCAGATGTACCAAGAAGGCATAAACGGAGAGTTTGATAAATGCAGGAATACACAGTTTAAGATTAATAAGATGAGAGATATTATGTATTTGGCGGGATCCACACAACTGGCTATATATGCCATGTTAGAGATTAGGGGAATAATTAAAGCTTATCCCCGTGCACCGTTTATTCCTGCAGGAGAGAAAGAAAAAGAGGCTATCAAGAAAGAACTGATTAAGTTAAACGTGCTATAAACTAATTATACGAGGCCTATAAATAAAAATATAGGCCTATTTTTCAATATGGAGGCTATATAGATGAAAATACATGATATATCGGTAAAAATAGAAAAAAACATGATGAAATATTATTCTTTGAGAGATGTGATTCATACTTTCGAAAGGGATTATTCGAAAGGTGATAATATGTCATTATCATCGATTTCTATGCAAATGCATTTGGGTACCCATTTAGATTCGCCATATCACTATATTAAAGAAGGAAAAAGAATTGATGAAATACCTTTGGAAAAATTTTGCGGAAAAGTACAAGTTATAGAAATAAATGAAAAAGAAATAAAAGCAGAAGATATTAAAACCAAAGGGATAAAATGTGATAAGCTGTTGTTTAAAACCCCTTATTCAAAGGATCTGAACAATAAAAACAAAGATGCATCTCTCAGCTATTTTTCTGAAGATGCCGCCGATTATTTAGCTGATACAAATGTGGATTTAATCGGAATAGACAGTTTTTCTATTGACAGAAGCGGTGCTAAAGAGAAATATGTTCACAAGAAGATATTAGGTGCAGGTAAGATTGCTTTAGAGGGAATCAATTTATATGATATAGATGAAGGATTTTATTATTTATATGCCTTTCCTCTAAATATAAAAGGTGCCGAAGGGGCACCGTGCAGAGCAGTGCTTATAGAAGGAGAGATATTATGAAGGTTTTAATAACGGGAGCAACAGGACTTTTCGGAGAGGACATAACAAGGGTATTTGCCGAAAAGCATGAAGTTATTGCGGTAATGGGGAAAAAGGAATTAGATATTACCAATGCCCAAGAAGTGTTTTCTTATATTGAAAAAGCAGAACCCGATTTAGTTATTCACAGTGCAGGATTTAGGATGGTGGATGAAGCTGAAAAAAATCCGACTAAGACAATTGCGATAAATTCTTTGGGGACTAAAAATGTGGCGCTGGCAGCTTCGAGATGCGGTGCAAAACTTATATATATAAGCAGTGATTCGGTTTTTGATGGAGAAAAAAATACTCCTTATAATGAATACGATAAAAAAAATCCGGTAAATGTGTATGGTTATAGTAAGCTTATGGCAGAAGAGGAAGCAAGGTGTTATAATAAAAAACATTTTATTGTAAGAGTACCGCTACTTTTTGGCGCATCAGGGCATAGGGAGAATAATTATATTTATATTATGCGAAATAAAATATTGAATGGACAAACATTGGAATATACAACCGATCAAATGTGTTCGCCGACCTATACGACAGATGTGGCAAAAGCTCTTTTGGATATGGCTGATACAGAATTCTACGGAGTATATCATATAGCCAATGAAGGTAAAGCATCAAGATATGAATTTTATAAAAAATGTGCTGAATTATTGGGGTTGAATACACAAAATATTATACCTGTGTTACAAAGTGAAAAGACTGTAAGAAGGCCTAAAAATACCATGTTTGAAAGTATTGCATATAAAATGACTTTCAACACTACGCTGAGAAAATGGGAATATGCCCTTGAGGATTGCATAGAGGAAATAAAAAATAATATTAAAAAATAATATATCCCTACCTTAAAAAAGTAGGGATATATTATTCTTTATATCCTTGACATTATAATAATAAGTAAATATCATATATCGTATAGTGATTTAAACAGTTTAATGAATTAGTCGTTAACCGTTCAAAACTTGACAGCACTCTCTTGCCTATTGGAGACGGGCTTATTGTTGCGGTAAAAAAGATGGGAGGCGGCTTTAATGAAAAATTATGTCTTGGGAATACTGACGGAGAACTATGCTAAGGAGATTTGTGATTGGAAATATGAAGGAGATTATTCCGTTTATAATTTTTCGGATTGGGGTACTGTAGTTAAAAACGGTTGGGACTTATCTTTAAGAGATAAAAGAGAAAAAGAATTTTTATCCATATTGCTTGATGGAGAACTGATTGCTTACGGAAGGATAATCGAAGATAGGGGAAAGACATTTATCGGCGTTGGATTAAAGCCATCCTGGTGCGGAAAAGGATACGGAAAGGACATTATGAACTTATTGATTGAAGAATGTAAAAAAAGATTTCCGGATAATCCGATAGCCCTTGAAGTTAGGATTTTCAACAAAAGAGCAGTTAAATGCTACCAGACCGTAGGGTTTCGTATTAAAGATAAGTATATAAAAAATACTTTCAATGGTAAAGATGAATTTTATTATATGGAGTATGAAAGGTGAAATCAAGTTCTCCTTAATATAAATTTTCCGTAAAATGGGGTTCAAAAAAGGCTTCCTTAATGTTAGTACTTTATTATAGAAGCCTTTTTTATAATTGAATATTGTTTACAGTTATAATATAATATGAACTAACTCTATAGTTAAATGAGGTGTAAAATTATGAAAAGCGTTAAGCCGGGCCGTGGACCTTCTGGGATGTCCTTTATAGGGTCCATATTTGCGGTGATATTTGGAATATTTTGGACTGCTATAGCTTTTAATATGACCGAATCAATTTTATTTCCCATGTTTGGAGTATTGTTTATAATAATGGGAATTGTTCAAGCTGTTTATCATTTCAAAAATGCTACGGGGAAAAATCGATTTTCGGAATTCGATATAACCGATTCTTCCGAAGAAGAAGATCCCATAGAAAAATGGGTGGATAATAAATCGAAAATATTATATTGTCCTTATTGCGGAGCTAAAATAGATAAAGAATTTTCATTCTGTCCTAAATGCGGTAAAAAATTGGACAATATTAAATGAAAGTGGTGTGGAAATGGTAGGAATTTTATTTTCTCTCCTTACGGGGATATTGGTAAGCCTTCAGGTAGTATTTAACAATCGCGTAAGTGACAAAATAGGGTTGTGGGAAACGACCGTAATTGTTCATGCTGTGGGACTTATTTTCGGAATTATACTTATGGCTGTCCTTGGCGACGGGAATTTAGGCAAGATAGGTGAGGTAAAAAAGCTGTACTTAATAGGCGGAATGTTTGGAGTAATTATAGTATACAGTTCTATGGTAGGAATAATCTTATTGGGAGCTGCTTTTTCGACTTCGGTGATGCTTATAGCTCAATTGATAGTGGCAACAGCTATTGATGCCTTCGGACTTTTTGGAGCATCTCGGATAGAATTTGATTTTACAAAGTTATTGGGAGTTTTGATTATGATAATTGGGATTATCGTATTTAAATTGAGAGGATGAAAATAAGGGGAACAGAGAAACTAATTAGTTTCTCTGCTCTTTTCCTATATCTTTTCTGTAAGCCATGTTTTCAAAATGTATTTTGTCTATGTTTTTATATACTTTATTTCGTCCTTCATTGAAATTGCCTGCAAGAGTGCCTACAGTGAGGACTCTTCCTCCGTTTGTAACTATTTTATCGGTTTTTCTCGTTCCCGCATGGAATACCAATATGTCCTTATCCAATGAATCCAGTCCGTATATGGCGTTTCCCTTTTCGTAGAATTCGGGATATCCGCCTGAAGTCAAAACAGTACAGATGCATACTTTATCTGTCCATTTTAAATCCTCTTCCGAGATGGTTCCGTCTATAGTCTTTAAAAATATATTGAACAGATCACTTTCCAATCGGGGGAGAAGAACCTCCGTTTCCGGGTCCCCAAATCTCACATTAAATTCTAAAACTTTTACATCATCCGATGTAATCATAAGGCCCACATATAATATTCCTTTATAATAAATTTTTTCTTCGTGAAGACCTATTAGTATCCTGTCTAATATCTCGGTTTTTATTTTATTCATTAACTCTTCGTTTAATATTTTATTGGGGGAAATAGAACCCATTCCTCCGGTATTAAGGCCCTTGTCATTGTCCAATGCTTTCTTATAATCCTTGGCACTCTCTAAAGGTATAATCTTTTTGTTATCAACCAAGCACATAAGAGATGCTTCAGTTCCCTTAAGATATTCCTCAATTATAATTTCATTTCCCGAATCGCCGAATTTTTTATTTTTGAGGATATCTTCAATTGCTTTTTTAGCATCATCAATATTTTCGCATATAATGACACCTTTTCCTGCCGCCAGTCCGTCGGCTTTTATTACTAAAGGAAAGGCAAATTGACTTAATCCATTTATTGCATCTTCTGCTTGATTGTATGTGGAATATCTTGCTGTAGGTATTTGATATTTTTCCATAAATTTTTTGGCATATTTTTTACTTCCTTCGAGCATTGCACCTTTTTTATTCGGGCCAAATATCTTCATACCATTTTCAGTAAATTTATCTGTTATTCCCAATACTAAAGGTACTTCCGGACCGACAACCGTCAAATCTATTTTTTCTTGGATTGCAAAGGATAAAAGAGTATCAATGTCACCGGGATTTATATTGACGCATTGGGCAAGTTGAGCGATACCTTCATTTCCGGGAGCACAAAATATTTTTGATACATTGGGACTTTGAGATAATTTCCAAACGATGGCATGTTCTCTTCCGCCTCCGCCTATAACAAGAACTTTCATGTTTTTACCTCCATTTATCTTAATGTTTGAAATGTCTCATGCCTGTAAATAGCATTGATATTTTATACTTATCAGCCATATCTATTGAATCCTTATCCCTTACTGAACCGCCCGGCTGAATAACAGCAGTAATTCCGGCTTTTGCAGCTGCTTCAATGCAGTCGGAAAAAGGGAAAAAGGCATCCGATGCCATTACACTTCCGCGAACACTTTCTTCACCTTGCCTTATGGCGTTTTCCAATGCCCATATTCTGCTGACCTGTCCGGGGCCTACAGCTACGGTTCCTTGATTTTTAGCCAATACTATGGCATTTGATTTAGTATTTTTGACTACCTTCCATGCAAACAATAAATCCTTCAATTCTTCATCGGAAGGTTTTCTTTGAGTAACTATTTTTAAATCCTCATACATTTTTCCCTGATTTCTGTCTTGAAGGAGAACTCCCCCCAATACTTTTTTCATATCATAAGTTGAATATTTGTTATAGTTTATATGAGGCAATCTTAATAATCTGATATTTTTCTTAGCTTCTAAAATTTTCAAAGCAGATTCAGAATAAGAAGGTGCTATAACAACTTCTATAAAAATATCTTTTATCATCTTTGCAGTATCAACATCTATTTCATCATTTGCGGCTATTATTCCTCCAAATATAGACTGTTTATCCGATTCATAGGCTTTTTTAAATGCTTCGGCTATATTTTTTCCGCTTCCTACTCCGCATGGATTGGCGTGTTTTACGGCTACAACGGTTGGAAGGGTAAATTCTTTAAGAATTTCCAATGCTCCGTTTCCGTCACCGATATTATTGTAGGATAGTTCTTTCCCATGAAGTTTAACTGCTTCCGAAAGTGTACCTGTGGTTTCCAGTTCTTCAGTATAAAATGCAGCCTCTTGATGAGGATTTTCTCCGTATCTCAAATCCTGTTTTTTTTCAAAGGTTAAAGTTACGGTATCCGGGAATTTAATATTCGTTTTTTTATTAAAATAGTGAGAAATCAATGCATCATAGTTACTTGTATGCTGAAAGACTTTGGCGGCAAGATATTCCCTTGTTTTGTATGATACTTCGCCTTTATTTTCAAGCTCATCTATTATTGTATTATAATCCTTCGGGTCTACTATTACCGTTACGAATTTGTAATTTTTTGCGGCAGCCCTTAACATGGAAGGTCCGCCTATATCAATATTTTCTATTATATCTTCATGAGTCGATTCTGCCTTTAGAAGGGTTTCTTTAAAGGGATATAAATTATTCACCACCATATCTATAGGCTTTATGCCCAATTCTTTCATAGTCTTTAAATGGTTTTCATCATCCCTTAATGCTAAGATACCACCATGTATTTTAGGATGAAGAGTTTTTACTCTTCCGTTAAAACATTCGGGAAATCCCGTGACATCTGAAACATCAGTAACTTTTAGTCCTGAACCGGAAAGAATCCTTGATGTTCCTCCCGTAGAAATAATCTCCCATCCCATATCGGAAAGCTTTTTAGCAAATTCTATTATTCCTTTCTTATCATAAACACTTATCAATGCCCTTTTCATATTTTCACTCCTTTATCGATACTTTTCTTCCGTCTATGGTTATTCTGCCTTCACAATATAATTTTACTGCTTCCGGAAGAAGTGTATGTTCTATTTTTAATACTTTATTTTGAAGAGAACCTACGGTATCACTTTCATCTATCATCACCGGCCTTTGAAGTATTATAGGGCCGGCATCTGCTTCTTCGTTTACAAAATGGACAGTAGCTCCTGTAACTTTTGCTCCGTAATCCAACACAGCCTTATGGACCTTTTCTCCATAGTAGCCCTTTCCGCAGAAACTTGGGATTAAAGAAGGATGGATATTTATTATCTTATTTTTGTATTCATTAATAAATTTGCTGCTCAAAATTTTTAAATATCCTGCCAATACAACAAGGTCCACATCTCTTTTTTTAAGCTCATACATAATCGCCCTGTTGAATTCTTCTTCATCTTTAAAGATTTTTTTGTCGATATAAGCGGTATCTATTCCGTTATTTTTAGCCCTTATAAGCCCGTAAGCATTTTTTCTGTTGGATATGACTACTTTGATTTTTGCGTTTATGTTTCCGGCATTTATATGGTCGATTAACGACTGGAGATTCGTTCCGTTACCGGATATGAGTACTCCCATATTTACCGGCGACATATTGACAGACCTCCGTTTCCTTTAATAACGCTTCCTATTATATAGGCTTCTTCATTTTTACCTTTTAAAAATTTTATTATATTGTCAGCGTCTTTTTCGTCAACTGCCATTACTATTCCTATTCCCATGTTGAATGTGGAATACATCTCATCGATATCGATATTTCCAAGTTCTTGGATGAGTTGAAAGATAGGAGGGATACTGACATGGTTTCTGTCTATAAAGCCTGTCAATCCTTCAGGGAACATTCTCGGTATATTTTCATAGAATCCTCCTCCGGTTATATGGCTGATTCCCTTTATATCGAATTTATCATTCAGTTCCGTTAAAGGGTCATAATATATTCTTGTGGGCTTCAGGAGTTCTTCTCCCAAGGTGGTACCCAAATCCTCTATATATTGATCAATTTTATATTTTTTAATATCAAAGAACAGCTTCCTTACCAAAGAAAATCCGTTACTGTGCAATCCGCTGGAGGGAAGGCCTATAAGAACATCACCTTTCTTAATTTTTTCTCCCGTTATGATTTTTTTCTTGTCCGCTATTCCTACGGCAAATCCTGCCAAATCATATTCGTCTTCTTTGTACAATCCGGGCATTTCCGCTGTTTCTCCTCCTATAAGAGCACATTTTGCCTTTATGCATCCGGTGGAAATACCTGATACTATTTTTTCTATTTTTTCGGGATTTAATATTCCTGAGGCTACATAATCCAAGAAAAATAGCGGCCTTGCTCCTTGACACAATATATCGTTTACACACATGGCCACACAATCCTGTCCAATTGTATCATGCTTATCCATCATGAAAGCAATCATCAGTTTGGTTCCCACACCGTCGGTGCCTGATAACAATACAGGTTCTTCAAATTCATTTTTATTTAATGCAAACATTCCGCTGAATCCGCCTATGTCCGACAAAACTCCTTCCGTAAATGTGCTGTGTACGTGGGCTTTCATGCGTTTAACTGCTTCATATCCCGCATTTATATTTACTCCCGAATCCTTATAAGTCAGTCCTTTATTATTCATCTAATTCCAACCCCTCTCTTGGTATTTCCATAGGATAATCTCCGTTGAAGCAGGCAGAACAGAACTGGTCGCTTTTCCCCGTGGATTTAATAAGACCTTCTTGAGATAGAAATCCTAAACTGTCCGCATTAATCATTTCACATATTTCATCAGAGGTCTTATTTGCACCTATCAGATATTTTCTGTAAGGAGTATCAATGCCGAAATAACAAGGGTATGATACCGACGGAGAGCTTACTCTTAAGTGAACTTCTTTAGCTCCTGCTTTTTTAAGCATATTTACGATTCTTTTACTCGTTGTCCCTCTTACGATTGAATCATCTACAAGAACTACCCTTTTTCCTTCAATATTTTCTTTTATAACATTTAATTTTATTTCTACTCCTTTTTCTCTTGCCTTTTGATTTGGACTTATAAATGTTCTTCCTATATATCTGTTTTTTATTAAGCCTATGCTGTAGGGTATGCCTGATTCTTCCGCATATCCTATGGCAGCGGGAGTACCGGAGTCCGGAACGGAGATTACCACATCGGCGTCTACCGGATATTCACTTGAAAGTATTTTTCCGGCTTCTTTTCTTGCGGAATAAACGTTTATACCGTCTATTATACTGTCAGGTCTGGCAAAATAGATAATTTCAAATATGCATAATTTTTTTCTGTTCCATTTATCGTTGAATATACTTCTTATGCCGTTTTTATCTATTATGACTATTTCTCCGGGTTCAATATCCCTTACAAGTTCCGCTCCTATAGCATCCAACCCGCAGCTTTCCGAAGAGAGAACGTATCCGTCATCTGTTTTTCCAAGGCAGAGAGGCCTTATACCCTGATTGTCTCTTACACCTATGAGTTTATCTTCCGTCATTATTATAAGGGCGTAAGAACCTTTTACTATTTCCATTACTCCCTTTATGGCTTTTTCTATATCATCTTTATAATACCTTGCTATCATATTAGCCATGACTTCACTGTCGTTTGTGGTTTGAAAAGACACTCCTTCTGATTCAAGGATCTTTCGTATACTTCTGGCATTTACTATATTACCGTTGTGAACCAGTGCCATTTCTCCGTTTTTACATTTGACAATCAGAGGCTGAGCATTTACCGCTAAACTTTCTCCTGTTGTAGAATATCTTACATGACCTACCCCTATATTTCCCTCTAATCTTTCCAATTTATTTTTATCGCTGAATACCTGAGATACAAGGCCCATATCTTTATAGCAGTCTATTTTACTATCTTTGCTTACGGCAATTCCGGCACTTTCCTGACCTCTGTGCTGAAGGGCATAAAGACCGTAATAGATCATATGGGAAACATTTTGCACTTTTGAATATACTCCCATAACTCCGCATTCTTCTTTTAACTTATCTTCATCCATCAAATCGAAACCCATTTTATGTTCCTCCTGACTGCTGCTTCTATTTAGATAACCTGGATAATACTTCCTCATAGGCTTCCTCCACATTTCCCAGATCTCTTCTGAACCTGTCTTTGTCTAATTTTTCATTAGTCTCAACATCCCAAAGTCTGCATGTATCGGGAGATATTTCGTCTGCAAGAATTACTTTTCCGTCATATAATCCGAATTCCAATTTAAAATCAATTAACTTCATCTTTTTTTCTCTGAAAAATTTAATCAATATATCGTTAATTTTAAAAGCGTAATCTTTTATTATATTCAACTGTTCATCCGTTGCAAGTTCCATGGCTTTTATGTGATAATCATTAACAAGGGGATCTCCGAGTTCGTCGTTTTTGTAGCTGAATTCAAGAACGGTACTTTTTAATTCGGTCCCTTCCTTAAGTCCGAGCCTTTTTGACAGAGAACCTGCCGCAACGTTTCTTACTATAACCTCCAAAGGAAGTATTTTTACGGCCTTCACGAGCATTTCCCGGTCGCTTAAAAGTCTTTCAAAATGAGTGGGGATATTTTCTTTTTCAAGGAGTGTAAATAATTGAGCCGACATTTTATTGTTTATTACTCCTTTTCCTACTATGGTTCCTTTTTTTACTCCGTTGAAAGCAGTAGCATCGTCTTTATATTCTACAATATACTTTTTATCATCATCGGTTTTAAATACCTTTTTAGCTTTACCTTCATATAACATTTCAAGTTTTTCCATCCCGACTACCTCCATTAAATTAATTTTTGTTGAATTTCTTTATCTTTTTCGTTGATTTCTTCCGCCATTTTTTTTCTGTATTCTCTAAGTTTTATTTTTAAATTTTCATCCTTTACGGATAATATTTGAATTGCTAAGAGAGCAGCATTTTCCGCTCCGTCTATTGCCACGGTAGCCACGGGAATACCTTTAGGCATTTGAACCGTAGATAACAGAGAATCCAGTCCGTCCAAAGTCGATGATTTTATCGGCAATCCGATAACCGGTACAATACTTACTGCCGCTATTATTCCTCCAAGATGGGCAGCCTTTCCTGCAGCCGCTATTATTACATCAAAGCCGTTTTTTTCTGCATTTTTTCCGAATTCAACTGCTTCATCCGGAGTTCTGTGAGCCGATATAACTCTTACTTCCGTGCCGACTCCGAATTCCTTTAAAATTCTAAAACTTCTTTCCACTACGGGAAGATCAGAATCACTTCCCATAATTATTGCGACTTTCATAATACTTCCTCCCTTATTTAAAATAGCTGATTCCGGCCTCAAACAATCTTTGATCCGATTTGCCGGCGATGTTTTTATATAGATGCTTTCCTATTCTTTCCGAATGTCCCATCTTGCCTAATATTCTCCCATCAGGGCTGGTTATTCCTTCTATACATTGGAAAGACCCGTTGGGATTGAAGCTGCCGTCATAATTGGCGTTTCCGTAGAAGTCAACGTACTGAGTAGCTATTTGCCCATTTTTTGTCATTTCTTTAAATATTTTTTCGTTTGAGATCAATCGTCCTTCTCCATGGGATATAGGAATGGTAAATATATCTCCTACTTTTACATTGCTGAACCAAGGAGAAAGATTGGAAACCACTTTTGTTTGAACCATACGGGATATATGCCTTCCGATTTTGTTAAAGGTCAATGTAGGAGATTCCTCATCCATTTCTCTTATTTCCCCGTAAGGAAGGAGGCCTAACTTTATAAGGGCCTGAAATCCGTTACATATTCCCAATATGAGGCCATCTCTATTATTTAAGAAATTAGTTACTTCTTCTGCTATATATGGATTTTTGAATACAGTTGCTATAAATTTTCCGGAACCGTCAGGCTCGTCTCCTGCACTGAATCCTCCAGGCAGAGCTATAATTTGGCTGTTTTTGATCTTTTCTGCCATTGATTTTATAGAGTCCTTTATATCCTGAGGAGCTAAATTTTTGAATACGAAGATGTCAACATCGCCTCCCGCCTTTTCAAAAGCTCTTTTCATATCGTATTCACAATTTGTTCCGGGGAATACGGGGATGAAAACTTTTGGCTTTGATGTTGAAAATTTTGCCTTAAATGTATTCTCCCTTTCATAGCTGATATTTTCAGCACTATCATTTATGCTTCTTCTTATGGGAAATACATTGTTTAAAGGTTCTTCCCATTTTTTTATGGCACATTCCAAGTCTATCTTGGTGCTATTTATATTTATTACCGAATTTTTATTTGTACGTCCGATTATTTCATATTTTAAATTTCCCAATAGTTCATTTAAATTTTCTTTTTCATCTATTTCCAAGATTATTGAGCCGTAGTCGGGAGAAAATAATTTTTTTCTTGTCATTTCACGGGTAAATACCATCCCTATCTTGTTTCCGAAGGCCATTTTGCTTATTGATGCAGCTATTCCGCCGATCCCTATGGTATAAGCCGAGAGTATTTTTTTATTTATAATCAATTCATGTATTGCCGAAAAATTTTTATTGAGTGTTTCAAAGTCCGGCAACTGATTTTCTTTTCGCGGAGATTTGATTATAACAATTTGACTTCCGACTTTTTTAAACTCCGGCGATATTATGTTTTTCGCATTGCCTACACATACGGCAAAGCTCACTAAGGTAGGAGGAACATTTAAATCGTTGAAACTTCCCGACATGCTGTCCTTTCCTCCTATGGCTGCAACTTTAAGATTTTTCTGTGCTTCGTAAGCTCCCAATAGAGCAGACAGAGGCTTTCCCCATTTTTTATCATCAGTTAATTTTTCAAAGTATTCCTGAAAGGTAAGTTTTATATTTTTGTGATTTCCTCCCATTGCCACAATTTTTGCGACTGAATCAACTACCGCATACATTCCGCCATGGAATGGACTCCAAGTGGAAAGTTCGGAATCGAATCCGTAAGCCATGAGGGTACATGTATCTGTATATCCTCTTAGAACGGGAATTTTAGCCGTCATTCCCAAAGAAGGGGTGAGCTGATATTTTCCTCCGAAAGGCATCAATATAGTACCGGCACCTATGGTGGAGTCGAATCTTTCGACTAATCCCTTTTGGCTTGCTACATTGATGCTTTTTAAATTATCTATAAAAGCAGTTTTTAAAGAATTTTTATTTAAACATTCGGGGATTGTATTAAAATAATTTTCAGAATCGGGTTCTTCCACATAGACATCAGTGTTTTGCTGAGCGCCGTTGGTATCTAAAAATTTTCTGTCTATATCCAATATTTTTTTGTTTTTCCACATCATCTTTAATCTGTTGTCGTCCGTTACTTTTCCTACTATTGTTGCTTCGAGATTTTCTTCTTCCACATATTTTTTCATCAATTCTAAATCTTCTTTGTTTATTACTACTGCCATTCTTTCTTGAGATTCGGATATGGCAAGTTCGGTTCCGTCAAGACCTTCATATTTCTTCAATACATTATCCAAATTGATTTCTATACTGTCAGTCAGTTCCCCTACAGCCACCGAAACTCCTCCGGCTCCAAAGTCATTACACCTTTTTACTATTTTACTGAATTGAGGATTTCTGAATAATCTTAACAGTTTCCTTTCTGTTGGAGCATTTCCTTTTTGTACCTCTGAGCCGCAGGTCAATATGGATTTGTCCGTATGGGATTTAGACGAACCGGTAGCTCCGCCGCAACCGTCTCTCCCTGTTCTTCCTCCTATTAAGATGATTAGATCTCCTGTTTTTGGCTTTTTTCTTATTACATTTTCTTTTTTGACAGCTGCTATTACCGCTCCTATTTCCATTCTCTTTGCTACATATCCTTCGTTGTATATTTCAGATACATGACCTGTAGCTATGCCGATTTGATTTCCGTAGGAGCTGTATCCTCTGGCGGCTTCCGTAGTTATTTTTCTTTGGGGAAGTTTTCCGGGAAGAGTGTCTTCTATACTTTTTCTCGGATCTCCGCTTCCTGTAACTCTCATTGCCTGATATACATAGGCTCTCCCTGATAGGGGGTCTCTTATAGCTCCTCCCAAACATGTTGCAGCGCCGCCGAAAGGTTCTATTTCGGTAGGATGATTGTGAGTTTCGTTTTTAAACATTACAAGCCATTTTTCTATTTTACCGTCTACATCCACATCTACATTTATACTGCAGGCGTTTATTTCGTCGGAATCGTCCAAATCATTTAACAATCCTCTTTTTTTAAGTTCTTTCATTCCGATAACTGCAATATCCATCAGACAGACATTTTTTTTACTGTTGCCGTAAACATATTCCCTTGTACTGAGATATTCTTCATATGCTTTTTTGATAGAATCACAATAAAAGCCCTTATCGAAATTTACGGAATTTATTTTTGTCTGGAAGGTGGTATGCCTGCAGTGATCCGACCAATAAGTATCTATGACTTTTATTTCAGTTATAGTGGGATTTCTCTTTTCCGTGAGCTTAAAATATTCCTGGCAGAACTTAATATCCTCGATGCTCATGGCAAGACCCAAAGTATTTTTAAATTCTTCCAACTCTTTGGGGGATTTTTCGATGAACCCGTCTAATGTTATTACATTGTCGGGAGAAATTATTTCATTTTCCAGATTATCAGGTTTGGTTAATTCTGCTTCTCTGCGGTCTACAGGATTTATACAATAATGTTTAATCTTTTTAAATTCTTCATTTGTAATATTTCCCTTAAGAATTATTATTTTTGCCGTATTTATAATCGGTTTTTCTTTTTCCGTCAGTATTTCGATGCATTGGACGGCAGAATCCGCTCTCTGGTCGTATTGACCGGGCAGATATTCTATCCCAAATATTTTCCATTCATCTTTTGTTTCTATTTTTTCTTCATATACCGTATCCACATTTGGTTCAGAGAATATGGTTTTTAATGATTTTAGGTATGCATCATCGGAAATTTCCTGGATATCATATCTGTTTAAAATTCTTACTTCTTCCAATCCTTTTATGGATAAATTTTGTTTTAAATCATTATATAGCCGTTCTGCTTCTATGTTGAACTTTCTTTTCTTTTCTACAAATATTCTTCTTACCGGACTATTCACAATTATACCTCCTAAAAAATAATAAACCCAGGCAGAGTAAGATCACTACAAGTGAAACCTACCCCCTGGGTTTTATCCTGAAGGCATTACATAAGCAATACAAATAAGCACCTTCGGAATCCTAAGTGCATTTTCATTCATAGTCAAGTAATTTACGGTCACTTGGTAGAGACTTCTCAGCCATATTGTGAGATTTATATGAACGTACATTATATAAAATTGTCTTACAATGACATAATATCAGTAAAAAAAAGATAAGTCAATAGAAAATTATTCATATAATAATAAACAATAAAAGTTTTTTTATATTTATTGTTTTTTTATTGACAAGAAATCCGTATACCTCTAAAATTAGAGATGTATATTGGATATATTGATTTTAATGTTTTTTATCTTCACTTTAAGTTAAGGTAAATAGGTTAAGCTGTGGGAGCATATCGCCGGTTAAACAGGTGATATGAGGGGAGAAGTATTACTGCTTATTGATGAAGTTCTCATATAACTTAATTTTGGAGGAAATGAGTATGAATTTGATGGAATATATGAATGGTGGAATTGAACGAATTGTTCGGAAGGCATTAAAGTCGTCTTTAAAAAATCCTCGTGAAAGTGCTTTTCTCTTAAGATATATGATTGCGCAGAAAGATGCCGTAAAAAAACGTAATCAGTTGGAATCACAAGGTACACATATTCCGTCTTTTCTGATTGCAAGTATTACGACACAATGTAATATGTTTTATAAGGGGTGTTATGCAAGGGCAAATCAATCCTGCAGTACTTACCCTCAACAGGAGAAGCTGACTTGTGATCAATGGAAACGAATTTTTCAGGAAGCCAATCAGCTCGGGATCTCGTTTATTCTTCTTGCAGGAGGAGAACCCCTTTTGTCCAGATGTATTATAGAAACAGCAGCTGAATTTCCCGATGTTATTTTTCCTATATTCACGAATGGAACTATTATGGATGAATCGTATATTGATTTATTTGACAAGAATAGAAATCTTGTTCCGGTCTTCAGCATGGAAGGCGGCCTTATTGAAACGGATAAAAGGCGGGGAGAAGGAGTATATACGTCATTGGTCGGGAAAATGAAGCAAATGAATACTCGGGGAATATTTTATGGTACTTCTATTACCGTCACTATGGAAAATTTGGATGTTGTAACGAGTAAGGAATTTATCGACACATTATATAAAGAAGGATGCGGCGTTGTATTTTATATTGAATATGTTCCGGCTGAACCTTCAACTGAAAATCTTGTTTTGACCGAAGGAGGAAGAAAGATCTTAGAAGAACGGCAGGATATTTTAAGAAAACAGTACGAAGATATCATCTACTTATCATTTCCGGGAGATGAAAAATACATGGGAGGATGCTTGGCCGCAGGCAGGGGATTCTTCCATATAAATACTGCAGGCAGAGCAGAACCTTGTCCTTTTTCTCCTTATTCTGATATGAATTTAAAAGATTGTTCCTTGTTAGAAGCACTTCAATCTCCCCTTTTTCAAAAGCTGAACACCCAAGGATTGATGAATGAAGAGCATGAGGGAGGTTGTGTACTGTTTGGGAAACAGGATGAGATAAGGAAATTGCTGGGATATAACGACACAAATATAAAATAAATCTTATCAATAAAAAAGAAGTATCTTAATACTTCTTTTTTTAGATATCTTGAGATGCCTTTATTAGCCTGCCGATGTTTTGGCTTGTTGTTTCAACATTTTGAGAACCGTCTTTAAGAGCATGTTCTAATGTGGTGACTTTGGAGAGTATATTAAATATTGCCGTTATGCCGTGATCATACAGTTTTTCATATCCCTTTCCGATTCTGCCCGCAAGGACTATGACGGGAACATTGTATTTCTTTGCCACGGAAGCTACTCCAAAAGGGGTTTTCCCAAAGAGAGTCTGAGAATCTATGCTGCCTTCTCCCGTAAATACAAAATCTGCATCTTTTATATGAGATTCCAAATTGGTGTAATGAATAATGAGATCTACTCCCCTGACCAATTTTGTATCGAGAAAAGCTAAAAGGCCTGCTCCTAATCCTCCTGCTGCCCCTGCTCCGGAAATATTTTCAACATCCTTTCCGATTTGTTCTCTTATCACTTTAGCATAATGTTTTAAATTATTATCCAATTCTTTCACCATTTCTTCAGTTGCCCCCTTTTGGGGACCGAATATATAGGAAGCCCCTTCTTTTCCTGTTAAAGGATTGGTTACATCGCAGGCAACTTCTACTTTGACCTTTGATAATCTGGAATCTAAATTGCTTATATCAATTTTGTGAATTAAATTCAAATTTTTCCCGCCTCTTGGAATTTCCTCATTATTTTTCGTCAGAAACCTTACGCCGAGAGCCTGAAGCATTCCGGCGCCTCCGTCATTAGTTCCGCTTCCTCCGATTCCGATTATCAGATGATTTGCGCCTTTCTCAAGGGCGGCTTTAATTAATTCGCCGGTACCGTAAGTAGTGGTTACAGATGGATTTCTTTTATCTTGGGGAACCAATTGGATACCGCTGGCTGATGCCATCTCTATTACAGCTGTCTTTTTGTCTCCAAGGATTCCAAAGTTTGCAACAACAGGATTTCCTAATGGATCCGTAACTGATACATTATAAATTTTTCCCGATGTTGCTTCAACTAAAGATTCAACTGTGCCTTCTCCTCCGTCAGCCATTGGGATTTTTATATACTGGGCCTGAGGGAAAACAACCTTTAATCCTCGTTCCATGGATTCGGCAACTTCCTTAGCACTCATGCTTTCTTTAAAAGAATCCGGAGATAATACAAATTTCATCTATTTATTTCACATCCTTTTTCGTCATTCTCTATTCTTTTCCGCAATATTGCTTTACTTGTCGCATAATTTATACAATTATTATATAATATTACTGAAGTAATGTCACTTAAAACAACAAAAGTTTTAAAGTGATGGACTGCTGCTTAGTATTACAATTAAGTTATATTATAATATAATTAATCTTATTAAAAATTAATAGTGTATAACTGATTTAAAAATTTTTGATATTAAATATATAATATTAAAATTAGGAGGTAATATTATGGTATTTGACGGACATTCGGATATTCTAACAGATGTAGCTATTAAAAGGCTTAATGGTGAAAAAAATGTTTTTAGAAATCATCATCTTGAAAGATTAAAAAAAGGGGAAGTGAACGGAAGCATATTTGTAGTTTGGGTAGATCCTCCTTATACGGACGAAAATCCCGCTTGGAGAATGCTGGAGATTTTAGGAGCACTGTCCGAGGAAATTAAAGATATGAAGGATTATGCAGAGATCGCCCATAATTATGAAGATATGAAGAGGATACAAGACCAAGGAAAATTTGCGATAATTCTTGGAATAGAAGGAATGAGCGGGCTTAGAGGAAATACAAGTTTAATAACAATGTTATATGAATTTGGAATAAGACACGGGATGCTTACTTGGAATGAAGAAAATGAGTTTGCTACCGGAAGCAACGGAAATCCTGAAAGGGGCATAACCCAATTGGGAATTAAAGCACTTCATAAGATGGAGGAACTGGGAATGATAATTGATGTATCCCATGGAAATGAGAAAACTTTTTGGGATATATGTAATCATACACGAAAACCTTTTATCGCTTCTCATTCTAATGTTTATAATTTATGCCAATCCAAAAGAAACTTAAAAGATGACCAGATAAAAGCTATTGCGGAACGTAATGGAGTTATAGGAATGAATTCATGGCCGGACTTTATAGATAAAAAAAATCCGACGGTAGAAAGATTGGCAGATCATATAGATTATATAGTAAATTTGGTAGGAATAGATTATGTCGGATTCGGATTTGATTTTTGTGACTTCTTATCTGGAGATACCACCAATAGTTTTCAAGAAAGTGAAACTACAATGGCAAAGGGAATCGAAGATGCATCAAAGATACCCCAACTGATTAAGATATTATCAGATAGGGGATATGGTCAAGAACAGATAGAGAAGATTACCCATAAAAATTTTGAAAGAGTAATAAAGGAAATACTGAAATAAACTATTTATAGTAGTTAAATATTATAGTGTAAATTTTAAAAGTATATCTTCTTTTCAGAAAGGATAGAATTCCGATAGTTTAAATGAAATATTTTGTGCTATAATATATATAAATTATGAATAATTTTTTTAGTAATATTTTTTAGAAAAATATTACTAAAAAGGGAGGGAAAAAGGCATGACCCTTGAAAAAAAAATTGAACAAATATTAAAAGACGAATTGAGGCCGGAGAATATTAAAACCATTATTGACATGGCTGAATTTCTAAAATTTAAAGAGACTCAGGATAAATGGAATGAAATAAACGAACAGGAGCATGAATATATAACTGAAGAAGAACGTCTTCAGTTAGAGAAGATTAAATTAAAAGGTGAATTTATCGATCAAGATGACATTTTAAAAGAATTAAAGGTTAATAAAAATGAGATATAATATTAAATATGAGAAAAATTGTCTCAAGTATCTAAAAAAATTAGATAAAAATACACAGTTAAGGATAATTAAATCTATAAATCAGCTTCCATTTGGAGATGTTAAAAAATTGCATGGGAATATGGAAGATTACAGATTGAGAGTTGGTAAATATAGAATTATATTTAGCAAAGATGAAAAAAATTTAATCATAAATATTATTCAAATTGCATCTCGAGGAGAAGTTTACAGTAAATTATAAATTAATTTTCTAATAATATTGCAATAAGAGCAGTAGGTTTTATGTGGAAAAGCTTACTGCTTTAATTTTTATATTATTTATTGAAGAATGTTGTTAGGTATGACATACTATAGTTAAAATGAATTTGAATAAAATTAAAGGGGAGGGTTAAAAATGATTCGTGATTTGATATTAAAAAATCGTTCTTATAGGAGATTTTATCAGGATGAAAAAATTGAAAGAAAAACTATTGAAGAACTAATCGATTTGGCCAGATTATCATCTTCAGGAGGAAACCTCCAGTCTTTAAAGTATATTATTTCCTGTGACGATGATAAGAATAAAATCGTATTTTCCCATTTAAAATGGGCGGCATATTTTAAAGATTGGGAAGGGCCGGAAGAAGGGGAAAGACCTTCGGCATATATTATAATGCTGAGGGATAATAAAATCAGTAATAATCAACTTTGGGATCATGGAATTGCTTGTCAGAGCATACTTTTGGGAGCAGCTGAAAGAGGGCTTGGAGGCTGTATGTTTGGTTCGGCAGATAAACAAGGATTGAGAAAAGATCTCCGTATACCTGAGGAATATGAAGTATTGCTTGTGATTGCTTTAGGAAAGCCGAGGGAAAAGGTTGTTCTCGAGGAGCTGAGGGAGCCTAATGATGTTAAATATTGGAGGGACGAAAATCAAGTTCACCATGTTCCAAAAAGAAAATTGAAGGATATAATATTGGATTAACACAAGGGGACGGTTCTTTTGTGCTGTTCTTATTTAGGAAAAGAGGTCATCCACGGAACTCTTTTCCTATTTTTTTCTTTGACATTATAGAAATTAAATAATATTATGTATTTGAACATTTTCTATTACAGAAAGGGGAATAATTGTGAATAAAACAGCTATTATAACAGGAGCATCTAAAGGAATCGGAAGACAGATGGCGAAAGCTTTTGCTGAAAACGGATATAACTTGTTAATAAATTATAATAATTCTAAAAAAGAAGCGGAAGAACTGTGCCAGCAATTGAATTCAAAAGGAATAATAGCTTATGCTTACAGAGCTGATGTTTCGGATAGAAAACAGGTGGATTCCATGGTTGAATTTTGTATAAAAAGATTCAGAAACATAGATTTACTCATTAATAATGCAGGTGTTGCTCAATCTATACTTTTTACAGATATTACTCAGGATGATTGGAAGAGGATGATTGATATCAATTTAACCGGAGTTTTTAATTGTACTCAAAGTGTGGCTAAATATATGATATCCGAGAAAAAAGGAAAGATCATTAATATTTCTTCCATATGGGGAATGGTAGGAGGATCATGTGAGGTTCACTATTCCACAGTAAAGGCAGGAATTATAGGATTTACAAAAGCATTAGCTAAAGAACTCGGCCCTTCTAATATTCAGGTTAATTCCATAGCTCCGGGAGTAATACAGACCGATATGTTAAAAGGGCTAAATGATAAGGATTTGGAAGAATTAAAATATGATACGCCCCTTATGAGACTGGGAACGGCTGATGATATTGCAGAATGTGCTTTGTTTTTGGCATCCGATAAAGCGGATTTTATAACAGGCCAGGTAATAAGCCCTAACGGAGGGTTTGTAATATAATTTCATTCTAATTGAATTTCCAAAGAAGGCTTCCTTGATTTATTAACATTATTATTAATTTTTAATAAAAACCTTTTTTATAAAAATATAAATATTTTTGTTTACAAATATAAATATTGTGATA